>DASQFU010000025.1:0-31472 GCA_035632955.1 Candidatus Limnocylindria bacterium
CCGAAGCTCGAATCGCGGAAACGAACCCACGGCCGCGGGTCGCGATCCATCTCTCGACTCTCGCCGGGCACTATGGCGGCGCCGAGCGCGTGATGCTGCGGCTCGCCGAGGGACTGCACGCGCGCGGCGTTCAGGTCGAGCTGGTGCTGGTCGGACCGGGACCGCCCGAGCGCTCCGAGCTTCCTGAACGGGTACCGGTCGTCGAGCTGCGCTGGCCGCGGCGTGGCTTCTCGTCGCTGCCGCTGCTGGCCGGCTACCTGAGACGCGTGCGGCCCGATCTCCTGCTCACGATCATGCCACCGAACAACCTGGTCGGGCTCGGGGCACGTGCGTTGGCAGGCGTGCGCACCCGAGTGATCGTTCAGGACGTGACCGCGGTGACGCCATGGCTCGCGCAACACGGACCGGGGCGAGCGCCGATGTTGCGATGGCTGATGCGACGCTTCTATCCGCAGGCGGCCGCCGTGGTCGTGAACGCCACCGGAGTCGCGCGGGATCTAGAGCGCGCGATCGGCTTTCCTGCCGCCCGCGCACACGTCGTTCACATCTCGACCGTCACTCCCGAGCTGCTGCGTCGGGCGCACGAGCCGGCCGTCCATCCGTGGCTCGGGCCCGGCGCGCCACCGCTGGTCACGAGCCTCGGGCGGCTGGCGCCCGAGAAGGACTACCCGACGCTGCTGCGCGCGTTCGCGCGCGTGGTCGCCGAGCGGGACGCGCGGCTGCTGATCCTCGGCGAAGGTCCCGAGCGCCCGCGACTCGAGCGCCTGATCCTGGATCTCGGCCTCGCCGATCGTGCGGCACTCGCAGGGTTCCTGCCAAACCCTCACGCCGTGATCGCCGCGTCCTCGCTGTTCGTTCTCTCGTCGGCGTTCGAGGGGCTCCCCAACACGCTCATCGAGGCGCTGGCGTGCGGAACGCCGGTCGTCGCCACCGATTGCGATAGTGGCCCGCGCGAGATCCTGGCCGACGGCGCGTTCGGCCGGCTGGTCCCGGTCGGCGACGAGCGAGCGTTGGCCGGTGCGATCGTCGAGGCTCTCCAGGCGCCGGTCGATCGCGAGGCGCTGCGGTCGCGCGCGCTCGAGTTCTCGCTGGAGCGCGCCGTGGAGCGCTATCTGGACGTGATGGGACTCCGCGCGGCGAGCCTCTAGCTCAGTCTTCGCGGCCGGCGCGCAGCTCGACGATCAGCCTGCGGGTCGCGTCCGCCACGTTGTCGCGCTTCTCCACGAAGCCGGCGATACGCAGCGACACGGCTCGCCCGACGCCGGCGTTCACGAAGGCCGAGTGTCCCTGGGCGCGGCTGTGAAACCACCAGTCGTCGGAGTTGAACGCTCCCGGCACGGCGTCCCGCTCGATGCGCTGGTAGATCCATCCGCCTTCGAGGCCGAACGGGGCGTCGGTCCCGCCCGCCGCGAGCCGCGTGCGCACGGCCCGCCGCGCGTCATCCTCGGTCGCGAGGTTGATCGCGCCGTCGAGCCGCAGCGTCAGCGCCACGCGGCCAAAATGCGCGTGACCGCCGATCTGGAGATCGAGGACGCCGAAGTCCGGCGCCAGCCGCGCGCCTTCGGGGGTAACGACCACGCGGTTCTGGCGCGCGAGGCCGGTGCCGAGCTCGTCGAACGCGAGGTAGGAAAGCCGCACGTCCCCGCCCGGGCGGGCTGGGTTGCTGGCGAATCCGACCTGTGCCGCGAGCACGCGCGCATCGTCGCCATCGAGGCGCGAGCGCGTGAACGCACCGGCCGCGGCCGTGAGGCCCTCGAGTCGAGTCCAGGAGAACGATGTCGCGACGGCGACGCCGACCGGCCGCAGGTCGCCGTCCCAGAGCAACTCCGTCAGCGGCATCGGCATTCGCATCTTGCCGATCTCGAGGCCGTCGCCCGCAGCGCTCGACACGCGGGCCATCAACCGGTCCACGTCGAAGCCGTCGGCCACTTCGTTGTCGAACGACGACCAGCTCTCGCGGTTGTGGTCGCTCCCGAGGCTCGCGCGCACGCCGGCCTCGATCCGGAGCGGATTGCCGGCAGGCGCCCACGTGAGCCCGGTTCGGACCGTGAGCCGTTGGCGATGAAAGTCGGCGGCGCCCGGTCGATCGCGGACGTCGTCGCGCCGGACGCGGATGTCGCCATATGGGACGAGGCTCCAGCGCGCAAGCATCGTGGGAGACGCGGAGAAGTAGTCGGTGGTCGAGTCGGCGACCTGCGCGCGTGCCGGTGATGTCCCACCCAGCACCAAGCCGAGTGCAAGCACTCCGAGCCGAATCCGGTGCGCGCTCAAGCCCGCACCGTTTCCAGAGTGCGAAGCAGCGCCGCGGCGCTCTCCGGCCGCTCCACCGGAGCGCGAGCCAGGCAACGCATGACGAGCTGAGTCACGAGTAGCGGCGTCTCCGGCGCATGCTCCGCGAGCGGCGGCGGGTCTTCGTGCATCATGCGGTACGCGAGCTCGTTCGGATCCCACGCAAGATAGGGCCTGCGCCCCGCGAGCATCTCGTACAGCACGACACCGCAGGCGTAGAGATCCGCGCGCGCGTCGCTCGGATGTCCGGCGAGCTGCTCCGGAGCGAGATAGCCCAGCGTGCCGGCGCGGGTCTCGGTCGCGCCGGCGTCGTGAGCGGCACGAGCGATGCCGAAATCCATGATCTTGAGCTGCCCGGTGGGATCGAGGATCAGGTTCTCGGGCTTGATATCGCGATGCACGACGCCGAGACCGTGCGCGACCTCGAGCCCGGCGAGCAGTTGCCGCGCGAGGCGCAGGGCCACCGACAGCGGCAACCGGGTCGTCTGTTTCAGCAGCTCGCGCAAGGTCACGCCGCGGACGTACTCCATCGAGATGAACGGCGCGCCGTCGGCCTCGCCGAAATCGTGGGTGCGAAGCACGTTGCGATGAGTGATGCGACGTGCGATGCGCAGCTCGCTCTTGATGCGCTCGGGTCCGCCTTCCGCTGCGGCATCGGGACGCAGCATCTTGAGCGCGACGACGTCGTGGAGCTGATGGTCGCGCGCCTTGTAGACGACGCCCATGCCGCCGCTACCGAGCCAACCCAGAATCTCGAACCGACCGCCGATCATCGTGCCGGGTGGAGCGATCGCCAGCTGCGCGGGCGGCAGCGGGGCCGTGTCGGGTAGCGTGCGGGAGAGCGTGGCGAGGTAGGTCTCCATCTCGCGTTCATCACGCAGATCGGTGAGCAGCGAATCGAACGTGCGCGCCAGGCGGCCGACTTCGCCCAAGGCCTCGGTCGGCAGCGGCTGGTCGAAGCGTCCGGCGCGCGCCGCATCGGCCGCGTCGGCGAGTTGCTCGATCGGCCGCGTCACCCGGCGGGAGAGCGCGTAGGAAAGCGCGAACGCCGCGAGCAACGCGACCAGCCCAATCAGCAGGACCGCCCGCTCGATCCTGCGAAACGGCTCGACCGCGAGGTCGAGCGGCGCGAGCGTCAGCGCGGTCAGGCCCTCGGGATCGTCCGGACCGATCACCGGCACCGCTGCCGCCGCCCAGCGCCGTCGATCGAGGGTCAGCACCACCGGCCGGCCGCGCTGGGGAGCCGCGAGCAGCGAGGCGAGCCCGCCGCCGCTGCGAACCACCTTGCCGAGCGACGCCGTGTCGGCGAGCGTCGAGGCGACCACCGGCTCGCCGGGACCGCGCAGGACGAATGCGAGCTCGGCGCCGCTCTGGCGCTTGATCTGCGCCGCGAGCCGCTCGTCGAGCGCATGGCCGATCAGCAGGACGCCTTCGAGCGTCGTGCCGCCGGACACCAGCGGCAGGGCGACGCACAGGAACAGACGGCCCTGGTCGCGCCACACGCCGACGCGTTCCGCTCCGGCGAGCGCCCCCGAGATCATCTCGATTCCCGAGACGTCCACGCCCGTTGCCAGCGTGAGCCCGGTATGAGCGATCAGCCGTCCCGAACGATCCAGCACCGCGGCGTAGTCGCATTCCAGCTCGCGCTGCCGCTCGAACAGCAGGTCGCGCACGGAAGGGCCGTCGCTCTCGGCGACGTAAGCGACGAAGCTCGGATCGCCGGCCACGATCCGCGACGTCAGCCGGAGCTGGGCGATGCGATCCTGCGTGATCTGCGCCTGCGCGGCGAACGCCCCGTCGAGCGCCCGCGCCACCGATTCGCGCGCGATCTGGCCCGCGCGCCACGCAGTGAAGACAACGGCCACCAGCATGGCTCCGGTGACCAGCGCGCCGCTGAGCAGAAAGATCTGACCGCCGAGCGAGCGCGGAACGAGGTCAGCGATACGAGGCATCGCTCGGCGTTCCCGAGTAGGGGCGCCCGAACTTGTTGAGGTGCTGGGGGACCGCGGGCAACGTCGCTTCCAGATCGACAGTGATCTCCTCGCCCGGGTCTCGAAGCGCGCGCGTCCACGTGGCTGCGCGCGGATGCCAGACATGCAGTGTGCCCGCACCCGCCGGCACGCCCTCGAGCGCGAAGCGCCCCTCGGCGTCGGGCGCGCCGTGGTGGGGAGTCTCGAGCACCATCACCCAGGCCGCCATCTGCCGGTGCACGTTGCAGAACACGCGCACCAGGCCGGGCTGTTTCAGCGCTTGCGACTTGCCGCGGCCGGTGCCGTAGAGGCCGAGGTCGAAGCGGTTGCTCGAGGAGACGGAGAACACGTTGTGCCGGATCGGATCGGCGTTGGGGAATCGCACCGTGCTGCCGGCCGGAATCGCGCGCGTGCGGGGCACGAACTGGCGGTTTCGCGTGTCGATCTGGACTTCGACCGGGGTCGCGCGGCGCGCTCCGCCCTCCGGTTCCCACCAGATCAGCGCTTCGCCGACGTCCGCGGCCGGCTTGCCGGCCTCGATCAGCCGCACCGTGCCGCGCAGCGTCTCGGCGGAGGCGGGGACGGCCAGCAGCCCGAGCACGGCGATGCAATATGCCGCCGGGGAACCGAGGGAAGTTGAGCGCGCCCGATCCGAGCGACCGTCGGGCGATGGCTTGGGAATGAGAGGTCTCACGAACCGGGCAAGGTACGACGCTCGCAGGCCAGACACAATCCTGCGGACACGACCCTACGGCTGGAGGCGATAGCCCATCTTGCGCACGGTCAGGATGCCGTTCGTCGTCTTGGCCGATCCGCAGTGGGTGGACCGCGGCGTGTCCGGCCCGTCGCCGCGCTGCGAGTACGGGATGGCTTATGACTCGGCGCGCGAGATCACGGTGCTGTTCGGGGGATCGAGCGACCTCTCGTTCACCGCCGTCAACCGCGAGACCTGGGAATGGGACGGCACCCAGTGGGACCTGCGGGCCACGACCGGGCCCAGCCCGCGCTGCGACAACGCGTTTGCCTACGACTCGGCGCGCCAGCGCACGGTCAGCTTCGGCGGTTACAACGGAGTGTATCTCGGCGATACATGGGAGTGGGACGGGACGGCATGGAGCCAGGTCGTCGTAACCAGTCCGACCCCACGAGCGGACGCGTTCATGGTCTTCGACCGGACGCGGAACGTGATGGTGCTGTTCGGTGGGCAGAATGCCACCGGCACGATCCAGAGCGACACGTGGGAGTACGACGGGACCACCTGGGTGCGGCGCGCGCTGACCGGTCCGCCGCGACGCTGGATTCAACGCATGGCCTTCGATCGTGACCGCGGCGTTACCGTGATGTACGGAGGCGCGAGTCCCACGGGTCTTTTGAGCGATACGTGGGAATGGAACGGCACGGCCTGGAATCAGGTCAATATTCCTGGCCCTCCGGCTCGCTATGGCAACGCCATGTGCTACGACGTCGATCGTCGACTCTCGCTCGTCCATGGTGGGCAGTCGGGGTCCAACTTCGGCGCGAATCCTCTCGGTGACACGTGGGAATACGATGGCGCCGTGTGGAGCGAGCGCGCGATCGCTGGACCGCCGGCCCGCACCTTCGTGAAGATGGTGTACGACGAGGCCCGCCGCCGTGCGGTCTTGTTTGGCGGCTGGGCGAACGGACCGCTTGCCGACACCTGGGAGCTGACCAACGACCCGCCGACGGCGGTGGCGGTGGCGCTCGTCAGCGCCGAGGCTCAGCCGGATCGTGTCGAGATGATCTGGCATGCGGGCGTGACGGGCCCGGTCGAGGGCACGGTCCTTCGGCGCCAGGAACACACCGACTGGAGCGCGGTGGGACGCGCGACCACGAATGGCACGGGTCACCTGCGCTTCGAGGACACAGCGGTGAGCGCCGGAGAGCGCTACGGCTATCGGCTCGAGCTTCGCGGCCCGGCGGAGATCGTGCGCTCCAGCGAGACCTGGGTGGACGTTCCCCGAGACGCAGCCTTTTCGCTACGCGGGTTCCATCCGAATCCTGCCGTCGCCGAGCTCCGGGTCGCGTTCTCGTTGCCGAGCACCGATTCGGCGCGACTCGAGCTTTTGGACGTCACGGGCCGGAGGGTGCTCGCTCACGACCTCGCCGGCATCGAGCCTGGCAGCCACGTCGTGAATCTCGGTTCGACCTCGGCGATGCGCGCCGGTGTGTACTGGTTGCGGCTCGCTCAGGGCTCAGAAGTCCGGACCGTGCGCGGAGTGATCGCCCGCTGATTCGGCCCGAGCCAGCTTCCCTTTTCCAGGACCTCGCGCATGGTCACGAACCGGTAGCGGCGGAACAGCTTCTCCATCTTGTCCACGACGCTGTGGAGGTTGACGTAAGTGATCAGCGCGTTGACCGGGTCCAGCCACAGCCGCCGGGCCTCGGGCGCACATTCGCGCGGATGGAGATAGAGCGCGAACGGTCGATGCTCGAGAATACGATCGAGCGTCGCGACGAACATCGGGAACGGCAGCGCGCGTAAGTAGAAGCCGCCGCCGACCGGCATTCTCACGCCCGCCCACTTTCCGATCGCGACCGGGAACTCGACCAACGCGCCGGCGGGATCGTGTCGGGCGAGGTCGTCGCGCGCGGGCCGGTAGATCTCGACCGGCGCGTCGGCCATTCCGTACATCTTGACCTTGGCGGGGAACAGGCTCGAGTCGTAGGCGTAGCCTTCGTCTCGCAGAACGTCCAGCGCCCACGCCGTCGAGCGGTCGAGACTGAACGTCGGAGCGCGAAACCCGACCACCGGGTAGTGGCCGAGCACGCCTTCTACGACGGTGCGGAACTCGCGCAGCTCGGCGCGGAAGCTCTCGGGCGTAAGGTCCCACAGCGGGCGATGGTCCATGCCGTGGCAGCCGAGCTCGTGCCCCTCGCTCACCATGCGCCGGACGATGTCGGGATGCTCGCGCACGACCTCGCCGAGCACGAAGAAGGTCGCGCGCACGCTATGGCGATCGAGCAGATCGAGGATCACCTCGGTGCCCGCGCGCACCACGGTCTCGCCGTGGTCGTGACGGTCGCGGGCCGGGATGAGCTGCGAGTGATACCAATCCTCGATGTCGAAGCTGAACGACGCCAGGTTCAAGGCGCTCACGGCGGGCCACCAGCGCTCTCGGTCGGGAAGCGCAGCCGGTAGACGCGATACCCGTCGTGCTCGTAGACGCGGTGGACGTCGCCGGCAAACCTCTCGAGTGGCCGCCACGGCTCGGCTGCGCCCGAATCCTCGGGCCGAAACAGGATGTAGATCGGTCGGCGCAGCGCCAGGAGCGCGTCGCGATGCTGCGGCCAGTGTCGGCCCGCCCCGTAGAGGTCCGAAACCAGCGCCCGCCGCCGCTCGAGCTCGCGGGCGGGGAACGCCGCCTTCTCGGGACCCGACGACGTTCCGAGATAGAGCCGCCTTTGACCCTTCACCATGAGGAAATCGCGAAACCACGCGTCGACGATCACCGCATCCTTGGGCGTTTCGTCGCGTATCCAACGCTCGAGGGCCTCCTCGCCGGGTCGCGGGTTCAGCTCGGGCCGAATGCGTGGGCCGGGATCGAACGCGAACCCGGTCACGCTCAGCACCGGATTGACCAGGAACACAATGGTGAACAGCAATGCCGCGCGCGTGTGACCCCAGCGCTCGGTCCAGCGGGAGAAGATCGCAGGCAGGGCGGCGCCCGCCACGGCCGCGAGCGGCACGAACGCTTCGAAAGCGAACTTGGTTTCGTTCCCGCCCGGCAGCCGGACCACACATGCGAACACCGACATGCCGACCGCCAGGGCGAGTGCCGCCGCCGGCCCCGGCAGCCGCTCGCGGAACAGACGCCGGATCGGCTCGCGCGCGAACCACCAAGCGACCGCGGTCGCGGTCAGCAGGGTCCAGGGCGCGATCGCGTCGAACCGGAAGTAGGAGTGGCTGAGCCCGGACCGTTCCTCGGCCCACCCGCTCCAGATCGAGCGCGTGTAGGGCATGGCGAGCAAGCCACCGACCGCGGTCGCCACGCCGAAGGGAGTCCATGTCCCGGCACCGGGCAGCCAGTGCCAGCGCGTTCGAAGCAGACACAAGACCGCGACCACGGCCACGCTCACCGGCACCACCGACAACCCCACGACACCGTGGAAGAACAGCATGCCGGCCGCGGCCGCGATCGCGAGCACGAGGGAGTCGGTGCGACGATCCTCCAGCCACAGGAACAACGCCCACAGATGGACCATCATGAGAACGTATGCATGATGAACCGCAGTGCCGGTGAGCAGTTTGTCGAAGAAGTTGACCATGAGACTGAATGGCGCGTTGAGGCTGAAGATGATCTCCCCGTGAGGAAACTTGACCCCCTGCAGGTACTTCATGACCATATCGGATCCCCGTACGTCGCCGGCGAGCTGGGGAATGAAACCGAGCGGCCACAGGAGATAGGCGGCGGCGTTGAAGCCAAGCACCACCATGAGCAGCGTCCCGCGCGCCGCGGCGCGATCGCGCCACACGGCGAGCCCGATCCGATAGGCGAGCGAGGCGGTGAGGCCGGCCTGGACCACATTGAAGAGCGGCATGAAGAAGAAGGGGCCGTCGCCGCTCAGCCGCACGAGCAGCGCGATGAAGGCGTTGAAAAACCAGACGTAGTTGAGCGGCAACCCGGCGAACCGCGGGTCCTCGGGTGGGATGCCATGGTGGACGATCTCCCAGATCAGCCCGGCGTGGATCCAGCCGTCGCTACGGATCGGCACGTAGCGGTTGACCAGTGCCGGGAACGCAACGGCCGCGGCGAGCCCGAGGCTCCAGAGCAGCACGAAACGGCCGTCAGGAGTGGACCGAAAATCGGGATCTTTGCCGGTTGGAGGAGTGGAACCCCAGGCATTCAGTGAACCGACGACACCGAAGAACACCACGATCGTCGCGGCCACGCCCATTTCGACGCCGGCACGCAGAAGGAGCACGGCTGCGGCGGTGGTGACGAGCGGCGAGAGCGCAAGTCCGAGCGTGATGCGTGCCCCGAGGCTCCAGCTCGGGCCGAAGAGCGCGGCCACGGCGAACCCGGGCAGGAAGCCGAGAGCGATGTAGGCCGCCAGCCCCGAGAGCGGGACGGGCAGGATCGAAGTCGAAGACGATGCCGCAAACAACCCGAGCGCGATCGCGCCGAACGCTGGGCGCGGGCGAGCGCTCACTCCACGTCCTTGACCACGCGCGCCGGCACCCCCACGACCAGCGTTCCGGGCGGAACGTCCCGCGTCACGACCGCCCCGGCGCCGACCACGGCACGCTCGCCGACCGTGACACCGGGCAGGATCATGCACGCGGCGCCGAGATAGCAGCCACGCAGCAGCCGCACTGGCGCCACGGTCCCATGACCCGCGCCGGCTTCGACGCGGTCCAGTCGCCGCGCGTCGTCGTGCACGACCACCGTGACCCGGAACGAGATCGTCACACCGTCCTGGATCTCGATCAGCTCGGGAAACTGGTCGTCGAGCCAGGTATCGAGACCGACGAACACGTCACGGCCGATCCGCACACCCATCGCGCGGTACAACGTGATCCGGAGACCCGGCGGAATGCAGGTCCGCGCCCATTGATGGAGCAGCTTCTGGGCGAAGGTGCGAAGGAGGGGGCGCGGAGCGATTCGCCGTTCGTATTCTTCACGCGCGACGCGTTCGAGAATGGTCACCGCCTCGGCCTCACAGTACCTCTGGGAATCGACGCTTGAGCGGCTCGCCCAGCGCGGCGGCCGCCCAGAGCGGCAGCCGCTGCCAGAGCTTGACGGCCAGCGCGTAGCGTTCCTTTTGCGCTTCGAGCGTCGGAACCGCCTGCGCGCGCCCCAACACGTACTGGTAGTGGAGCGGAACCGGCCGAGCGCCCCACTGCTGCTTGAACCGGAACGTGCCGGATTCCCATTGGCTGCGACCCATGTCGAAGCGCTTCATGCCGCGGGCGATCGCGGCTTGGAGCGCGTGCCAGTAAAGCACCTGGTTGGGGCAGTCGGCAAAGAACCGGCGCAGCGAGGACGCCCAGGGATCGCTCCACGTTTCTCCCAATCCGACCGTCAGCATCGCGCCCGCCGGTTCTCCGGTGCGGCGAATGACCAGAAGATCGGCCGCTTCGCCGAGTCGCTCCAGCACCAGCCGGTAGTAGCCCGCGCCGCGGATCGGCGTGCCGAGATCGCGCATGCTCTCGAGCATGACGCGATGGAAGTCGGCGACCTGATCGCGGCCCCAACGCACCTCGAACCCCGCCTTCTCACCCTTGCGGATCTGGTTGCGGAGCTTGGCGTCGAACCCCTGCCATTGAGTTTCGGGATCGCGCGCCAGCTCCAGAACCATCGTGCAGTGCTCGCTGTTGGTCACGAGCTCCGGCCACGCGGTGCGCTGATCCCGCAGCTCGAGGTAGTCGAGATGCTGGTTCCGGACGCGCTCCTGAGCGGGGGCGAGCAAGGACGCGGCCACGGACGCATCATCGGCGATCAAGCCGCCCGGCGCCGAGAACAGCGTGCGCCCCGGACGCTCGAACAGCGGCAGGACGCCGCGCGCCCGGCCTCCTTCGACGGCGAGCCAGTAGTGGGCCCGGCAGCCGTAGGCGCGCTCAGTCGCGTCGCGCCAGGCCGTGAGCTGCCCGAAATGAGCCACGGGCGAGCGTAGAACATAGTCGTCCCAGCGCTCGCGATCTGCTTCGGTGTACGACCGGATCTCCAGCACGCCGCGTCACTCCCCGTGGGTCGAAACGCCCGCGGCCGAACCGGGCTTGCGCGCGAGGATCAGGCACGATCCCGCGATCTCGCGCACGATCGGGAGCCGCTCGGCGAGCGCGCCGGCGCTCGCGACCAGAGGAATCAGCGCCTCGGGCGTCAGCGGATGCAGGAAGTCGAAGGGGAACGCCACGACGTCGGTGAAGCCGAGGCGGCGCAGGCGGCTCCCGACGGACCAGCGCACGAACGCCGTTTCGTGCGGTGTGTCGCCGAGCCATCGCTTGATGAGCGGCACGTTCTTCTGCACGAAGATCTGAGGATTCAGCATGTTGGGCTCGGCGAACACCGTACGCCCGCCCGGTCGCAACACGCGCAGGATCTCCACGAGCGCCCGGTCGACCTCGAGGTGATGGAGGATCGAGCTGCCGTAGACGGCGTCGAACGAGCCATCCGGAAACGAGAGCCGGAGCGCGTTGTCGACTTGAAAGGTCACGTCCGGCACGCGTTGGCGCGCTTCGGTGACCAGCTCTTCCGAGATGTCGGTGCCGACGATGGTCGCGCCGGTGGCGGCGTGAACCAGCTCGGTGACGAGTCCGGTCCCGCAGCCGATCTCGAGCAGCCGCTCGCCCCTTCTAAAACGACCGTACTCGCACAGCAGCCCCGCGCGGCGGCGCAGGCGCAACCGGCCCGCCGGCGTCGACCAATCCCAGAGCTCCGGGTGGTGCTCGTGGATGAACTTGCCGTGCGCGATCTCGGCGGCGATGCGTTCTTCTTCGGTGACCAAGCGTCTACTCGCGGAGGGTGTGGACGTCGAACGGGCGCAGGCGAACGCCGAGCACCTCGGAGGTGAGTCCGGGCGTGGGATTGACGTGCAGCATGCTGATCAGGCTGTCGCTCCGGAACGGCAGGTGGAGACCGGTCGACTCGAGCGTGCGCAGCCCGGCCAGTGCCAAGGTGGGCGGAACGGGAACGAAACGCGGGCGCGCTCCCGCTTCCTCCGCCATCACCTCGAGCACGCGCCGCATCGTCAGCGGCGAAGGATGGGCGGCCGTCAACAGCCCGGGCGCCGGGTGCTGGAGCGCGAGGAACGCATCGACAATGCCGGCGAGGTCGCGCGCGTGGACCACGTAAAGCGTTGCTCTCGGACCGAAGTCGGGCATGAACGGCGCGCGGCGGACGACGCGTCCGAGCGCTAGGAACAGGCCTCCGCGCGCACGGCCGAACACGAGGCCCGGCCGGAGGCTCGTGCCGCCCCAACCCGCCACTTCACGTTCCAGCGCCCATTTCACCCGGCCGTACGCGGAACGGCTTCCTTCGTATGATGCAATCGACGACACGAACAGCAGGCGGCGCACGCCGGCGCGCCGCGCAGCTTCCAGCAGGCGTAGCGAGCCGTCCACGTTCAGGCGGCGCAGCTCCGGCTCGCGCGTGGGCCGGAAGTCGTGCGCGGCGTGAATCAACGTTTCGATCCCGGCCAGCGATTCCTCGGCGACTGGCTGATCGAGCGAGAAGAACGCGTCGCCGCGCCCGCGATCCGGCCGGCGCGTCAATCGCCGCACGCTGTTCCCGTGGCCGCCGAGCGCCTCGCACAGCAATCCGCCGACGTACCCGGTCGCGCCCGTGATCGCGATCACGCGGGGATCCGAGCGCCATCGGGCGCGCTCGCGCGGCGCTCCAGCGCGCAGCTCTCGGCGGCGATCCGGTAAGCGTTCGCCATCACGGTCAGCGTCAGATTGGTCGCGGGGATCGTCGGGAACACGCTGGCGTCGACGACGTGCACGCGCGCCAGCCCCATCGGACGGCCGAGCAGATCGCTCTGCAGCGGGCCCGGATCGCGCTGCATCGGGAACGTGCCGCCGGTGTGGTAGCTCTTGCCCGGTTTCGCGATCCGGGTCATGAACGGGATCGGCGAGGCGCGTATCAGGCGCGCGAGCCGCGACAGCCGCGCTTCGATGCGCCGAATCGTGGGAACGGTCTCGGGGTGCGTCCGTCCGGCCACGGACAACGCGGCAGGGCCGGTCTGGTTTCGCCGCAGGCTCAGCACCAGGCGCGCCGACACGTCGGAATGGAGATACCCCTGGAGCGCGAGCAGCCGTCCGAGCAACGCGCGTGACAGCGGCGGCGCGAAGCGCGCGGGTGACTCGGCGACCGCGGCCGCGACCAGCCGGCTGTAGGTATAGAGGAGCATGTGCACGTCCTCCGGGCACACTGCCGGGTCCCGCAACCGCAGGCAGATTTGCGACAGCGTCTGAAGTCGCTCTTCGGGCGCCTTGGGGAAGTTCCTCCAATGCAGCATCGGAATCAGGAAGTACTGGCTCTCGAGCATCGTCACCTCGAGCCCGTGGCGCGCGAGCGACTCGAGGATCAGCCGCGCCGTCGAATAGGCGCCGCAACCGAGGAACAACCGCGCGCCCTCGAAGCGGGCCGGCGCGCGGCCGCCCTCGCGCACCGCGTGCACTTCGACGCCGCTCGCGGTCTCGGCGAAGCGCGTGGCGTAGAACCCGCCGGCGTAGCGAAACCGCGGGTGAGCTTCGAGCTCGGTCAGCGTGTGCGCGGAGCGATAGATGAGGTCATAGGGACAGCCGTGCAGGCACAATCCGCAGCGGACGCAGCCCGCATCGGTGGCCGACGCCGAGGTGCGCAGTCCGAGCCGCGAGGGCCCGAAAAACAAGCCGCTCGCGTGCAGCGCCTCGCGGTGATCCGCGAGATCACGCAGCATCTGTTCGGCCTGCCGCGATAGGAATCGCGGCTCGAGCCGGTCGCAGTAGAGCGGCATGATCGCTTCCAGGTCGTCGCCGCGGCCGGCGGAGAGCGGGATGTGGCGAAGGACCGCGCGATAGGCGGGAGCCAGAGAATCGCCGTCGATCGGCCAGCCACGAAAATCCGCCACGGCGAACGAGAAGACGTTGGAGCCCCAGACGTTGCTGAGCCCGCCACGCGCCAGCGAGACGATGATCTCGGCGTCGCGCACGTCGAGCGGCATCAGGTCCGGCGCGCCGCGGTAGGCGAAGTCCGACCCAAAGTTGGTCTTCATCGGGAAGCCGCCCTTCACCGACCCGGAGAGGTTGGCGAGACGCTCGAGCAGCGCCGGCGGCCACGCGTCGTAGGGAAGTCCGGCGAGCTGACGAGGAGTCGCCGCGACCTCGGATTCCAGATCCCGACCGACATCGATCAGCGTCACGGGCTGATCGCGGTCGAGCAACGCCAGGGCCGCGGCAATCCCGGCCGGGCCGGAGCCGACGACCAGATTCATGGCCGCTCCGCCGTGGCGGTCCCCGACAGCGCGTGGGATTCGAGATCGCGCCCGCCGGCGAGCAAGCGCTCGACGGCCGCCAGCACCTTGGCACTCGTGATGGCTTGCATGCACCAGCCTTCGTGCCGGCACCACATGCCCTCGAAGGTCGTGAACATGTAGAGGCACGGGCTGCACGGGAACGCTTCGTAGATCACTTCGTGGCGCGTCGCGCGCGGCGCGTAGAAGTCGGGCCGGCCGGGTCCCCACAACGAGACCAGGGGCGCGCCCTGAGCCGCGGCGAGGTGCATGGGGCCGGAATCGTTGGTGACGAACACCGCCATGCGGTCGAACGAGGCGATGAACTGGTCCAGCGACCACGGCCCGGCTGTCATGAGCACGCGCGGCCGGACGGTCTCGCTCACGCGCTCGTGAACAGTGCGGACGTATTCGGCTTCGCCCGGCGCGCCGGTCAACAGCACGCGGAGGTCGGGGTGGCGTTCGAGCAGCGCGCCGATCAGATCGACGAAGCCCTCGATCGGCCAGCGTCGCTCGAGCGACATGTCGCCGGCATTGACGTTGATCCCGATCAGCCGGTCCGTGGTCGGGATCCCCTGATCGCGCAGCCACTGGTCGACACTCTGGCGGGCATCTTCGGTTACCGGCACGGGGGTCAGCTTTGAATCCTCGATCATGACGTCGAGGTAGCTTCCGGCCTGCGCGAAAACGTCGGTGATGTGATGGTAGTAGTTGAAGTAGACGGGGGCCGTGAGCAGGCTCCGCCGCCAGAACGCGTTCAAGTGGTAGCCAATGCGGCGGCGCGCACCGCCGAGCACCGCCATCAGCGTGGAGAACTTGCTGAAGAACTCGAGGTCCACCACGGCGTCCACGTCCTGCCGTTGCATCCAGACGATGGTTCCCAAGGTGTCGAGGACGAATTGGAGCGGCGAGCGCGTGCGGATGACTCGCACGTCGCTGCACAGATTCAGGCGGCGCAGCAACGCCTCGTTGGCGGGGAAGGTGAGGAACGCCAGCCGCGCGTTCGGATAGCGGCGGCGCAGTCCCGCCAGCAACGGCGTCGCTTCGAGGATGCTGCCGAGTCCGAAGAACTTGATGACCACGATCGTCCCGCGGTCCCGGATCGGACGCTCCGGTCGCGCCCAGAACCGGTGCCGAAGGCTGACCATCGCGCCGAGTGTGAAGCACAGCGGCAAGCCGACCCAGTGGTCGACCGAACGCATCAGCCACAGCGGGCCGCGGCGGATCGACGAAGTGCCGACCCGGCCCGGGCGGTTCGCGGGCAAGCCCGGCGCAGGCGGCAGCGGGCGTGGGGGGTCGATCTGAATCAGCATCGCTTGCTCGTTGGCCTCTTGAAGACGCGCTCCCACACGGTGGCCCAGCCGAGTCCCGCCATCAACAGCAGACAGGGCTCGATCACCATGCGATAGCGCAAACCGCCGAAGAACAGCGCGTTCACGAGCGCGAAGCCGGTCACGGCGCCGATCAATGGCCAGGCCGCAG
Source organism: Candidatus Limnocylindria bacterium (assembly GCA_035632955.1). Taxonomy (GTDB): domain Bacteria; phylum Eisenbacteria; class RBG-16-71-46; order RBG-16-71-46; family RBG-16-71-46; genus DASQFU01. The sequence continues at coordinate 15,696 of DASQFU010000025.1, forward strand.
GAGTGTTTCGCGCGCGCGAAAGTCCAAGCAGCGCTCCAGCGAAGATCACGATGCTCGCAACGGCTTGCACCCCTTGACTCCAACGGTTCTCGAACCTGCGACTGAGCGTCTCAGGATAGAGCGCGAATAGGTTTGCGAGCTTGACCAGATAGAGTCGGGCTGCTCGCCCAGGCTGCTCCCGGATGAACTCTACGCCTTTGCGATAGAGATAGCGCTCCTGAGCGAACTCGTTCGGAAGCTGGAGCAGGTGAGCGCTCATGGCGGAATCCGGTTGCGGAAGGACCGATGTGGCGCCGGTCGTCCACGGATTGTTGCCGAACCAGAACTGGCGTCCGCCGCCCGAAGAGATGAAGTACCAGCGATCGTGAACTTGATGGTTGCGCACGATCCAGGGAGCGACCGTGAGGATGAGCGCGCAGGCCGTGATTACGAGCGGAGGCAGCCAGTTCCGCCGTTCGTGGAGGAACACGACCGCGAATCCGATCGCCAGGCCGATGAACATGGTGACGACGTTCGGGCGAATGAGGGTCGTCGCCCCGCAGAGCGCCCCGGCCACGGCCCACTGCCACCATCGACCCGATTGGTACGCCGCGAAAGCGGTCCAGAGCACAAGCGTGATCGCGAGAACCGCGACATTCTCCGAGTATTGACTGGACGGGAGAAACGCGAGCAGCGGGTGGAGGGCGGCGAGCGTCGCGGCGAGCAGGCCAGCCCGGTGACCGAACCAACGGGATCCGATGAGACCGATGAGCCCGACCGCAATGGTGCCGAGGATGGCTTCGACCACGCGTAACGTGAGCAGGCTCTTGCCGAAGGCTGCATAGACGGCGGCCATCACCGTCGGATACCCCGGCGGCCGCAACGTCTGCAGTCCATAGGTTCCTTTGTCGACCAGCATCCGCGCGATCTCGTCGTACCCGAGACCATCCGCCCATTGAATGATCCGTGGCACGAGCGCGACGAAGGCGAGCCGGGCAAGTAGGGCGATAGAGATAATCGCGACCCAAGGCCAAGCAACGCTATCGGCCTGATGGTCAGTCGAGTGAGCCTTCATGCTATCTCGGAAGGATTCGCGCTGGATGTATCAAGAGCTTCATCAAGGTCCCGAGTCACCCGGCTGACCTGCATGGTTCACGAGCGGCGACTCCTCGAAGTACCCGGCGACTTCGGCCTGGAGCGGCATCCAACGGATCCGCGACCGATCGACCAGCCGAAGGCGCGCCAGCACTGCGTGGCGCTCCGGTTCGAAACGAGGGGCGCTGATTGTCAGCTTCTGAACCAAGGACTTCGGCGGACGGGCAACATACGGGTCCACGTAAACCGCACCGCCCCGCTCGATCGTTCGCGAAAGAGCCCGTTCCAGCGGTTCCATCGGGATCGTGTGTTGGAGCATCGCTGGAGCCGCCAGCTCCACACGCTCGAAACCTTGACGCTGCTGAGCCAGGCGCATTCGGTTGTCCTGGACGATGTCGTTGAGGGAGATCAGGAGATCAGTGGAGCCGAGTTGCTCAAGGTACTCGTCGTTCACGCGATCGATGTCGTTTGTCGGGTCGAGATACAGCCAAATCGACACGACACTGCTTAGTGCAACCCCCACCAACAAGATACCGAGCAGGCGCCGACCCGTCCTTGCGTATGACACCGCGCCCGCGGTGGCGAAAAGTGCAAGGAACGGCGTCGACCAGATCCAAAACTCATCCGAGACGGCCTCCCACCACAGCGCAAAGACCGCCTGGGGAACAGCGGTCATCAGCGCGACCCACGCTGCCTCACGTGTGCGCACGGCTGCGAAGATTCCTCGAATCACGAGTACCGTCAGAAGTGCGAGTGAGGTCATGAAACATGCACCCAGCACGATCACGAGCGGCCACGGCAGCCTTCGCACGAGATACGGATACGGGTACACATTGCGATAGGGAAACCGCGACTGTAACGCGTCGGCGAATCCACGGCTCTTGAAGAGGAAGTTCGTGCTCAAGGCGGCACGCGTGACGCCCGCACAGCCATTGACGACACTCTTGAAGGAAACGTTCTTCATGTCCGGGATCTTGGCGAAGCTCGCCGCTTGGCCGGACGCGAAGTCCAGGAATGTTCCGCGCTTCGAAGCCGGCTGCGCGCCATGAACCGCCAGGTAGATGAGCAACGTGCTCAGACCAGCGACCAGGGGCACGACGAAACCGTAGCGAATTCGAGCCGATCGAGCAGCACCATGCGAGAAGAGCACACCCGGCACGAGTCCCAGGACGGTCAGGAAGAACCCTTGGTGGTGAAGCATCATGAGCACGAACGCAAGCGCGGTAGCCAAGACACGCCACGGAGCGACCGGGTGTGGTGAGGCCAACCCCGAGGCCACGCCATAGATGCCCGCCAGGAGAAACATCGTCGCGGGGATGTAAGCATCGCCGACGATGGAATAGCTCCAATACCCCATGGTGGTGCCGGCCAGCAATGCACCGAGGATCGCGGCTCGACCGCAGCGGGCCAGCACGAGCAGCCGATACAAGATCACTAGTCCTAATGCGCCGCACAGTGCCGAGTATGTTGCCAAGAAACGGGTCGGATCGAGACCGTCTCCGGCGATCCGGCCGAGGGCCGAGTAAGTTACCTTTAGACCATTGAAGAAGAGATGATGCGAGCTGATCAGGCCATCCGATCGCGTGATCCCGTTGGCCCAGCCCAGTGAGTCGTCCGCGTAGTTGAAATTGCGCGTTGGAAACAACAGGTAGACCAGCACGGACCCAAGAAAGAGGAGCCATGGGGCGAGGCGGGATGGCGCTTCCTCCGCCTCCGAGCTGATAGCGATCGAGGACGCCATGCGTTTCCGAGGTCTCAAGCGATTCGCGGAGACGCAAGGGTCGTTGCGCCTCCGCCATCAGGAACGGGATGCGCGACGCGCGGAGGAATCACATAGGGAGTCCGGCGCTCCGGCGCTTCGTCGATGAAGGCGCGGTGCCAGAGCTCGAGCGTCAACAATGTCCAGAGTTCGCGTGCTCGATCTCGGCGACCCTGCAGGTGGTCCTCGACGTAGCGGCGCAGAGTCTCGGGCCGGTAGTAGCCGCGCCCGAGCGACGATGGGCCGAGCAGCGTGTCGGCGAGCAGATCGCGAAGTGGCCCACGGAACCAAGGAGAAAGCGGAACCGTGAATCCGACCTTGGGACGATCTACGACTTCGCGGGGGAGCAGGGTGCGGGCGAGGCGCTTGAGCAGGATCTTGCCTCGAGTGCCGCGCACTTTGTGGTGATTCGGCAGTCGTGCCGTCCACTCGACCAGCGGATGGTCGAGCAACGGCACCCGCGCCTCGATCGATGCGGCCATGCTCATTTTATCCATCTTCATAAGCAGATCGTCGGCGAGCCAGAGCTTGAGATCCACGTCCAGCATGCGGTCGAGCGGGCTGCGTGCCGGCGAGGCGTCGAGCGCCTGTCGGAACGCCGCCGCCGCCACATGGTCGTGACCTAGCAGCCGATCGTCCAGCAGTCTCCGCCGTTCTTCGCCGGCGAGCCCGGCGAACCAGGTCGAGAGGCGTTCGGCCTCGTCGCGAAAGCGTGCGCTGCGAGCCACGACCTGGAGCTTGCGAAACCCGAACGGCAGCCGATCCACACCCGCCCCGATCAGAGGATCGCGCAAGACCGAAGGAAGAGCCGCGAGCCCACGCACGAGCGGCTCGGCGGCGTACTTGGGATAACCGCCGAACAGCTCGTCGCCTCCCTCGCCGGTCAGCACGACCGTTACAGTCTCGCGCGCGAGACGGGAGACGAGGAAGGTCGGAATCGCCGCCGGCTCCGAGACCGGCTCGTCCTGATGCCAAGCCAGTCGAGGAAGCAGATGCTCGACGTCCTGCGGGCCGACGACGAGTTCGCGGTGCTCGGTGCCGAGATGCTCAGCGACGCGCCGGGCGAACGGCAGCTCGCTGTAGGGCCCGGGTTCGTCGAATCCGACGGAGAACGTTTGGACCGGTCGCTCGAGCAGCCGGCTCATGATCGCGACGACGACGCTGGAATCGACGCCGCCCGAGAGCAGCGCTCCGAGTGGAACCTCGCTCATCAGTCGTAGCCGCACCGACTCCGTGAGACGTCGATCGAGCTCGACGAGGGCCTCGCCATCCGACAACTCCACCTTCGGCTCGTAGTCGAGCCGCCAGTAACGCCGCGGGGAAGTCACACCGCGGGCGTCGACGCTCAAGTGATGGCCGGGAGGAAGCTTCTCGATCCCCGCGAACAAGGTCCCTGGTGCTGCCGTGTAGCGCAGTGTCAGGTGTTCGACCAGAGCCGGAAGGTGGACTTCGCGTCGCACGCCGGGAAACACGAACAGCGCCTTGACCTCGGAGGCGCAAACGAAGGCCCGGCCCGCACGTGCCCAGTAGAGAGGCTTGATTCCGAGCCGGTCGCGAGCCACGAACAGCCGCTGCCGCGTGCGGTCCCAGAGCGCGAACGCGAACATACCGCGCAGCCGCTCCACGCAATCCTCGCCCCATTCCTCGTAGGCGTGGACGATCGATTCGGTGTCGCTGGTCGTGTGATAACGGTGGCCGCGCGCTTCGAGGTCGCGTCTCAAATCGGTGTGGTTGTAGATCTCGCCGTTGAAGACGATCCAGATCGAGCCGTCTTCGTTCGCGAGCGGTTGGTGGCCGGTCGCGAGATCGACGATCGACAGGCGGCGGAATGCAAGGCCGATGCCCGACTCGGCCAGGAATCCGGCGTCATCGGGTCCGCGATGCGCGAGATTCTCGGCGGCTGCGGCGAGCCATCCGCTCTCCGGTATCGCGCCCTCGGGGTCGAAGTAGGCCGCGAATCCGCACATCAGCGAGGAGCCGGCGGCGGCGCTGATTCCTGGTTGGCGATTCGGTGCGCCGCAACGATCGAGGCGAAGAGGATCCAGGGCTGGAACTGGTAAATGAGGTTGCGGAGGAAGTCGATCTTCAGCTCGTCGATCGCGAAGACGACGAGTTGGACGTGTGCGACCGTCAGGAACGCGCGGGCGTAGTTCGGATCCCGCAGATCGTCCTGACGCGGCCACGAGATCCGCACCAGCTTCCACAGCAGGAGCAGGAAGAAGCTCAACCCGACGACGCCGACCAGGTTGGCGATGTAGAGGTACACGTTATGCGGCCAGTACCAGATCTTGATGCCCGTGTGATGGGAATAGAGTGGGCCATGCCCGATGATTGGATGCTGAAGGAACCTCTCCCACGCGACGGTCCAGGCGCCGATGCGGGAATCCGGGATGCCTCCGTAGAACTTGGTCTCGCCGAGGCGTGCGAGGAGGTCGCCGGAGCGTGTGAAGTTGGCGACGTAGAAGTTCATCGCCAGGAAGCTCGCGATCGCGAGCGCGGTCACGACCACCAACGGGACCAGGCGCAGCCGCCGCCGCAGGACCCAGAGCCCGTAGAGAACGCCGGCTCCCAGGGCCATGATGGAGCCGCGCGTCACAGTTGCGAATAGGATGAACGCAGTCAGGACGAACACGCCGGCGAGCAGCACCTTCCGGCTGACCGTGGTTGCGCGCAGCCATAGGAAGCCGACGAGCAGCAGGTTCAGCGCGCAGAACTCCGACATGAGCTCGAAGTCGAAGAATGGCCCACCGACGCGCACGTTCCGAGTGGCAAAACTCGTTTCGCCGGCGCTGAAGCTGATCCAGCCCGGGATCAGGGTTCCGCCGTGTACGAGCTCGTAAACCGAGAGCAAGCACGCCGTGGTGAGTGCGATGGTCTGAAAGACGTGAAAGCGCATGAGGTCCTGGTTGGTCTTCAGGTTGTTGACGATCAAATAGAACGTCAGCATGCCGGCAATCACGATCTGGAAGTTCTGGAATGCGAGCGAGAAGTTGCCGGGCTCGACGTTGTAGAACGACACGATGAAGGCGAGCAGCAGTCCACCGATCGCGAAATCCAAGGGGGTACGCCGCGGAGTGTCGGCCTGGCGAACCGCCATGCGCACGAACCACAACACCAGGAGGACCAGGATCAGTGCGAAGTTGGTGTTGCCGAACACCGTACCGCGCGGGTACAGGAGCGCGACCACGAGCAGGCCGAGCCCCTGGACCATGCTCATCCGCCATGCGACCCCGATCATGATCACGCCCGCCATGATGGCGAGCACCCGCTTATCGGGCTGGACGTACTGTGTGCCGATCACGACACCAAGTGCAACGACCGCGGCAATCGAAATAAGCCGCGCGCCCCATTCCCGCAACGGGGTCAACAGTGGGCGAGCCGCAGTGAGGCCGCGGTTCATACCCAGCCGAATCGTTTCCGCACGAGGAACGTCAAGTTGTCCATGCCGTCGCGCCATTTCTGGAGCTTGACCTCGCCCACGCGTGCGCCGTAGGGGATGTGTCCTTCGCCGAACCGGCAACCTCGCAGCACCGCCTCGAGCTTGATCTCCTCGCTGAACGCCATGCCATCCGACGTCAGACGCAGTCGTTCGAGCACCGCGCGGCGGAATACCCACATGCCCGATTGGCTGTCGCGAATCGGTTTGCCGAACAGGAGCGCGACCGCCGCGGTCAATACCCAGTTGCCGAACCGGTTCGTGAACGGCATGGAGCGCGGGTCGGTCAACGGAAACCGGCTCGCGGACAGAAAGTCCCAGCGCCGTTCCAAGAGCTGGTCGACGAGCTTGGGAATCGCTTCGGGTGGATAGGTGCCGTCGCCGTCCATCGTGATCACGACGTCACCGCTCGCGGCGTTGAGGCCAGCTTTGTAGGCGGCACCGTAGCCGGGAGTGCGTTCCTCGACCACGCGGGCGCCCAACGACAGTGCCACTTCGGCGGTTCGGTCGGTGCAGTTGTTGTCGACGACAATCACCTCGTCCACTGACGGCGGCAGGCGGCCAATTACTTCACGGATGCCATCCTGTTCGTTGTAGCAGGGGATGACGACGCTGAGCTTGAGATCGCCGTGCATGCGCTCGCAGCAGAGGTGGGGGAACGTGAAGCATGGGGGAGAGGCCAGGGAAATGTTATCAGCCGTACGCCGCGCGCGGCAAGCCACAGCGCGCGAAGGTCCACGGGTGAAGCGTCTTGCAATGATTCATCACGCCATCATGCAAGGCGCACGGCTCTGTTGAAGTCAGTTTTCTCTCGCCTTCTTTGCCAATTCGAACTCCGCTATCGCCTTCAAGATGTCGCGCTCAGCCTCCCCACACAACTCCCGCAGCACTGCGCCGATCTGCCGCGTGCTCACCCTACGTAAAACACGTGCCGAATCATGGTGTCGAGCTCCGGCATCCGTCGTTGATAGCGTTCCACCACCTCCGTCACCCGGCTGGCGTACTGACGAGTGCGCGGCACGTCAGCACAATCGCCACGATAATCGTAGCAGCCGGCGCTGATAACTCCGGTTGCGGTAGCGGGCACGTGTCACCGACTTGCGGTCGTGCCACCCCCTGCACCTGGTGCGCGACCGCGTCCCGCATCGCCTGTTCCAGTAGCTGGCGCGTCATCGCCTGAGTGGCACGCCCAGGTCGTGGCGAAACAGTCGCTGGACCTCACGTAACTCTTGGATGTAGTTTGGCTGCGCAGGAAAGTTCAGTGGTCGCATCGGGTGTGCTCTCCTCTTGGTTGGCCCTAAGAGGGCAAAGAGTACACCCGCTTCCTTTTGGTCCTTCCTTCACGACCGGCTATTGCTCACAGACCTACACCACCCGCGCCGCGCCTACGAGTGGCGACCCGGAACAGGTTTCTCTTACAGTAGGTGGCTTCCAGCCGGCAGGGAAAGACGATCGCGGCAGCGATCTGCACGGACACGCTGACGGATCCGGGAGGAGCGGATGGGACTCAAGGTAAACCTCGGCTCGGGAGAGTTCCCCAAGCCGGGTTACGTCAACGTTGACTTCTACTCCCTTGCCGATCCTGACATCAAGCACGACCTCAATGTCTTTCCGTGGCCATTCGCGACCGACGCGATCGACGAGCTTGAAGCCGACCATGTGCTCGAGCATCTCGAGGATCCATTCGCGATCATGACGGAGATCCATCGGGTCGTTCGGCACGGAGGGCGCGTCAGCATTCGCGTCCCGCATTTCTCGCGCGGGTTCACGCATCCCGATCACAAGCGCGGATTCAACGTCAGCCTGCCGCTGTTCTTCGATCCGGGGTTCCAGGGTGGTTATGCCGGTGTTCCCTTCGAGCTCAAACAGCTGCGCCTGCACTGGTTCGCGCAGCCGTATCTCAAAAAGGTCAGCCTGCCTGGGACCATGTACTGGTTCGGCGTTGGGCTCGGCTCCGTCTGCGACTTCTTCGCCAACTTCTCGCCATACTTCTGCTCACGAGTCTGGTGTTACCTCGTCGGTGGGTTCGACGAGATTCACTTCGAGCTGATCGTCCGCAAGGATGAAGCCGCCAAGGTTGGTACCGGCCTCGTCGGCAACGTCCGGTGATGGGAGTCTGGATCGCCACTGAGTGCGGGCAGAGGTTGAAGGATCGCGAGGATGTCTCCTCGTGCTCCATTCGAGCGAGCCGAGGCTCGCGTTCGCAGTGTCCTAGGAGACTCCCGTGAGAAAGATGTACGTGGCGGGAATCCTGGCACTCGCTCTGGTGGTACGCCTCGTGGGCCTCGACTTCGGCCTCCCCAATTCTCATCACGTCTACCCCTACAACCCGGACGAGTGGACGCCGTTCCTGCATTTTAAACGGATGCAACCCGAGCGGCTGGATTTCAACCCGCACTCCTTCATCAACCCCACGTCGTTCTACTACTTGCTCGCGGCCGGGTTCGTGGCAGCGGAGAAGGTGGGCTGGGTACGCATCTCGCGCGAGGAGCGCTTCCACTTCGAGCATCCGGAGTACCTCCACCGCATGATTCTGCTCGGCCGTCTGTTCGCCGTTGCGTTTGGAGTCGCGACGGTCTGGCTTCTGTATCGGCTCGCCCGGCACATGGGCCTCGACCGGGGAGGGAGCCGGCTCGCGGCACTTTTGCTCGCGATCCATCCGTCCCACGTGGCTCACAGCCACTTCATGACCGTCAACACGGCGGTCACTTTCTGGATCGTTGCCGCGTTTCTCGCGCTTGAACGGTGGCTGCGACGCGGAGATCTGGCGAGTCGGGTGATGCTCGGGATCGCCACCGGGATCGCACTGTCGACCAAGTACACGGCCATCCTCCTGGTCCCCGTGATTGTGCTTGGGGCACTGATCCGGGCCCGAATCCGCCGGAAGCCGGCGGCGAGAGATGATGGGCGCCGGTCCTCGCCGGTTCGTGCCGTCTGGGAGGGCGGCATGGTGCTCGCAGTCGCGTTGTTGGCGTTCGTTGCAGGAACTCCCTACGCACTACTCGCGTTTCCGGAGTTCAAAGCCGATTTGCTGGGCCAGTTCGGCGGCCTCTACATGCCTGGTGCGACGGTGGAGCCGTGGAGCCAGATTCTGGGCCGGGCGCTACCGAGAATTCTCGAGATCCACCTGTTCGCATCGACACCGCTGTTGCTGGCGGCCGCGGTCGCTGGCGCGGTGCTCGTTCTGTTGCAGCGTTCAGCGCCTTACGCCCTCGTGCTCGCATTTCTCGCGGGCTTCTTCGTGATGTCGCTGCGAGCGGGGGGGCTTGCCACCGACGGCCGCTTCCTGCCGGTGTTCCCGCTGATCGCACTGCTGGCCGCGGTCGCGCTCACGGCTCTCGCGTCGCGTCATCCTCGGGTCAGCCGGTTGGCGATCGCGGTGGTGGTGGTTGTCCAGCTCGGTTGGACTTTCGTACTGCTCGGGCGTTACGTCGGCCGGATGCCGCAAGAGGAGGCCTCGCAGTGGGCTCAGACTCATGTGCGGCCGGGCGAGCGCGTGCTTCTCGCAGGCAGCGCCGTCAACTGGAACCCCGACCTTCCGTTGCGTGAGTACCTGCACTCCCGCAACGCCCATAACTACGAACGCGTCACCGACTGGGTATTCGTGGCGCCGGACTCGTTCACGCTACCCTACCGCGAGGCGCGGGCGCTCGATCCCGACGTCGTGTTCCTCACCGAGTGGCTGCCGTTCGCGCCGGTCTCCATGGAATGGCTCGAGGATCCGGATTATCAGGTGGTAGCGACCTTCCCCGGCAAGGTCCATGTTCTCGGGCGGCGAGTCCACGTCCGGCTCGACTTGTATGATGTGGACACGTGGGTGTTGAGGCCGCGGCCATGACGAGCTCGAGCGCATCGCCTGTGCACGGGAGCGGCGGCGCATCGTTGGCCCGGCCGCTCGCGCTCGCGATGGCATTGTGCCTCCTGATGCGGCTCGGGTTCCTCCTACTCGTGCGTCCCTGGGATCCGTCGGTCGAGGCGAACGCGATCCTGCGAGACGACGCGATGACTTACCACCGGCTGGCGGTGGCGCTGCTCGAGCACGGTCGCTACGCCGAATCGGCCGAGGGTTCCGCTCACACGTTTCGGACACCGCTTTATCCCGCCTTCATGGCGGGAGTTTACGCGCTGGCGGGACCGCGCCCCTGGGCAGTGTTGGTCGCGCAAGCTGCGCTCGAAGTCGGGACCGTGGCGTTGCTATTCCTGGCGCTCACCCGGCTGTTTCCACCGCGCGCCGCCGTGATCGCGGTGTTTCTCTATGCGCTCGATCCGTTTCTGACCCTCTACACGGCGCTTCCACTGACCGATGCTCCATTCGTCTTTCTCCTCACCGCTGTCTTGGCGCTCTTGAGTCCTGACCTCGAGGCCTCCGGTCGCCCGCGGGCCGCCGTGCGAGCGGCGCTGGCCGGACTGGGTCTCGGGCTCGCGACGCTGATCCGCCCGCCGTCGCAGTTCCTCCCCGCGTTGATTGCTCCTTACCTGCTCTGGCAGCATCGGGCGCGACCCGCGCAAGCCGTGACCATCGCCGTTCTGTTCGTGATCGCGTTCACGGCCGTTTTGGCGCCGTGGATCGGCCGCAACTGGGGTCTCTTCGGTCGGCCGTTTCTCTCGACCGCCGCGTCGTACCAGCTCCTGGTCCTCAATGCCGGGCCACTGGTCGCGGAGCAACGGGGGGTACCTCCGCTGCAGGCCGTGGCAGAACTCTTTTCGGAGGCCGATGCCGAAATGAACGCGGCGGGACATGATCCCGCCGCGCTTACCGACATCGAGCGCGCTCCGTTCTACAGCCGGGTCGCGCGCCGCCACATCGTCGCTGATCTTGCCGGCTTCGCTCGTGTCTACGCGCGGGGCGTGATTAACGGGCTCATCAACGTCAACACGTCGGGGTTCAGTCTTCTGCTCGGGCAGACGACGACCAGCCTGGAAATGCAAACCTACAAAGATCCCATGGCATTGATGCGCGCGTTCTTTCGCAACAAGGAGGCGTTTGCAACCCGCCTCGCGCTGGTGCTCGGTCCCTTACTGGTGCTTGGCTACCTCGTGACGCTGATCGGGATCATCCGGCGTTTGCGAGAGCGACCTCGCGGCCCGGCCCTGCTGCTGCTCGCGATCGGTGCGTATTTCATTGCGATCGGCGGCGCCTTGAGCGGCGTTCGTTACCGGCTCCCCGCCGAGCCGTTCCTGATCGGTTTCACCGGGATGGGGATTCTGTTCCTGATCGAGCGCTTGCGGCGGAGGGCCAATGGCAACCGGTGACATCGATCCGGCGCGCGTCGCGGCGATCGTGCCCGCTTACAACGAAGTGGGAAAGATCGGCGACGTGGTGCGCAAGGTGCCGCGCCGTTACGCCGCGTGCGTGATCGTCGTCGACGATTGCTCGAAGGACGCCACGTCGGACGAAGCGCGCGCCGCCGGCGCCGAGCGAGTGATCCGCCATCCAGTGAACCGCGGCGTGGGCGCCGCGATCCGCACCGGGTTGCTGGAGGCCAAGCAAGCCGGATACGCCTTCGCGACGATTCTCTCGGGGGACGATCAGCACGAGCCAGACGAGCTGCCTCGCGTGCTCGCGCCGCTGTTCGCGGATCAGGCCGACCTGGTGCAGGGCTCGCGCTGGCTCCCCGGCGGCGCCACGCCCGGCATTCCGTCCAGCCGCCGCTGGCTGACGCAGCTCTACCCGTTGATGTTCCGGCTCGCGAGCGGCTTTCCATCGACCGACGGGACCAACGGCTTCCGGGGCTTCCGCCTGTCGATGCTCGACGACCCGCGCATCCGTCTCGAGCAGGAATGGCTGGACCGCTACGAGCTCGAGCCCTACCTGCTCTATCAAGCCGTGCGGTGTGGCTACCGCGTGCGTGAAGTGCCGGTGACCGTGCGCTATCATGATCGCGGCACCACGAAGATGAGGCCGCTGCAGGATGGCTGGCGGATCCTCAGGCCAGTCATCTATCTGCGGCTCGGCCTCAAGCGCTGAGCAGAGCTCGGGAGAATGCCTCGATGACGCTCAAAGATCGTCGCGTCCTGGTGACCGGCGGCGCGGGATTCGTCGGCAGCAATCTCGTCCGGCGGCTGATGCGCGATGGCGCCCGCGTGACCGTGCTGGACGATCTGTTCACCGGCGTGCGCGAGAACTTGCCCGAGGGCGGATTCACCTTCGTCGAGGGCTCGGTGTGCGACGCTCGGGTGACCGAAGAGCTGGTCGGCCAGGCGGAGATCGTGTTCCACGCCGCGGCGCGCAACATCATCGTCTCCACGCGTAATCCGCGCGAGGATTTCGAGACCAACATCGGCGGGACCCTGAACGTACTGCTCGCGGCCCGCGCGGCCCGCGTCGCACGCGTGGTCTACACGTCCTCGACCTCGGTCTACGGCAACCCGCGCTATCTGCCGATCAACGAGGACGATCATCTCTCGCTGCTGACGCCGTACGCGGTCTCGAAGCTCGCAGGCGAGAACTACTGCATGGCGTTCTACGAATCGTTCGACGTGCCGGCGACCGCGGTGCGCTACTCGAACATCTACGGTCCGGGTCAGGACCCGGCCAATCCCTATTGCGGAGTGGTCGCGAAGTTCGCGGAGTCGCTGTTCGCCGGAAAGGCACCGGTGATCCATGGCGATGGTAACCAGACGCGCGACTTCACGTACATCGACGATGCCGTGGACGCCACCGTGCTGGCGGCGACTTCGGAGCGTGCGGTCGGCGAAGTGTTCAATGTCGGCACTGGGACCGAGACGCGCGTCAACGAGTTGGCGGCGATCTTGATCCACATGATCGGCGCGGGTGTGCAGGCGGTGCATACCAACCGGCGCGACGTGGATAACATCCGGCGCCGCGTCGTCAACATCGAAAAAACCCGCCGCGCGCTGCGCTGGGTCCCGGAGATTACGCTCGAAGAAGGGCTACGCCGCACCGTGGACTGGCAACGGTCTCAGGAACGGCGTACGGCTTCACGAGCCGCCGCTTCGACCACATCCCCCTGAAGGGCATGCCCGAGCCATCCGTTTCGCGCGAAGCGTCGCGGGCTTCGCGGACACCAACGGCATGGCAGTGGATCCTGACTTTCTTCCACCTTCCGCGCCACCGCCGCAGCCGGCTCATGCTGGCGGTCGGCCTAGTTTCGATCGTCACCTGGCAGAACTGGCTGCTCGAGCCTCATCCGGTGCGGGACGGATACGTCCTGCACGCTGGCCGTGGGATGTTCGACGATGCCAAGTTCGTCTACTTCTATTACCACCTCGGTCTGCTGCCGGTCATGAGTACGCAGGCGGCTCATGTGGAGAGTCGAGCGGGCGCGGAGCGTCACGTACGAGACCATCCGGGGTCGCTCCGCATGGACAGCTCCTGGACTTGGCTCGAGGGCGGATGGGCACGAATCTTCCTCTACCTGCCGGACGTGTGGGTCAAAGGGGATTCGCGGGCGCCGAGCGTCAAGCTGGCGAATACGATCGCGTTCCAGCTGGCGTTGTGCGCGATGTTTCTCGGGTTCTGGTGGATCGGGCTGCCCCAGCTGGGCGCCCTCTCGGTGTTGTTCGCGGGCTCGAACCCGTTCCAGATCCACGCCGTGCATGTTCTCGAGAGTGTGCACAGCTGGGTGATCACGACCGCGCTCCTGATGCTGGCCATCCACCTGCCGCTCCTGGCCCCCGACCGCCGACCGCGCACTGCGTACCTGTGGATCGCTCCTGTGCTCGCCGGCCTCCTGCTCGGCACCGTGCGCGGCATACGGTCGGAGGCGGCCATCATGCTCGCGGCCGGAGTCTTCACTTATGTCAGTCTCGTCGGCCACTCGTGGCGCTTCCGATCCTTACTGGTCGCGCTCATGATCGGCAGTTTCGTCGCGACCGACTTCGGCTGGAACCGCTACTTCGAGCACGAGTATCGCGAGGCGCAGCGGGTCCTGGCGCAAGTCGGCGGCAACCCGTTGCCTCGCCCGTTCCAACGCCACCACCGGATCTGGCATCCGATCTTCTGCGGCCTCGGCGACTTCGACCAGAAATACGGCTACCGATGGCTGGACGAGGCCGGACTCGACTACGCGAAACCTCGAATGGAATCCCGCTACAACATCTACGTACCGCCCACCCTCGACGGCAACAACGGTTACCGGGTCGTGAACAGCACCCTTCCGGCTGCGGCCTTCTGGGACCGGCAGCGTATCTACCGGCGCTTGCCCTACGAAATGAAGGAGTACGAAGCCGTCATTCGTGACAAGGTGTTGGGCGACATCATGCGTGACCCGGGCTGGTACGCGACCATCCTGGCCAAGCGGGTGACGAAGCTCAACCTGAGGATGACTCCGGTGCGCGCCGCGCTCGGGTCGGTGCGATGGGAAGTGCCCGCGACGGGGTTCCTGATCATTCCCCTGGTGGTGATGCTCATGGCCGCCGGAAGTTGGGCATTGCTGAAAGTGGTCGTCTTCACCTTGCCGACGTGTGTGACCGCGGTGTTGATCTATTCCGCCTGGGGAACCACCTACTACGCCATCTATCATCTGTTCATGATGGCAGTGATCGTGGCGCTGCTGCTCGCCGCCGCGGGGCGCGCCGTGGGTGCCGCGCGGGAATGGATTCGGCCCACCGCGTTCCGGAGGTCGCCGCGCGCGGCGGGCCCGGCGTGACCCTCGCTGACTCCGGATCCTGAGATGTCCACCGACACCCGGGGTCTGCCCCGGTCGGCTGTGGATCTTTCCGTTGTCGTGCCGGCCTACAACGAGGAAGCGGCGATCGAGCCATGCTTGGCGGCGCTGTCCGAGCAGTTGGCACGAGTCGGACTCCGCTTCGAGCTGATCGTGGTGGACGACGGCTCTCGTGACCGCACGGCCGACGTTCTCGCGCGCGTGGCGGAGGCAGACTCGCACGTCCGGGTCGTGAGCCTGGCCCGCAACTTCGGCAAGGAGGCCGCTCTGGCGGCTGGGTTGGGAGTGGCGCGCGGCCGGGCGGTGCTGACCGTAGACGCGGACCTACAACATCCCGCCGACCTGATCCCGCGCATGATCGAGCTATGGAGAAAAGGCTACGACGTGGTCAATGGCGTCAAGCAGGAGCGTGGCGAGGAGTCGCTCGTCTACCGTGTCATGACGCGCGCGTTCAACTGGCTCATGGGCAGCGCCGCGGGTGCCAACTTCCACGGAGCGTCAGACTACAAGCTGATGGACCGACAGGTCGTGGACGCGCTGATCGAGTTTCCCGAGCACAATCGCTTCTTCCGCGGACTCGTCGCCTGGGTCGGTTTCCGAGTGGCGGAGATCCCGTTCGCGGTCGGACAACGCGTCGCGGGCGCCAGCAAGTGGTCGGTCTCGGGATTGATACGCTATTCGTTGCGGAACTTGGTGGCCTTTTCCCCGTTCCCCCTGCGCGTGGTTGCGGCGGCCGGCTTCTTCACGCTGGTGTTCGCCTTCGGCCTAGCCATCTGGACCCTCTTTCGTTACCTGAACGGGACCGCGCTCACCGGCGTCACCACCGTGATCCTTCTCCAGCTCATCCTCGACGGGCTCGTGCTCACCAGCCTCGGAGT
>DASQFU010000026.1:0-5648 GCA_035632955.1 Candidatus Limnocylindria bacterium
CCTGCTTCGACGCCTGCGAGATCTGCGGCGGCCAGGGCTACTTCGAAGAGGGCGCTTCGGTGGTATGCCGGAACTGCACATCGCCGATCGTGCGCACCTCGCTCGGGCGCTCGGGCGGATGCAATCCCATCCCGCTCCCCCACCGCACCACGGCCGGCGGCGCGCTCGAGATCGCGGAGAGCGATCTGCGCGCCGTGCTGCCCCACCTCCAGGGACACTGACCGGAACGCCGATGGTCGGGCGAATGTTGCTGGCGTCGATGCGGGCACGCCAGAGCCGGCTCGCGCTAGCGCTGCTCGCGGTCTCGCTCGGCGTCGCGGTCGCGACCGCGCTCGCGACGCTGACGCTCGAGGTCGGCGACGATCTCGCGCGCACCTTGCGCGCCCGCGGTCCGAACTTCGTCGTCCAGCCGCGAGGCGCCTCGCTGCCGCTCGATCTCGGGGGCGCGGACCTGCAACCCGCGCGCGCCGGGCTCGCGCTCGACGAGCAGGTCGTGGCAGCGCTCAAGCGGTCGTTTTGGAAGCACAACGTGCTCGAAGCCTCGCCCGAGCTGGCGCTCGCCGTCACGCTCGACGGCCGGCCCTCCGCCCTCACCGGCGTCTGGTTCGAGCGCGAGCTGGCGGGACCCGACGGCCCGTGGCGCACCGGCCTCGCGAGGCTCCATCCCACGTTCCGCCTCGCCGGACGCTGGCCGGGCGAGGGCACGGACGAGATCGCGCTCGGCCGCGACCTGGCCGCCCGGCTCGGGCTCCGCGTCGGAGCGCCGGTCACCGTCGCTCATGGCGGCCAGCGCCAGCGCCACCGCGTCACTGCCATCGTCAGCGCCGGCGGCCTCGACGATCGCCGAGCGTGGGCCCCGCTCCGCGTCGTTCAGGACCTGGCAGGACGCACTGGCGAAGTGGATCGCGTCTGGTTCAGCGCGCTGGTGCTTCCCGCGCCGCGCACTCCAGCGCCGGATCCCGAGCAGGATCCCGTCGCGTACGAGCGCTATTCGTGCACCGCGTATCCGGACAACGTCGCCCGCGATCTCGCCCTGGCCGTTGGCGGCGCCGACGTGCTGCCGCTGCGCGAGGTCGTGGCGGGCGAGGCACGGATCGTCGGGCGGCTCGACTTCCTCATGATCGCCTTGTCGCTGCTGGCGCTCGGCGCGTCGATACTCGGCGTCGCTTCCACGGCGACGGCGGCGGTGGTCGAGCGCCGCTCCGAGATCGCACTGCTGCACTCGCTCGGCGCGGCGCGAGCCCAGCTCGCGGCGTTGTTGCTCGGCGAGACGTCGAGCGTTGCGCTGCTCGGCGGTGTCGCCGGCTGGGTGCTCGGGAGCCTCGCCGCGTTCCTGATCCGCGGCCACCGGTTCGATCTCCAGAGCACGTTCCACTGGCCGTTGCTGCCGATCGCTCTGCTGCTGGCGCTCGGGGTCGGCGTGCTCGGCACGCTCGTCCCGCTGCGGCAGGCACTGCGCATCGATCCCGCCACGGTGCTGCGTGGCTCCGCGTAGAGCCGCGATGCACCGGCGCCTGCTGCTCGCCGCCCTGTGGCGGCGGCGCGGCATGGTCGCGCTCGCGGTGTTCGCGGTCGCGCTCGGCGCGACCCTCGCTTCCGCGCTGCTCCACGTCTCGGGCGACATCGGCGACAAGCTGACCCGCGAGCTGCGCGCCCTCGGCCCGAACCTGCTGCTGGTGCCGGCCGGTGACGGGAGTGGGAGCGCCTATCTCCACGAAGCCTCGGTGCGCGCGCGGCTCGCGCGTCCGGGTCTGAGTGGCGTGACGCTGCTCTATGCGGTGGCCGACGTCGAGGGGCGCGCCGTGCAGCTCGTCGGCGCCGACCTCGAGGCGGCGCGCTTGCTGCATCCGACCTGGAGCGTGCCGGCCGGCGGTCCTCAGCCGACCTCGCTGATCGGCGCCCGACTCTTCGATGCGCTCGGCGCCGGCCCGGGCCGGCGTTTGAACGTGCGTTTCGGCGGGCAGAAGCCGATCCTGTGGCCCGCCGGCGTACGACTCGAAGCCGGAGGCGCCGACGATCAAGCGTGGTGGGTGCCGCTCGCCGAGCTGCAGCGCCACACCGGCAGGGAGGGCCAGGTGAGCCTGGCCCAGGTGCGAGTCGACGGCGATCTGGCGACCGTGCGCGCGGTCGCGGCCGAGCTCGAAGGCGCCGGCATGCAGGCGATCGTGCTGCACGCGCTCGCGGCCACCGAGGGCCGCGTGCTCGACCGCACGCGCAGCCTGATGGCGCTCGTCACCGTCGCGGCGTTGCTGGCGGCGGGCCTGTGCGCACTCGGCACGCTCACCGATCTCGCGCTCGAACGCCGCCGCGACATCGCGCTCATCAAGGCGCTCGGCGCGACGCGCCGGGACGTGGTGCGCCTGTTCGCCGGCGAATCGCTGGCGATCGGCCTGATCGGCGGGCTCCTGGGCGCAATGCTCGGCTACGGTCTCGCGCGCCTGATCGGGCATCAGGTCTTCCACGCCGCGATCGCTCCGCGCTGGGACGTGCCGCTGCTGGTGCTCGCGCTGTCGGCCGCGGTCGCCGTCCTGGCCGGACTCGGTCCGATCCGCTTCGCGCTCGCGGTCGAGCCCGCCCTGGCGCTCAAGGGCGAGTGAGATGGCGGAGGTGCGGGTGCGTCTCGAGCAGGTGTCGCGACACTACGGCACGCTGCGGGCGCTCGACGGCGTCGATCTCGAGATCCGGGCCGGCGAATGGCTGTCGGTGATGGGGCCTTCGGGCTCGGGCAAGAGCACGCTCATCAATCTCATCGGCGCGCTCGACCGGCCGACGGCGGGACGGCTGTGGGTGGACGGCGTCGAGCTCACCGGCCTCGGCGACAGTGACCGCGTTCGCGTCCGGCGCGAGAAGGTCGGCATCATCTTTCAGCAGTTCCACCTGCTCCCCTACCTTACGGCGCTCGAGAACGTGATGGTGGCCCAGCACTACCACTCGGTCGCCGACGCCGGCGAGGCGCGTGCGGCGCTCGATCGCGTCGGGCTCGGCGAGCGCAGCACGCATCTTCCCTCCCAGCTCTCGGGCGGCGAGCAGCAACGCGTGTGCGTCGCGCGGGCGCTGATCAACCAGCCGCGGCTCATCCTCGCCGACGAGCCCACGGGCAACCTCGACGAGGACAACGAGACGCGGGTGCTGCAGCTCCTCCGGGAGCTGCACGCAGAGGGACACACCGTCGTGACCGTCACGCATGCGCCCAAGGTGGGCAATCTCGCGGACCGGCGCGTGGAGCTCGCGCACGGGCGACTCGCGGATCTGACGGTCCCGAGCGAGGAGATCGAGCGCCGCTACGACGAAGTGCTGATCCAGATGTGGGCGTTGGACGAGGACGGTCGTGTCCCCGAGGCCACACGGGTCCGCGTCCCGGACGTCGTGGACAATCGCCGGACGCTGCAGGGAATGATCGAGAGCGGGCTGATCTCCACTCCCGGCGCCTCGCTGGCGTTCACGCCGCGCGGCCAGGGCCGCGCGCGCGATCTCGTGCGCCGGCGTCGCCTGGCCGAGGTGCTGTTCTTCTCCGCGCTGCACCTGCCGGATCGCGAGGCCGAAGCCACCGCGTGCCGGATGGAGCACATCATCGATCCCGAAGTGACGAACAGCATCTGCGCCTTCCTCGGACACCCGCGACGATGCCCTCACGGCAAACCGATTCCGACCGGCAACTGCTGCGACCTGCCGATCGTCTCGTAGCGCTCGCGCCCGCAGCCGCGATCGGCTGTGCCGAGGGCACCGCGCGGCTCGACGTGCGCGACGCGTCGGCGTTCGCCGCGGGACATTGGACCGGCAGCGGCCACGTTCCGCTCGACGAGCTCGCGGCGCGCCGCAGCGAGCTGCCGCCCCGCGACCGGCGGATTCTCGTCGTGGCCGAGAACGGCGAGCGCGCCTCGCGAGCGGCCGATGCGCTGGGATCGCTCGGCTATGCGGACGTCGCGTGGCTCGACGGAACGCTGGCGGAGATCCCGGGCGGGCTGGCCGGGGCGGGACCGGCGGCGCGGTTGTGGCGGCCCGCGCCATTCTTGGAATGGGCGCTGCCGGCGTTGACGCCCGGTCTGGCCATCGACCTCGCCGCCGGCGCCGGGCGCGAAGCCGTGTTCCTGGCGCTCCACGGCTTCGCCGTCGAAGCGTGGGATCACGACCGCGGCGCGTTGGATCGCGCGTGCGCGCTGGCGGTACGGCATGGCGTCACGATCACGCCCGTGGTGCGCAACCTCGAGCGGCGCGCACCCGATCTCCCCGAGGGTCGGGCAGGGCTCGTGACCGTGTTCCGCTTCCTACACCGGCCGCTGTTTCCGCACATCGAGCGCGCGCTTGCCCCGGGGGGCTCCCTGGTATACGAAACCTACCGTCGCGGCCAGGCGCGCTTCGGGCGTCCCAGGCATCCGCGCTTCCTGCTCGACGACGGCGAGCTCTCCCGCGCCTTTCCCAGCCTGAGCGTCGAGCACTATGAAGAGCTCGATCCGCCGGAGGGGCCGATCGTGGCGCGGTTGCTCGCGCGCCGGCCGGCATGAGCGTCGCATCCGTTGCTGGCCACCCACTCGTAATCATGAGGAGAGGGATTTCGAACCCGGAGGTGAGCTTGGTCGGACGTGCCTCTCTGATCATGGGGCTCGGCGCCGCGCTGTCGATTCCGGTCGCCGTGTCGGCGCACGAGTACTGGCTCGCACCTTCGACGTATCGCGCCGCGGCCGGCGACACGGTGCGGATCGCGGCCTACGTCGGCACCGGTTTCCGCGGCGAGCCGAAGCCCTACGCCGCGACGCGCGCGCTGCGCTTCACCGTGCAAGGTCCCAAGCGCCTCGACCTGACGCGGGCGGCGACCAACGGAGATCTGAGCTGGACCCGATTCGTCGCAGCCGATGGTGGCGGCGCCTTGTTCGGATACGAATCGGATCTCGCCTCGATCGAGCTCGATGGCCCCGCGTTCGACAGCTATTTGAAGTTGGAAGGTCTGAACGGCCCGCGCGCCGCTCGCGCGCGGCGCCGGGAGCGCGGCTCCGCGCGCGAGCGCTACGCCCGCTGCCCGAAGGCCTGGGTCGCGGGCACGGAGGCCACGCGCGCGCGTCAGGTGCTGGGTCTGACGATGGAGATCGTCCCGCTCGCGACACCCGGCCTCGGCCCCACGTTGCCGGTGCGCGTGCTTTATCGCGGGCGGCCGCTCCGCGGCGTTCTGCTGCGGGCCTGGAACCGGCCGCTCGCCTCCGGCTTCGCTCCGACCGACGCCGCCGCCCGCGACTCGGTCGGGCCGGCGACCGAGGGCCGGTCCGACCGCAACGGTCTCGTCACGTTGAGAGTCGATGCCGCCGGCGAGTGGCTGGTGAGCGCCGTGCACATGGTGCGCGCGGCCGACCGCCGCGCGGCCGACTGGGAGAGCCACTGGGCGTCGCTGACGTTCGCCCGCGCGCGACCAGGGCGGTGATGCGGCGCGCGTTCGCGCCGGCCCTGCTCGCCACGCTGCTGTTCGCCCAGTGGCTACTCGCCTCGCACGCGGTCGCGCACGATCAGCCGTACACATTCCTCGATCTCCGCCTCGAGCCCACGCGACTCGAAGGCGCGCTCACCGCGCACGTCTTCGATCTCGCGCACGAGATCGGGCTCGCTTCACCCGACACTCTGCTCGCCGGCGCTCTCGCGGCCGGGCGCGCCGACACGTTGCG
>DASQFU010000027.1:0-57526 GCA_035632955.1 Candidatus Limnocylindria bacterium
GCGGTCGGCGAAACGCTCGCGACGCTCGAGGCGCGCGCCATGACCTACCGCGCGCGCCAGCCGGAGGCGTCCTCGGGCGACCGGCCGCCGAGCGGTGACGACGAGGGCGCCGAGCGCGAGGACGCCACGTTCATTCGCACCGCTCGCTTTGGCGACGCCATGGATCGCGTGATCGTCCGCGGCAACGGACAGCCGACGTATCTGCTCCCCGACATCGCCTACCATCGCGACAAGCGAAGCCGCGGCTTCCGGCACACGATCGACCTCTGGGGTCCGGACCACCACGGGTACGTGGCGCGGATGACGGCGGCGCTCGGCGCGCTCGGCGTCGAGCCGGACTTCCTCGAGGTTGTGATCGTGCAGCAGGTCAACCTGCTGGCCGGTGGGCAACCGGTGAAGATGAGCAAGCGCGCGGGAGAGTTCATCACGCTCCGCGATCTCATGGACGACGTCGGGGCGGATCCCGCGAAGTTCTTCTTCCTGCTGCGCTCGACCAGCTCGCATCTCGATTTCGATCTCGACCTGGCCAAGCGCCAGAACGACGAGAACCCGGCGTTCTACGTGCAGTACGCGCACGCGCGCATCGCTTCGATCCTGCGCTATGCGGCCGAGCGTGGACTGGCGCCCGGGCGCGGCGCGGCGCTCGACCAGGCGGAGGAGCGTGTGCTGATCCGCAAGCTCGCGGCGTTCCCGGAGCTGGTGCGCGGCGCGGCGCTGGCGCGTGAGCCGCATCGGGTTCCCGCCTACCTGATGGAGACCGCCGCCGAGTTCCATCGCTTCTACCACGCGTGCCGCGTGGTCTCGGACGATCTCGGGCGTTCGCGCGCGCGCCTGCAGTTGAGCGAGGCGGCGCGGATCGTGTTACGCAACGGGCTCGACTTGATGGGCATCTCGGCGCCCGAGCGTATGGAGCGTCCGGACGAGGTGGCGGCGTGAAGGGCGCGGACATCCTGGTCGTCGGCTCGGTCGCGCTCGACTCGATTCGCACGCCGTTCGGCGAGATCGAGGACGCGCTCGGCGGCTCGGCGTCCTACTTCGCGTGCGCAGCCAGTCATTTTGCCCCGGTGCGGGTCGTCGCCGTGGTGGGCGAGGATTTTCCCGCCCGGCATCGCGAGCTGTTCGCCTCCCGCCGCATCGACCTGAGCGGGCTCGAATCCGCGGCGGGGCGAACCTTTCGCTGGCGCGGCGAGTACACCACCGAGCTCGGCCATGCGCACACGCTCGAGACCCAGCTCAACGTGTTCTCGACCTTCCATCCCCGGCTCGACGACGGCCATCGCCGCTGCCGGTACGTGTTCCTCGCCAACATCGATCCCGACCTCCAGCTCGAAGTGCTGGCCCAGATGCGCACGCCGCGCCTCACCCTCTCGGACACCATGAACTACTGGATCGCCCGCAAGCCCGACCGCGTGCTGGAAGTGCTGCGGCGGGTGGACGTGGCGCTGCTCAACGAAGAGGAAGCGCGCGCGCTGAGCGGCGAGACCAATCTGGTGCGCGCCGCCGGGCGGCTGATCGACCAGGGCGCCCGCGCGGTGATCGTCAAGAAGGGCGAGCACGGCGCGCTCTACCGCTCGGCCGACGAGCTGTTCGTGACGCCGGCCTATCCGCTGGCCGGGGTGTGGGACCCGACCGGAGCCGGCGATTCGTTCGCCGGCGGGTTTTTGGGCTGGCTCGCGCGTGCAGGCGAGCACGAGGGACCCCCGCTGCGGCTGGCGCTCGCGTGCGGCGCGGCGCTGGCGTCGATCGCGATCGAAGCGTTCTCCCCCCAGCGCCTGGTCGAGACCGACACGGCCGAGATCCAGAGTCGGGTCGAAGCGCTTCATCGCATGGTGCGCTACGAGGTGCCGTCGCTGTTCGAGGATCCCGCCCGCCCCTGAGGCCGGTTTTCCGTGCTAGAATCCCAACGCACGACGTGACCTCGACTCGGACGGGAGGGCCCATCCCCTGACCCTGGATACCTCGCGAACCTCCTGGATCGGCAAGGCCGAGACCGCCATTCGCGCCCTGCGTGACGTCGAAGAGGCGAGCATTCAGCTCGAAGGCGACGACATCAGGGAGGTCCACATCCTGTCGCGCTCGAGCCGTCCGCCCAAGCAGATCGTCCGCGACGTCCAGACCGTTCTGATGACGCGCTTCAACCGTCACATCGACTACCGCGTCGTATCGGTCGCCTACGTCAAAGGCGACTCCGCACCGGCTCCACCGGTGGTGCTGGCGCCGCGCGCGGAGTCGACGACCGACGAACACCGCACACCCGAACCCGAACCGCTGCCCGCCGCCGAGCGCATCCGCTATGGCGGCGTGAACCTGTTCGTCTCCGGGCCGCGCACGCAGGCTCAGGTCGAGCTCCAGTGGAAGGGACTGCCGCGGCTCGGCAGCGCGTCCGGCTGGAGCACGCGCAACGGCTCGTATCAGTTGGTCGCGCAGGCAACCGTGGCCGCGGTGCAGGAGTTCCTCGCCGAAGAGGTCGCCCTGGGCGTGCAAGAGGTTGACATGGTTCGGCTTGGCCGCCGGCGCGCCGTCGTCGTGTCGGTTTCGCTGCTGGCCGACCGCCAGGAGAAAGTGCTGGTCGGAAGCTGCGTCGTGGAGCAGGATGTGCCACAAGCCGTCGTCCTGGCCACGCTCGCGGCTCTCAACCGCGTCGTCGGTGGGCTCCGCAGCAAGGAGCCGACCGAATACATCTTGAGACCGACATCGACCTAGGAGGAAGTAGCGGAGCGACGTCCTTTGGAAGCGAAGCGGACCCACCTGTAGGGCAGTTGTCCCGTGCAGAATTCAAACGTGAGGAGGTGGGCTTCGTGAACTTCATGGACGTGTTGGTTGAACTCGTAAGCTTCTTCAGCAAGGCGGGTTGGTAACCCGACCGAGCTGCTGTGAAGTGACCTGAGCAATACCCGAAGTGCTCCGAAGTGGATGTCGGTCTCCTTTTCATCCCCGCGTCGCTCGAACATCCCCGCCGATAGGGATCCGTGAACCGCCCACACCGCGCACGATATCCCCGACGTTTCTGGGTGTACTACGCGGCCGTGCTGCTGCTCGCCGTGGCGGGCCTCACGGTGCTCACGCCCCAGGCCGGACCGGTCCCGGCCACCACGCTGATCGTGGTGCTGGTGTTCATGGTGTTGAGCGAAGCGACCGCGATCGCCCTGCCGACCGGCGGCTACGTATCGGTCGGCGCGGTGTTCGACCTCGCGTGCCTGCTGATTCTCGGGCCCATCTACACCGCCTGGCTCAACGCGATCGCCACGGTCGTCACGCAGGGCGTGATGCTGCGCAAGCCGTGGGTCAAGGTGATCCACAATCTCGCGATCTTCGTGCTCACGGCGTTCGCGGCCGGCTACGCGTTCATCGCCGCCGGCGGCACCGTCGGCAAGCTGGCGTTCCCGGCCGACATCCCACGCCTGCTGCTGTGCGGCGCGGTCTATTTCCTGTGCAACTCGATGCTGGTGTCGGTCGTGATCGGGCTCACGAGCGGCCTGAATCCTTGGCGTATCTGGCAGCGCAACTTCCTCCAGAGCATCCTGCACCACCTTTCGTTCGTCGCGCTCGGCTCGCTGGTCGCGGTGGTCTATCTCGGCGCCGGGCCCTGGGGGCTGGTGCTGTTCGGCATCCCGTTCCTGGTCGCTCGCCATTCGTTCAAGCTCTACGTCGAGCTCAAGACCGACCTCAAGGATTTCGTGCGCGCGCTCGCCGAAGTGTTGGAGGAGATCGACCCGTACACGCGGCAGCATTCGGTGCGGGTGGCGCACTACGCCGTCCAGCTCGCGCGCGGGTTGCGCCTGCCCGAGCGCGAGGTGGACGAGATCGAGTACGCGGCGCTGGTCCACGATCTCGGCAAGATCGGCCCGCATCATCAGCACATCCTGCAGAAGGCGGGCAGCCTGTCGCACGAGGAGCAGCGCACGTTGCGCGGCCACCCGGCGGCCGGCGCCGAGATCGTCGCGACCGTGCGCGCGTTGCGGCGCGCGGCCGAGATCGTGCGCACCCACCACGAGCGTCCCGACGGGCAGGGGTATCCCAACGGCTTGCGCAGCCAGGACGTTCCGGTCGGTGCGCGCGTCCTCAACGTCTCGGACGCGTTCGACGCCATGACGTCCGATCGCCCGTACCGGCGTGCGCTGTCGATGGACGCCGCCCTGCGTGAGCTGTCGCGCGGCGCCGGCACTCAGTTCGACACCGATGTCGTCGCGTGCCTGATGCGGCTGCATCGCCAGGGCGAGTTCCCGCTGATCCCGAGCCCGAGCAGCGAGGAGCTGCTGATGCTGCGCGTGCGCGGTGCGCCCCGCGTGCGGGATCCCGAACCCCGCCAGGTGACCGTGCGTTGATGCGCTACCGCGACGCCGGCGTGGACGTCGCCCGCGCCGACGCGATCAAGGAGCGACTCGGCGCCACCGTGCGCGCGACCTGGAGCGCCGCCGTCCATCCGCTCACGGGTGGCTTTGCCGGCGTCGCCGCCTGGCCCGAAAAACCGGGCGTCCTGCTCGCGGCGACGATGGACGGCGTCGGCACGAAGCTCCATCTGGCCCGGGCGGCGGGCCGTCTCGCGGACGCCGCCGCCGACCTCGTCTATCACTGCGCGAACGATCTGCTGGTTCATGGCGCGCGGCCGTTCGCGTTCCTCGACTACATCGCCCAATCGCGACTCGAAGCGGACGCCGTGCAGACACTGGTCGAAGGGCTGGCACGCGCCTGCCGCGAGGTCGGCGCCGCGGTGCTCGGCGGCGAGACGGCCGAGATGCCCGACATCTACGTCACCGGCGCCGTCGATCTCGCCGGCTGCATGATCGGCGTGCTCGACGCCGAGGATCTGCTCGATGGGCGGGCGGTGCGCGCCGGCGATCGCGTGCTCGGGCTCGCCTCCGCCGGCCTCCACACCAACGGATTCTCGCTCGCGCGCCGCGTGCTCGCGGACTCGGGACTGGACCTCGCGGATCGCTTGCCGGACGGCCGGGGCGAAACGGTGGGCGATGCACTGCTCGCTCCCCATCGCTGGTACGGCCCAGCGCTCGGTCCGCTGGTGCACGGCGCGCACGGCCAGGCGCCGGTGCGGGCACTCGCGCACGTGACCGGCGGTGGCGTGGCCGGCAATCTCGTGCGGGTCTTGCCGGAGGGCGCGCGCGCCCGACTCTCGGCCTCGACGTGGGCGCGCCCGGCGGTGTTCCGGTGGCTGATCGAGACCGGCCGGGTACCGGAAGCGGACGCGCGCGAGGCGCTGAATCTCGGCATCGGCATGATCGTGGTGTGTGATTCGGCGCAGGCCGACGCGCTGGCCGCACGTCTGGAAGGGGCGGGCGAGCGGGTCTATGCGCTCGGCGACGTGGTCGCAGGAGAGCGCGGCGTGGAATGGACGGAGGGCCCCTGAGACGCGAAAGAGGGCGAGGCATGGGAGGAGGGGAGGAAGGGAAATGGGACGGGGAGGGGACGCCGGGAGGGGTGAGGTGAGCCGGGGAGAGATCGAACGGCACTCGCGTGACGAGGGACGGAACGCAGGCGCAGGCGCAGGCGGCGCGATCGTGACCCCCGAGATGGTCGGGGAGTCGCCCGCGTGGCGGGAGGTGTGCCGGGCACTCCTGCCGATCGCGGAGAGTGAGTTGCCGGTGCTGGTGCTGGGCGAGACCGGGACCGGCAAGGAGCTGGTGGCGCGGGCGCTCCACGCCGAGAGCCCGCGGCGGCGCCGGCCGTTCGTGGCGCACAACTGCGGCGCCACGCCCGACACCCTGATCGAAAGCGAGCTGTTCGGCCATGCACGCGGCGCCTTCACCGGTGCGATCTCGGACCGCGCCGGCTTGTTCGAGGCGGCAGATCAGGGAACGTTGTTCCTGGACGAGATCGGCGATGCGAGCCCGCTCCTGCAGATGAAGCTGCTGCGCGTGCTGCAGGAAGGCGAGGCGCGGCGTGTCGGCGACACGCGGGTCCGGCGGCTCGACGTGCGGCTGGTGTCCGCGACCCACTGCGAACTCGAAGAGGCGGTGGCGTCCGGCACGTTTCGCGCCGACCTCTACTACCGGTTGAACGCCGTGCGGCTGCGGATTCCACCGCTGCGCGAGCGCGGGCAGGACGTGATGGTGCTCGCGCGTCACTTCGTGGCGCAGGCCGCAGCCGGATGTGGAGCAACGCCGCCGGCCGTCTCGCCCGAGCTGGCGCGTGAGCTGATGCGCCACCGCTGGCCGGGCAACGTGCGGGAGCTGGCCAACGGCTGCGCCTACGCCGTGCGCGTCGCGGGCGCGCGCGACGTCGTCGACGTTCGTCATTGGCCGGAGCTCACCTCGCTCGCGACCGTGGGGGCGGCGCACGGGCTGCATGCCGAGACGCGCGCTCTGGAAGAACGCCGGCTGCGCGAGACGCTGGCGCGCGTGCACGGCAACAAGTCGCGTGCCGCGCGCGCGCTCGGATTGTCGCGCCAGGGATTGTTGAAGAAGTTGCGCCGCTACGGACTCGCGCCGCACGAATCGATCGTGGCGACGCTTGACGCTCCCGAGACGCCTCCCTAAACTGCGCGCCGACGTCTGCCCAAGGAGGAGCACGTGGCGCGCAAAGCGTTGCGCATCGGGCTGGTCGGCGTAGGGGCGGCCGCGCAGATCAGCCACATCCCCGCCATCAAACGGACCCCGGGTTTCGAGCTGGTCGCGCTCTGTGATCGCGATCCCGAGAAGGCGCAGCGCGTCGCACAGAAGTTCCAGGTGCCGTTCGCGACCGGACGGCTCGACGATCTCCTGGCGGACGGCGCGCTGGACGTCATCGACGTGTGCACGCCGAACTTCCTGCACGCGCCGGTCGCGGTCGCGGCGCTGGAGGCCGGCAAGCACGTCATGTGCGAGCGGCCGCTGGCGCGCAGCGCGGTCGAAGCGAGCCAGATGGTGAAGGCGGCCCGCAAGGCGGACCGGACGTTGATGTGCGTGGTCCAGCACCGCTTCCGGGCCGACGCCCAGCTGCTGCGCAAGTTCGTCGAGAAGGGCGATCTGGGCGAGATCTTCTTCGCCAAGGCGGGTTGGCTCCGGCAACGGACCGAGTGGGACTCGGACGAGTGGCGGCGCCAGAAGCGCGAGTCGGGCGGCGGCGTGGTCCTCGATCTCGGTTTCCAGATGCTCGACCAGTTGCTGTGGGTGCTCGGCAGCCCGGGCGTGCGGTCGGTCACGGCGAGCGTGCATCGCTTGCGCACCGGGGAGGTCGAAGACAGCGCGACCGCGTTCCTGCGACTCGAGGGCGGCGCCACGCTCACGCTCGAGCTCACGTGGGGTCTGCTGATGGAGAAGGAGTTCGCTTACGTCAACCTGTTCGGTTCGGCGGGAGCGGCGCTGTTGAACCCGTTTCGCATCCACAAAGGCATGCACGGCACGCTGGTCAACGTCACCCCCACGCTCGACACCTCGCGCAACCAGTACAAGCAATCGATCGAAGATCAGATCACCCATTTCGCCGACGCGTTGCGCAAGGGGCAGACGCCGATGGGAAACGGCGAGGAGATCCTGCCGATCATGGAGCTGATGGACGCGATCTACCGGTCGGCCGAGCAGGGCAAAGAGGTGAAGCTCGGCTGACCCGCGCGCGCCCTGGGGCGGCCGGCGTGAGCTCGGCCTGACGCTGCTCGGCGGGATGCTGCTCGCGGCATCGTTCCCCCCGGCGCCGCTCGGTTTCCTCGCCTGGTTCGCGTTCGTTCCCCTGCTGGTCGTTTTGCAGCGCCGGCTGGACGCGGGGTCGAGCCTGCGCGCGACGTTCGCGCTCGGTTACGCGTTCGGCTTCATGTTCTATCTCATCGGCACGTCGTGGATCGCGCGGCTCAGCAACGTCGCCATCACCGTCCCGTGGCTCAAGTACCCGGCGTGGATCGCGGCGGCCGCGTATCTCGCGCTGTTCGCGGGGCTCGCGACCGTGCTCACCGCCTGGCTCGTGCGCCGCTCCGGGCTCTCCCTCACCGTGTGCTTTCCGGTCGC
Organism: Candidatus Limnocylindria bacterium; assembly: GCA_035632955.1. Taxonomy (GTDB): domain Bacteria; phylum Eisenbacteria; class RBG-16-71-46; order RBG-16-71-46; family RBG-16-71-46; genus DASQFU01. The sequence continues at coordinate 7,932 of DASQFU010000027.1, forward strand.
GTATCTGTTGGCCGAGGAGCTGCGCGCCTCGGGGGAGCTCGGCTTCCCCTGGTTCCAGCCGGGCTACACGCAGCACGCCTATCCGCCGCTGATTCAGATCGCGAGCCTCGGCAGCGTGACGCTGGTGACGCTCTGGATTCTGGTCGTGAACGTGCTTCTGTGGCGAGCGTTCGGCGGCGGCGCCCGCGTGGGTGCCGCAGCGATCGTGAAGCAGCGGACCTCGACTCCGCGACTACGCCCGCTCGCCATGGCGGGGGCCGCGCTCGCCGTGCTGCTGCCCTGGTTCTGGGGATCGCACGCGCTCCGAGCGGCGCCCAAGCACACCGGGATTCCGGTGGCGCTGGTGCAGGGCAACATCCCGGGCGCGATCAAATGGGCGGGCACGCACCAGCAGGCGATCCTCGACACGTTTCTGCGGCTCACGGCGCAGGCGACGGACACGAGCCCGAAGCCCGGGATCGTCATCTGGCCGGAGACCGCGACCGGCAGTTACCTGCGCAGACAGCTCGACCAGACGCTGGCGGTGGTCGGCCTCGCGGCGCGCACGGGTGTGCCGATCTTCACCGGCTACGCGGACTACCGGCTCGACTCGCTCGGCCGCGTGCTGAACCAGAACGCGGCCGGCGCCTTCGCGCCCGACGGCGCCACCGAGCCGAGCTACGCGAAGCGTCATCTGGTACCGTTTGGCGAGCGCATGCCGTTCCAGCGCCTGATGCCCGCGCTCGGCCGGATCGAGCTCGGTCAGGCGGAATGGACGGCGGGGCAGGGGCCGGTGCTGTTTCCGAGTGCGCTCGGTCCGTTCGCGTGCTTGATCTGCTTCGAGTCGATCTTTCCCTCGCTGGCGAGAGCAGACGTGCACGCCGGCGCGCGCTGGCTCGTCAACATCACGAACGACGAGTGGTTCGGCGACAGTCCGGCGCTCTACCAGCACGCGGCGATGGCGGTGTTCCGCGCGGTCGAGAATCACGTGCCGCTCGCGCGCTGCGCGAACACCGGATTGACGCTGCTGGTCGACGCGAACGGGCGCATCGTCGAACGACTGCCCGTGTTCCGCACCGCCGTCCTGATCGCACCGCTGCCCGCCCCCGGCATTCCGACCGCCTACGCGCGTCTCGGCGACTGGCCGGGCGTGCTCGCGCTGGTCGCGGGACTCGCGCTCGCTGCGGGCGTCACACGCGGCGCGCGGCGTTGACACTGGCGCGAGGGCGCGGCTAGGATGCGGGCGCATTCATCCGCCACGTCTCCCGCCTCGGAGTCACCGGTTCGTGCAGCGGCCACCATGGGTTCCGTGAACGGTTGCGTCGCCATACTCGGCGCCACCGGGCTGGTCGGTCGCATGGCGCTGCGCATCCTCGAAGAGCGCCGCTTTCCGGTGCGCGAGCTGCGGCTGCTCGCGAGTCGCGGCGGCGACGAGCGCCGTCTCGCGTTTCAGGGTCGCGAGCTGCCCGTGGCTCCGGTCTCGGCCGAGGCGTTCGCCGGCGTCGACCTCGCCCTGTTCATGTGCGACAACGCGATCAGCCGGCAGTGGGCGCCGGTGGCGCTGGCCGCGGGCGTTCGTGTCGTCGACAACAGCAGCGCCTTCCGCTACGACGATCACGTGCCGCTGGTGGTGCCGGAGATCAACGCGGCGGCGCTCGAGTGCTCCCCGGAGCTGGTCGCCAATCCCAATTGTTCGACGATCGCGATCGTGCTCGCACTCGCCCCCCTGCAACGGGCGGTGGGGCTCGAGCGCGTGGTCGCGGCCACGTACCAGTCGGTGTCGGGTGCGGGCCGCGAGGCGCTGGCCGAGCTCGAACGAGGGATCCGTGCCGGGCTCGATGCCGATCCGCCGCCGCGGCAAGACGGCGGCGCGCCGTTCGCCTTCAACGTCGTGCCGCACATCGATCGCTTCGAAGCCAATGGCTACAGCCGTGAGGAGATGAAGATCGTCTGGGAGACGCGAAAGATTCTCGGGCTTCCCGAGCTGGCGGTGACGGCGACCGCGGTGCGCGTGCCGGTGCGCGTCGGTCACGCCGCGGCCGTCAACGTCACGCTCGCGCAGCCGCTCGAGCCGGACGCCGCGCGGGCGCTGTGGCGGGCGATGCCGGGCCTCGAGGTGGTCGACGACCCGGCACAGGGTCGGTATCCGACGCCGCTCGCCGCGGCCGGTCGCGACACGGTCCTGGTCGGGCGCGCGCGGCGCGATCCCTCGCAGCCGCGCGGGCTCGAGTTCTTCGTGTGCTCCGACAACCTGCGCAAGGGTGCGGCGACCAACGCGGTGCAGATCGCCGAAGCGTTGCCGCGACGGGCGGCGGGAACGCCGTCGGGGACCCCGTGATCGAGCGCTGGCGCGCGGCGCTGCCGCCGCTCCTGCTCGGCGCGATGCTCGGCGCGCTCGTGGCGGGTCGTTTTGCCATCGCGCTGGCGTGCGTGGTCGTGGCCTTGCTCGCCGCGTGGCGTGCGGGCGCCGCACGGCCGCGTCGCGGCTGGCTCGTGACGCTGGCATTGACCAGCGCTTGCGCGTGGGCGCTCAATCTCTACCTGACACCGGGTCGCCCGCTCGGACCGCCATGGCCCGAACTGTTCGGGCACGCGGCGACCCGCGAGGGGCTGGCGCTCGGAACGCTGCTCGGCCTGCGCGTGATCGGCGCGTTCGCGGCGCTCGCGGGATTGCGGGCCGCCTGGCCCGGCGAGCGCGCGGCCGACGAGGCGGCGCGCTGGCTCTCGCCGCTGCGCCACGTCGGCGTGCCGATCGCCGAGGCGCGCGTCGTCACCGGACTCGCGGTACGCTTCGCGCCGCTGCTGCGCACCGAGACGGCGCGGATCGCGCGCGTGCAGGATCTGCGGGCGGGCCGGCCGCCGCGCGGCATCCGCGAGTGGCTGGTGCGCCGGCGCGCGACCGCGGTGCCGACGCTGGTCGCGACCCTCGAGCGCGCCGAGCGCGTCGCACTGGCGCTCGAGGCACGCCACTACCGGTTGCGACCGACCGTCGCCCGGGCGCCGGCGGCGGCCGGTTCCTGGGCCACGGCCGGCGTGGCGCTCGGAACGGCGCTGGCGCTGGTCGCCCTGTTGTGGCGGGGATGAGTGCGGACGTTCAAGATCGTGCTCGGATACGACGGCACGGGGTTTCACGGCTGGCAGGTTCAGCCGGGACGGCGCACCGTACAGGGAGTGCTCGAGGAGGCGCTCGCGCATGTGCTGGGATTCGATGTTCGACTCAAGGCCGCCGGCCGTACCGATGCCGGCTGTCATGCGCGGGGACAGGTCGCGAGCTTCGCCGCCGACACCCCCGTGCCGATCGCGGCGCTGCGCCCGGCGCTCAACCGCCGCTTGCCGAGAGACGTGCGCGTGCGCTCGGCCGAGGAGGCCGAGTCCGGCTTCGATGCCCGGCGCAGCGCGATCGCGAGACGCTATGGCTACCGGTTGCTGGATCGCGAGGACGTGCTGTGGGGACGAATGGCCTGGCATCCGGGGCGCACGCCCGATGCCGCGCGACTCGTGCAAGCGACCCGGCCGCTCGAGGGCGACCATGACTGTGCGGCGTTCCAGGCCGCGGGCAGCACGCCGACTCGCACGCACTGCCGCGTTCATCGCGCGACCTGGCGACGCTGGGAGGGAGGTGTGATGCTCGACGTAATCGCGAACCACTTCCTCTATCACATGGTGCGGAACCTGGTCGGCACGGCGCTGGCGCTCGCCGAGCGCACGAATCCGAGCGAGGCGATGCGGGCCGTGCTGGCGACGCGGGACCGGTCGCGCGCGGGCCCGACGGCGCCGCCGCAGGGACTGTGCCTGGAAGAGGTTTTCTATTCCGAGCGGGTCCGGACATGAGACATCGGGGTTTCGCCCTCGCCGCCGGGCTCGTGCTCGGGGCGCTCGCGGTCGCGATCTTCGGCCGCGGCGGCGGACCGGGCCGTACGTCGAGCAGCGGCGTAGACACGGCGATCGCCGCGCCCGATCTCAGCGCGTCGCGGCGCACGGCGATCGTGACGGCCGCGCAACGCGTCAGCCCCTCGGTGGTCTCGGTGAGCGTCGTGACGACGCGGGTCGTGCGGGCCGATCCGTTCTTCGACCGCTTCTTCCCCCAGAGCGAGTATCGGGAGCGGATCCCGGGCCTCGGCTCCGGAGTGATCGTCGATGCGTCCGGCATGGTGCTGACCAACGAGCACGTGATCCGAGACGCCGACGAGATTCGCATCACGCTCACCGACGGACGCCAGCTCGAAGCCCAGGTGCTCGGCGCCACGCCGATCTACGACCTGGCGGTGCTCAAGGTCACGGCGCCGCGGCTGCCGCCCGCCACGCTCGGCAACAGCGACGATCTCGTGGTCGGCGAGTGGGCGATCGCGATCGGCAATCCGTTCGGTTACCTGCTCAACGACACCCAGCCGAGCGTGAGCGCGGGGGTCGTCAGCGCGACGCGACGCGACATCAAGTCCGAGGCGACCAGCACCGGCGTGTTCAAGAACATGATCCAGACCGACGCCGCTATCAATCCCGGCAACAGCGGCGGACCGCTCGTCAACGCCGACGGCCAGGTGATCGGCATCAACACGTTCATCTTCACCGCGAGCGGCGGCTCGATCGGGCTGGGCTTCGCGATTCCGATCAACCTCGCGAAGCAGGTGCTGGAAGAGGTCCGAACTTACGGGCGCGTGCGGGCAGCGTGGCCGGGCATGACGGTGCAGCCGCTGACGCCGTACCTCGCCCGCCGGCTCGGCTACCAGGATCTGGGTGGGCTCGTGGTTTCGCGCGTCGATCCGGGCGGGCCCGCCGCCAAGGCCGGCGTCCGAGCCGGCGACCGGATCCGCAGCGTCAACGGCCAGACCATCAACTCGGTCGACGACGCGCAGCGCAGCATCTACGGCTCCGGAGTTGGCGATCGCCTCACGCTCGGCATCGAGCGCGGCAACCAGCGTCACACGCTGACCCTGACCTTGGCGGAAGCGCCGCGGCGGGGATCGTGATCGCCCGTTATTCCCGTCCCGAGATGGACCGGGTGTGGAGCGACGCGACGCGCCTCGAGCTTTGGCTCGAGGTCGAGCTCGCGGTCACCGAGGAGCGCGAGGCGCGCGGCGCGGTTCCGGCCGGAACCACCCGGCGCATCCGCGAGCGCGTGCGGCTCGATCACGCGCGCATGCTGGCAATCGAGGCGGACGTCCAGCACGACGTGATCGCGTTCCTGAGCATGGTCGCGGAATCCGCCGGCGACGACGCGCGCCATCTGCACACGGGCATGACGTCGTCCGACCTGGTCGACACGGCGCTCGCGCTCCAGATCCGCGCCGCCGGCGCGGCGCTGCTGCCGGAGCTGAGTGCCCTGCGCGACGCCGCGTGCGCGCTCGCCGAGCGCCACCGCCGAGTGCCGATGGTCGGACGCACGCACGGCATGCACGCCGAGCCGATCACGTTCGGGCTCAAATGCCTGGGTTGGAGCGAGGAGCTGGGGCGCGGCCTGGCGCGGCTGCGCGCGGCGCTCGCGGAGTGCGCGATCGGCAAGCTCTCGGGCGCCGTCGGCACGCTCGCCCATCTCGATGCCGAGGTCGAGGTCGCCGCCTTGGCGCGCTTGCAGCTCGCGGCCGAGCCGGTGGCATCCCAGGTGGTGCAGCGCGACCGGCACGCGGCGCTGCTGTGCGCGCTCGCGGTCACGGGCGGCACGCTGGAGCGGATCGCGCTCGAGATCCGCCACCTCCAGCGCAGCGAGGTGCGCGAAGTCGCGGAGCCTTTCGGGCAGGCGCAAAAGGGTTCCTCGGCGATGCCGCACAAGCGCAACCCGGTCGCCTCGGAGCGCGTGTGCGGGCTCGCGCGGCTGCTGCGCGGCTACGCGCTCGGGGCGCTCGAGAACCAGGCGCTGTGGCACGAGCGTGACATCAGTCATTCGTCGGTCGAGCGCGTGATCCTGCCGGACGCGTTCCTGGTCGCGGATTTCGCCGCCGCGGAGCTGACCCGCATCCTGCGGGGGCTGCGCGTGGATGTCGAAGCGATGCGGCGCAATCTCGAAGCCGGCGGCGGGCTGTTGTTCTCGCAGCGCGTGCTGCTGGCGCTAACCGCGGCCGGGCTCGCGCGCGACGACGCCTATCGCATCGTCCAGCACCGCGCGACGCAGGCGCTGGAGGGCGGCGATTCGTTTCGCGCGCTGCTCGAGGCCGATCCCGAGGTGCGAGCGGCGCTGCCGGGCGACCGCCTGGCCGAGTGCTTCATGCTCGAGCCGTACCTGCGCTCGGTGGACGCGATCTTCGCGCGCGCGGAGCCCTGCCGGTGAGCGTCGCGGCCGAGACGCTCGCCTACCGGGCCGAGGACGCGCGCGACCCGGTCGCGGTGTCGCGGCGGCTGGCCGAGCAAGGCGTCACGCTCGAACCCGACGAGGTGACGCTGCTGCTCGAGCTCCTCGGCCGCCCGCCGCGCTGGGCGGAAGCGGTGCTGTTCGGGATCCTGTGGAGCGAGCACTGCTCGTACAAGAGCACCCGCCACCTGCTGCGCCGCCTGCCCACGCAGGCGCCGCAGGTGCTGATCGGACCGGGCGAGGACGCCGGCGTCGTCGCGCTGCCGGCGCCGTGCGAAGACCTGGCGCTGGTGCTCGCGCACGAGAGCCACAACCATCCGAGCCAGGTGCTGCCGGTCGAGGGCGCGGCGACCGGGGTGGGCGGGATCGTGCGCGACGTCGGGTGCATGGGCGCCGAGGTCGTCGGCGTGCTCGACGGATTGCGTTTCGGACATCCGGTCGAGGACGGCGTGCGCGCGCGCGACATCGTGCGCGGCGTCGTCCAGGGCATCGCCGACTACGGCAACGCGCTCGGGGTGCCGAACCTCGGCGGCGACGTCTACTTCGACCGCGGATTCGGCGAGCACTGCCTGGTCAACGTCATGTCTGTCGGCGTCGTTCCGCGCTCGGGCGTGCTGCGGAGTCGGGTGCCGGAGGGTCCCGGACCCTGGGTGTTCGTGCTGATCGGCAAACCGACCGACGAAAGCGGCTTCGGCGGGGCCGCGTTCGCCTCGGCGGAGCTCAGCGGTGACCAGCGCGGGGCGGTGCAGCTTCCCGATCCGTTCCTCAAGCGCGTGCTGCACGTCGCGAACGCCGAGCTGTTCGAGCGCCTGCGAGCACGCGGCCTGCCGGCCGGCTTCAAGGACCTGGGCGCGGGCGGCGTCGCGTGCGCCACCAGCGAGCTGGCGGCGGCCGGCGGGTGCGGCGCCGAGATCGCTCTCGACCAGGTGCCACGCGTGACGCGGCCGGTGCCGCCGGAAGTCCTGCTGTGTGCGGAGACGCAGGAGCGCTACTGCTGGGTGCTGCCCGAGTCGTTCGCGGCCGAAGCCTGCGAGCTCTACAACCGCGAGTTCGCGCTCGGCGACATCGTGCCGGGGGCGGGCGCGCGCGTGATCGGGCGCGCGATCGCGCCGGCGGTCTACCGCGTCACCTGGCACGGCGAGCCGCTCGTCGACTGCCCGGTCGAAGCGATCACGACCGGGCGCAAGATCGAGAGGCTCGCGCATCGCCGGCCGCCGGCGCCGCCGTTGCGGGTGCGTAAGGCCGCGCCCGACGTGCGCGGGGCGCTGCTGGCGGTGATCGGCGGCTGGAACGGTTGCTCGCGCGAATACCTGTTCCGCCACTACGACAGCGAGGTGCAAGGGCGCACGTGGCTGAGGCCCGGCGAGGGCGACGCGTCCGTCATCCGCCTCGACCGCACCCGCAGCCTCGGGATCGCGCTCGCGCTCGGTGGGAACCCGTACTGGTGCGCGAGCGATCCGGAGCTCGGCGCCCGCCACGCCGTCGCCGAAGCGGCGCGCAACGTCGCGTGCGCCGGCGGCCGGCCCTGGGCGCTGACCGACTGCCTCAACTTCGGGCATCCCGAATCTCCCGAAGTGATGGGCGACCTGACCGCGACGCTCGAAGGCCTCGCGGTCGCGGCCGAAGCGCTGGGCGGACTGGCGGCGGCCGGGCATCCATTGCCGTTCGTGAGCGGCAACGTCAGCCTCTACAACCAGACCGGCGCACGCGCGATCCCGGCGAGCCCGATCGTTCTGTGCGCGGGCGTGCTCCGCGACCTGACGGTGGCGGTTGGCCTCGGCCTCCAGCGCGCCGGCGACTTCCTGGTGCTGGTCGGAGAGCCGCGGGGCGAGATGACCGGCTCCGCGTACGCGCGCGAAGTGCTCGGCGAGCACGGCTTCGGGCCGCCGACGCTCGATCTCGCGCGCGAAGCGCGGCTCCACGAGCTGGCGGTGCTGGCGGCCGAGGGGCGCTGGGTGCGCGCGGCGCACGACGTCTCGGACGGCGGCCTCGGTCTGGCGCTCGCCGAGATGCTGCTGGGCGCGGCGCCGGACGCGCCGCTCGGCGCACAGGTGGATCTCGGGGTCCTGGAAACCGAGCCGACGGCGGCACTGTTCAGCGAGCGCTCGGCGATCGTGTTCGAGGTCGCTCCCGAGCGCGCGCCCGCATTGTTCCAGGCGGCGCGCGCCCGCTCGTTGCTGGCGTGGCCGATCGGCACCGTCTGGTCGCAGCCGGAGCTCAAGGCCCTGCAACCGGACGGCGTCACGCTGCGCTGGTCGCGCGACGAGCTGGCCGCCGCCGCCGAGCGGCCGCTGCGCGCGTTGTGGAACGAGGAGGACGCGTGAGTCTCGCGCAGGTCGCCGTGATCCAGTTTCCCGGCGTGAACTGCGAAGCCGAGAGCGTGCGGGCGCTGAAGCGAGTCGGGCTCGAGGCCGTGGTGTTCCGCTGGACCCGACGCGCGAGCGAGCTGCGTGACTTCCAGGCGTACCTGCTGCCGGGGGGGTTCTCGTATCAGGATCGCGTGCGCGCCGGCGCTCTGGCAGCCAAGGATCCGCTCCTGGACGTACTCGCCGGTGAAGCCGACAAGGGCAAGCCGGTGCTCGGGATCTGCAATGGAGCTCAAGTGTTGGTGGAGGCGGGGCTCGTCCCCGGCGGCGAGTCGATCGGGCTCGCGCTCGCGACCAACCGCATGCCGGATCGCGAAGGATATTACAGCCGCTGGATTCACGTCCGCATCGAGTCTTCCCCGTGCGTGTTCACCCGCGGCATCGCTCCGGGGACGGTGCTGCCGTTGCCGATGGCGCATGGCGAGGGACGGTTCACCGCGGAATCGAGCTCAGTGGTATCGCTCGCCGCCGCGGGCCAAGTGCCGCTCCGCTACGCTCGCCCCGAAGGCGAAGCGGCGAGTGGCTTCCCGGACAATCCGAACGGCGCCGCTGCGGATGCCGCCGCGGTGTGCAACCGCCGCGGCAATGTGCTGGCGCTGATGCCGCATCCCGAGCGCGCCCAGGATCTCGGTGCGCTCGCGCGCACCGTCCCCGGCGCGTGGGGTGAGCGACGGGATCGGGCGCTGGCGGCGGGCGAACCGGATCAACCCGGCCCGGGGCTGGAGCTGTTCTCCGCGCTGCGCCGCCACTTGGAGGAGCGTTGAGCGCTCGGCGTGTCACGCTGCGGCTCGCGCAAGCGTGGGTGGAGCTGATCGCCGACGATCCCGCGGCGGTCTCGGCGCTGGCGGTCGCGCGCGCGCGGCTGTCGGCCGGGCGAACGCTCGCGACGCTCCGACGCCTGCGGCTGTTCGAGCTGCGTGGCGCCCTGCCGCAGGGCCAACCACTCGCCGATTTGTTGCACCGCTCGACGCAGTTCTACAATCCTCACAAAGAGCGGTGTCACGTGCGCACGCGAGCGCGCGAGGCGTCGATGTGGAGCGACGATGCGTGGGTGGTGCTGGTGAAGGATCGTGACGGTTGCCGGCGCGCCGCGGCCGAGCGCTGGTGGCGGCACGAGACCGGCGACGCCGTCGAGGTGCACGAAGCGGTGGCGTGGGTCCTGAGCTTCGAGCCGGCGGGCACGCGGGAGGTGGCCGAGGAGCTGGTGGTGCTGCGGGACCGGCGCCACGGGCTGCTGTGCAATCCGCACGCACAGGCGTGGGCGTTGTCGGGAACGGACGTTCCGCTCGCGTGGATCACGGCGGAGCGCGGAGACGCGAGGTCGATCGTCCCGGGGAGGACATCATGAACGGTTGGAGTCGCGACAAGGCCTGGCGCGAGGAGTGCGGCGTGTTCGCCACGATCGGAGTGCCCAAGGCCGCCGAGGTCGTCGGTCTCGGCCTTCATGCGCTGCAACACCGCGGGCAGGAGTCGACCGGCATCGTCTCGTGCGACGAGCGCGGCGAGTTCCACACCCACAAGGGCATCGGCCTGGTCGCCGACGTTTACGGTCCCGGCGTGCTCGCGCGCCTGCCAGGCTCGCTCGCGATCGGCCACAACCGCTATTCGACCACCGGCAGCCTGACGCTCGAGAACACGCAGCCGCTGCGGGTGGTCTATCGCGGCGGCCCGCTGGCGCTCTCGCACAACGGCAACCTGGTCAATGCGCGCGAGCTGCGCCAGGGGCTCGAAGGCTCGGGATCGATCTTCCAGACCACGCTCGACACCGAGATCTTCCTGCATCTGATGGCGCTCGCGAGCACCGAGGATCCCGAGGAAGCCCTGGTCGAGGCGACGCGCCAGGTGCGGGGCGCGTACTCCATGGTGGTGCTGACCGGCGAGGCGGTGCTCGCGATCCGCGATCCGCATGGATTCCGGCCGCTGTGCATCGGCCGGCTCGGCGACGGCTACGTGGTCGCGAGCGAAACCTGCGCGCTCGATCTGGTGGGCGCCGACTACCTGCGCGACGTCGAGTGCGGCGAGCTGGTGCGCATCGACCGGCAGGGCATGCGGGCCCGCCGCTTCGCGCCGCCCGCGGAGCCGCCGCGCCAGTGCGTGTTCGAGCACATCTATTTCTCGCGCCCGGACAGCCTCGTGTTCGGCGAGGGCGTGGATCGCGTGCGCCGGCGCATCGGCCATCGGCTCGCGCAGGAGCATCCGGCGCCGGGGGACGTGGTGATCGCGGTGCCCGACTCGAGCAACTCGATTGCGCTCGGCTACAGCGAGGCCTCCGGCATCCGCTTCGAGCTCGGCTTGATCCGCAACCACTACGTCGGCCGCACCTTCATTCAGCCCGACCAGGGCGAGCGCGACTCGAGCGTGCGCATCAAGTTCAATCCGGTGCGGGAAGTGCTCGAGGGGCGGCGGGTCGTGGTGGTGGACGACTCGATCGTGCGCGGCACGACGAGCCGCAAGCTGGTGCGCCTGATGCGGCGGGCCGGGGCGCGCGAGGTGCACTTCCGCGTCGGCTCGCCGCCGGTCACGCATCCCTGCTTCTACGGCATCGACACGCCGAGCCGGCGCGAGCTGATCGGTGCGCTGAAGAGCGTCGAGGAGATCCGCGAATACCTCGGCGTCGACTCGCTCGGCTACCTCTCGCTCGAAGGCCTGCTTGCGTGCGAGCGGGATCCCGGCAACTTCTGCAGCGCCTGCTTCACCGGGCGCTATCCGGTGGCCGTGGATCCGACCGCCGACAAGCTCGTGTTCGAGCGCGTGCACGGCGCCGGACGCTGAAGGGTGCGCGTCTCGCGGCACGCTCGCAGTGGCACGCCGCGCGGTTGACAGCGACTGGGCCCCTGCCTACAGTCGCCCGCCTTCCCGAGCCCGCGATCGCCGCCGGTTTCGCGGCGGTTTCCGACTGAGAGGCCGATGTCCCTCCCCGAGCTGATGCGACAGCGCCGCGAGAAGCTCGCCGTGTGGCGGGCGGACGGCGACGACCCTTACGCGTACCGCTTCGAGGTCACCGCGCACGCCGCCGAGCTGCTGGCGCGCGGCGACCAGGTCACCACCGAGCCCGGCGAGCGGGTGCGGGTGGCGGGGCGGGTGATGACGCTTCGCGGCCACGGCAAGGCAGGTTTCGCGCACCTGCTGGACGGCACCGGGAGCATCCAGATCTACTTCCGCGCCGACCAGCTCGACGAGCGGTTCCGGCGCTACCAGCGGCTCGACGTCGGCGACTGGATCGGCGTCGCCGGACCGTTGTTCCGCACCAAAACCGGCGAGATCACGATCCGCGCCGAAGACCTCGAACTGCTCGCCAAGGCGCTGCGCCCGCTGCCCGAGAAGTGGCACGGCCTTCGTGATACGGAGACCCGGTTTCGCCAGCGCTACGCCGACCTGTTCATGAACCTGGAGGTGCGGGAGATCTTCCGCCGGCGGGCACGGCTGATCTCCGGGATGCGAGAGTTCCTCGAAGCCCGCGACTATCTCGAGGTCGAAACCCCGGTGCTGCAGCCACTCTACGGCGGTGCGTTCGCGCAGCCGTTCGTGACGCACCACAACGCACTCGATCTCGACCTCTACCTGCGGATCTCGAACGAGCTCTATCTCAAGCGGCTGATCGTCGGCGGGTTCGAGCGTGTGTTCGAGTTCTCGCGCGATTTCCGGAACGAAGGGATGGACCGCACGCACAGCCCCGAGTTCACCATGCTCGAGTTCTATCAGGCGTTCGCGGACGTCCACGACATGATGGCGCTGACCGAGGCGCTGGTCGTGCATGCGGTGGAGTGCGCGACCGGTTCGACGACGCTCGTCTATCAGGGCCAGCCGCTCGACTTCACACCGCCCTGGCCGCGGGTCTCGCTGCTGGACGCGGTGAGCGATAAGGTGGGCGAGCGCGTGCACGCGCTGGACGCGGCCCAGCTCGGCCGGCTCGCGGCGCGCCACCAGCTCGAGTTCCAGCCCGGCAGCGGCGCCGGCGCGCTGCTGGACGAGCTGTTCAGCGCACTGGTCCAGCCGGAGCTCGTGCGCCCGACGTTCGTCGTCGATCATCCGCGCGAGATTTCGCCGCTCGCCCGCGCGAAGCGCGACCAGCCGGATGTGGTCGAACGTTTCGAGATCGTCGCCGCCGGCATGGAGCTCGCGAACGCGTTCTCGGAGCAGAACGACCCGGAGGCGCAGGCGCGCGCCTTCGAGGATCAGCAGCAGCGACGCGAGGCGGGGGAGCTCGAGACCCAGGTCACGGACCGCGATTACCTGCGGGCGCTCGAGTACGGCATGCCGCCGACCGGCGGCGTCGGCATCGGCATCGACCGCATGGCGATGCTGGTCTGCGATGCACGCTCGATCCGCGACGTGATCCTGTTCCCGCCACTGCGGCCCGAGGAGGGCCGGCCGGCAGAGGAGGAGGAGGAGGAGGTGGCGGCGGACCCGGAAGGCGAGGAGCGGGCGACGGCGGAAGGGATGCCGCCGCGGTGAGGCTGCCTCTGTGGATCGCCGGCCGGTATCTGCGCACCCGCCGGCGCAGCGGCTTCATCACGCTGCTGACCGGCATTTCGATCGGCGGCGTGGCGCTCGGCGTGACGGCGCTGCTGACGGTGCTGGCGGTGATGAACGGGTTCGAGAACGAGATCCAGACCCGCATTGCCGGCACCGACGCGCACGTCGTGCTGCTCGGCGAGACGACGGCCGGCATCACGGATGCTGCGAGCCTGGCGTCCCGTGCGGCCCAACATCCCGGCGTCGCCGGGGTCGCGCCGTTCACCTATGCCAAGGCGATGGTGCTCCGGCGCGGCCTGGCCGAGGGACTGGTGGTCAAGGGCGTCGATCTGGCGGCCGAGCGCAACGTGACGACGATCGCCGAGAACATTCACTCGCCCGCGCTCGATTCGATTCCGGCCGTGACCGCGCGCGGGCTGCCCGGCATCGTGCTCGGCTCGGAGCTGGCGGCACGGTTGGAAGCGGCGCCCGGCGACACGGTGCTGCTCGCCTCGCTCGCGGGAGCGGAGCGCGGCGCGTTCGGCGTCACACCGAAGATCCGGCCGTTCGAAGTGGTCGGGCTGTTCAGCTCCGGCCTCTACACCTACGACTCGAGCTTTGGCTTCACGTCGATCGCGGCATCGCAACGCTTCTTCGATCTCGGCGACGCGGTCACCGGACTCGAGGTCAAGGTCGAGGATCGCTACGCCGCGCCGCGGATCGCGGCTGAGCTGTTGCGAGCGGCGGGAATGCCCGGGCTGCGCGCCAACAACTGGATCGAGCTCAACCGCAACCTGTTCACCTGGATGAAGCTCGAAAAGACGGTGATGTTCGTGATCCTGGCCCTGATCGTCCTGGTCGCCGCCTTCAACATCGTCAGCACGCTGTTCATGGTGGTGCTCGAGAAGCGGCGCGACATCGGCGTGCTGAAATCGCTCGGCGCCTCACGCGCCACCGTGCTGCAGGTGTTCCTGTGGGAGGGGCTCCTGATCGGCGGGCTCGGGACCGGGTTCGGCGTGGCGTTCGGCTGGCTGCTGATTGGCGTGCTGCAACGCTACCCGTTCGTGCGGCTGCCGGGCGACGTCTACTTCATCGAGCGGCTGCCGGTGCGCCCCGAGGCCGGTGACTTCGCTGCCGTCATCCTGGCCGCCCTGCTGTTGTGTTTGGCCGCCGCGTTGTATCCGGCGTGGCGTGCCTCGTTGCTCGAGCCGGTCGACGCGATCCGTCGCCAAGCCTGAGAAGCGACCTGAAGGATACCGGCCAAGTGTCTCTCCTGGCGTCCGTTGAAGATCGAGTTCCAGTTCTGCAGGCGATCGGCATCCAAAAGGCATACGACGCGCCTGGAGGTCGGCTTGAAGTTCTCAAGGACCTGGACCTGGAAGTCGCGCGTGGCACGCTTCTAGCTATCCTGGGGGTCTCCGGCTCCGGCAAGAGCACGTTGCTGAACATTCTCGGAACACTGGACCACCCGGACCAGGGGAGGCTCGTGATTCGCGGCCGGCGGGTCGATGACCTGAGCGACGCCGAGCTGGCGAAGCTGAGGGCGCGTCGGTTGGGGTTCGTGTTCCAGTTCCACCATTTGCTTCCCGAGTTCACCGCCGAGGAGAACGTGATGATGCCGCTGCTGATCGCATCCGAATCTCCGCCACGGGCGCGCGCACGGGCGCGCGAGGCGTTGGCCGCGGTCGGGTTGCGCGAGCGCTGGGAGCATCGTCCCTCGGAGCTCTCGGGAGGCGAGGCACAACGCGTGGCGGTCGCGCGCGCGCTGGTCGCCGAGCCCGAGCTGGTGCTGGCCGACGAGCCATCGGGCAATCTCGATCACGCGGCGGCCACGGCGCTGCACGAACTGCTGGCGTCGCTCGCGCGCTCGAAGCATCAGACGTTTGTCATCGTGACTCACAATGATAGGCTCGCGTCGATCGCGGACCGGGTGTTGCGGCTGGAGTCGGGCCGCCTGGTGCCCGCGGGTTAGGGGTGGACGGCATGTTGTGCCAGATCTGCGGCAAGAGCCCCGCGACGCTCCACTTCACGGAGATCCACGACAACAAGATGTCGGAGCTCCACGTCTGCGAGCGCTGCGCGGACGAAAAGGGGCTCAACGCCCAGCAGGGCAAACAGAAGTTCGAAATCGCCGACGTGATCGCCGGCATGATGGACGGCATGACCACGACCGAAGAGGAACGGGTCGGCCACGTTCAGTGCCCGCGTTGCGGGCTCCTCTATTCGGCGTTCAAGGAGACCGGACGCCTCGGCTGCGCCGAGTGCTACTCCGCCTTCCAGTTCCAGCTCCGGCCGCTGCTGCGCCGCATCCACGGCGACACCCGCCACCGCGGCAAGGTGCCGGCGCGCGACGGCGAAGGCGTGTCGCGCTCGCGGCAGATGCAACGGCTCTACGACGAGCTCCAGCGTGCCGTCGAGCGCGAGGAGTTCGAGCGCGCCGCCGAGATTCGCGACGAGATCAAGCGGCTCGAAGGCGAAAGCCGCGCCGCCGCCCACGCGCGTCAGACCGCGCGCAAGACCGAGTCGTCGTCATGAGGACCCCGGCCCACAGTTTCGACGAGCTGGTCGGCCGCCCGAGCCCGTGGCTCGACGCGCGCGGCCCGAACGGTGATCTCGTGATCTCGACCCGCGTGCGGTTGGCCCGCAATCTCCGC
Source organism: Candidatus Limnocylindria bacterium (assembly GCA_035632955.1). GTDB lineage: Bacteria > Eisenbacteria > RBG-16-71-46 > RBG-16-71-46 > RBG-16-71-46 > DASQFU01. The sequence goes on from DASQFU010000027.1 coordinate 23,669, forward strand.
CACGTGCCGTTCAGCCATCGGGCGCGCGACGAGCAGCTTCAGGGTGTGCTGACGAGCGTCTCCGGCGCGGCCGAAGGCGCCGCAGCGTTCGAGGGCGGCCTGCTGCTGCGCATGAACGAGATGACCGGCATCGACCGTCAGATCCTGGTCGAGCGCCATCTCGTGAGCCACGAGCTCGGCGACGGAGCACGGCCGCGCGGCATCGTCATCGCGCCGGAAGAACGGCTGTCGCTGATGATCAACGAAGAGGACCACATCCGCTTGCAGGCGATGAGCTCCGGCTTCCAGCTCGCCGAGACCTGGCGCCAGGCCGACCATGCCGACGACGAGCTCGACCAGACGCTCGACTTCGCGTTCTCGGAAGAGATCGGCTACCTGACGTCGTGCCCGACCAACACCGGCACCGGGCTGCGCGCCTCGGTGCTGATTCACCTGCCGGCGCTCGTGCTGCTGCAGGAGATCCGCAAGGTCCTGAAGAGCGTCATGCAGGTCGGACTCAACGTGCGCGGCCTGTACGGCGAGCACAGCGACGTGATGGGCAACCTGTTCCAGATCTCGAACCAGACCACGCTCGGCCAGGCGGAGCGGGACTCGATCGAGACGCTCGAGCGCGTCACGCGGCAGGTGATCCAGACCGAGGAGCGAGCGCGCGAGCGCCTGATACGCGATGCGCGCATCCAAACCGAGGACAAGGTGTGGCGGGCCTACGGCCTGTTGCGCTATTGCCGCTCGATCACGTCGCAGGATGTCATCAACTTGTGTTCCGCGGTGCGGCTCGGTGCCTCGTTGGGATTTCCGGGGTTGGCGCCACTGCACGTCATCAACGAGCTGCTGGTCCTGACGCAACCGGCCCATCTGCAGCGTTACTCGGGCGGCGACCTGTCGCCCGACGAGCGCAATGTGTATCGTGCGCAACTGGTGCGCGAACGCTTGAGCGCCGCCGAACGGGATGCGGCGGATCGGTCCAAGGACTAGGGACGGAGACGAGGACGCCATGCACGACAAATTCACCGAACGGGTCCGCAAGGTGATCTACCTGGCGCGCGAGGAAGCCGCGCGCCTGCAACACGATTACATCGGAACCGAACACCTCCTGCTGGGAGTCATCCGGGAGGGTGAAGGCATCGCCGCCACCGTGCTCAACAACCTGGGTCTCGACCTCGACCGCATCCGCCAAGAGGTGGAGAACATGGTGAGCGCTTCGGGCGGCACCATGACGATCGGCGAGATTCCCTTCACGCCCCGCGCCAAGCGCGTGCTCGAGCTGGCGGTCGAGGAGGCGCGCTCGCTCGGTCACAACTACGTCGGCACCGAGCACCTGCTGCTCGGGCTGATCCGCGAGGGCGAAGGCGTTGCCGCCAAGGTGTTGCTCGAGCTCGGCGTCGACCGCAAGCGCGTCCGCGAGGAGACCTTGAAGTTGCTCGGCGGGCAGCCGTCCTCGGCGGGCGGCAGCGAGCGCGAGGAGCGTCCCGAGACGCCGGCGCTGAACCAGTTCGGGCGCGACCTGACCCAGCTCGGGCGCGAGGGCAAGCTCGATCCGGTGATCGGCCGCGAGAAAGAGATCGAGCGCGTCATTCAGGTGTTGTCGCGGCGCAAGAAGAACAACCCGGTGTTGATCGGCGAGCCCGGCGTCGGCAAGACTGCGATCGCCGAGGGGCTCGCGCAACGGATCATCGCGAGCCAAGTGCCGGAGAGCCTCAAGAACAAGCGCATCGTGACGCTCGATCTGGCGGCGGTGGTCGCGGGCACCAAGTACCGCGGCCAGTTCGAAGAGCGGCTCAAGACGGTCATGAACGAGATCCGGGAGTCGAAGGACACCGTGATCTTCATCGACGAGCTGCACACGATCGTTGGCGCGGGCGGGGCGGAAGGCGCGATCGACGCCTCGAACATGCTCAAGCCGGCGCTCGCGCGCGGCGAGCTGCAGTGCATCGGAGCGACCACGCTCGACGAGTATCGCAAGTACATCGAGAAGGATGGCGCGCTCGAGCGCCGCTTCCAGCCGATCATGGTGGATCAGCCGAGCGTCGCCGACACGATCGCGATCCTGCTCGGCCTGCGCGACAAGTACGAGGCGCATCACGGCGTCAAGATCACCGACGAAGCGGTGGTTCAGGCGGTCAAGCTCGCCGACCGCTACATGAACGACCGCTTCTTCCCCGACAAGGCGATAGACGTCATCGACGAGGCGTGCGCACGCGCCCGCCTGTCGGTCAGCACGGTGCCGGGGGAGATCCACGAGCTCGAGAAGAAGCTCGAGGAGGTCATCAAGGAGAAAGAGGCGGCGATCCGCGGCCAGGAGTACGAAAAGGCGGCGCGGTTGCGCGACAAGGAGAAGGAGTTCCGCGCACGGCGCAACGAGCTCAAGAAATCGTGGGTCGAGTCGAAGCGCGACAAGGAAGTCCAGGTCGACGAGGACCTGATCGCCGCGGTGCTGTCGGTCATGACCGGCATCCCGGTCGTCAAGCTCGCCGAGGAGGAGACCAAGAAGCTGCTGCGGATGGAAGACGAGCTGCGCAAGCGCGTCGTCGGCCAGGACGAGGCGGTCGGGGCGGTGGCGCGCGCGGTGCGGCGCAACCGCGTCGGTCTGCGCGACCCGAAGCGCCCGATCGGCTCGTTCATCTTTCTCGGCCCGACCGGCGTCGGCAAGACCGAGCTGGCGCGGGCGCTGGCGGCGTTCCTGTTCGACGACGATGATGCCCTGATCCGCATCGACATGTCGGAGTATATGGAGAAGTTCTCGGTCTCCCGTCTGGTGGGAGCACCGCCGGGGTATGTGGGGTACGAAGAGGGCGGTCAGCTCACCGAGAAGGTCCGGCGCAAGCCCTATTCCGTGGTGCTGCTGGACGAGATTGAAAAAGCGCACCCGGACGTGTTCAATGTCCTGCTTCAGGTCTTGGATGACGGGGTTCTGACCGACAGCTCCCGGCGCCGGGTGGATTTCAAGAACACGGTCATCATCATGACCTCCAACCTGGGCGGCCGGCAGATCCTCTCCGGCGGCAAGCATCTGGGCTTCAAGCAGGCGGAGGGGGTCACCGCGCAGTTCGCGGAGATCAAGAGCACGGTCCATGACGAGCTGAAGCGGGCATTCAACCCGGAGTTCCTGAACCGGATCGACGACGTGATCGTGTTCCACGCGCTGACCCGCGAGGACATGCAGGCGATCGTGGAAATCCTCCTGGGCCAGGTCAAGGAGCGACTGCGTGTACAAGAGATTCTGCTGGAGATCACCCCGGAAGCGGTCACGTTGCTCATCGAGAAGGGGTTCGACCCCTCGCTCGGAGCCCGGCCGCTCAAGCGTGCGATCCAGCGATTGCTCGAAGACCCGCTGTCCGAGTTCATCCTGCGTGGCCAGCTCCCGGCCGGAGGCGCGATCCGCGTCGCCCGGCGCGACGACCAGCTCGACTTCGTTCCGTCGATGTCTCAGGTGCCCGTTCCCGCTCCGGTGGCGCCCGGCGCTTAACGCGCTCGCGCTGCTGGCGGTCCTCGCCGGCGCCGTTCCGGCGGCAGCTCAGACGCTGCCGCCGTTTGGCCGTCCGGATACGACCCTGAGCGCACCCGTCCCCGAGCGCGTCGCAGGGGACGAATCCGCGACCCCGGAGACGCAAACCGTCGGGCGGGTATCGGTCGCGGGCAACGTGTTCACCGACAGCAGCCGCATCGTCCGCACGTTCGAAGTTCCGGTCGGAGCGCGGTTCTCGGCCGACGCCGTGCGGCGGGGCATCCGCAAGCTATTCGCGCTCGGGCTGTTCGAGGACGCATGGGTCCAGAAGGTGGAGCGCGGGCCGGTCGTCGATCTCGTGATCCACGTGGTCGAGCGTCCCCGGATCGCCAAGCTCGAGTTCACGGGCAATCGCAAGCGCGAGACGTCCGAGCTCGAGAAGAAGCTGTTCCTGAAGGTCGGCGAGCCGTACGCGCCGGGTCCGGTGCAGAACCAGGTCGACACGCTGCTGACCTATTACCGGGACGAGGGATTCGCGCGCGCGGCGATCACGGCCGAGCTCGACACGACCGCAGGCGAGCGGCGCGTCGGCGTCCGGTTCGTGGTCAACGAGGGCGAGAAGGTCCGTATCCGGCGCATCGAGCTGCGCGGCGTCTCCGCGTTCGAGCCCAAGAAGCTCAAGAAGCAGCTCAAGACCAAGGCCAAGGGATTCTTCGGGGGCGGCGAGGTCGCCGACGAGCGCTTCACGGAAGACATCGAGAAGCTCGAAGCCTATTACCAGAATCGCGGTTACCGCGACGCGCAGGTGACCGGCCACGAGCTCCTGACCCAGAGCGATCCGCGCAAGCTGACGTTGGTGTTCACGCTCCAGGAAGGCCCGCGTTACCGGATCGGCGACGTGTCCTGGGCCGGCAACGCGGTGCTCACGACCGAGACGCTGCAGAAGTTCTGGACGCCGAAGATCGGCGAGGTTTACGACCGCTCGCGAATCGACAAGGCGCGCGGCGATGCGTACGCCGAGTACGCGGAGCGGGGCTACCTCTATCTCGGGATCGAGCCGAAGGAGACGGTCGGCGAGTCGCTGGTGGTGGACGTCGCGTACGCAATCGGCGAGGGGCAGCCGTCCAACGTGCGCATGATCCACATCACCGGCAACCGCAACACGCGTGAGAAGGTGATCCGCCGCGAGATCGACATCCACGAGGGCGACCGATTCAAGCGCTCGGCGCTGGTGCGCTCGCAGGGCGACGTGTTCCGGCTCGGCCTGTTCGAGGACGTCCAGATCGATTTCCAGCCGGCCGACAGCACCGACGTCGACATCACGCTCACGGTCAAGGAGAAGAGCGTCGGCACCGCGTCGGCGGGGGCGGGCTACACGGAGGAAGGCGGCGTGACCGGCTTCCTCGAGCTCGGTCACAACAACGTGCTCGGAAACGGGCAGAGCGTCGCGCTCCATCTCGAGCGCGGCGCCCGCCGCAGCGACTATTCCCTGAGCTTCACCGAGCCCTGGTTCCGCGACACCCCGACCCTGCTCGGCTTCTCGCTGTTCAACACCGAGCGCCAACGCGACCTGTTCGACGAGAAGCGCCGCGGCGGCTCGGTGCGGGTCGGCCGGCCCTTGCCGTGGCCGGATTACTCGCGCGGCTCGGTCGGCTACCGGCTCGAGGACGTGACGATTCGTCAGACCGGCGACGTGATCACGCCCCAGGATTCGATTGCGCTGGTCGGCGTGCCGGTCGGCGAGGCGCTGCGCACCAGCAGCCTCGAGTCCTCGTTCCTGCGCAACAGCACCGACAATCCGTTCTACCCGACACGCGGCACGAAGCTCGCGATCAATACCGAGCTGGCCGGCGGGCCGTTCGGCGGCTCGGTCAGCTTTCACAAGCACCGGATCGAGGGCCGCTGGTACGCGCCGTCGTTGATGAAGGGCGTGACCACGATGCTGCGCGGGAGGATCGGGCTGCTCGGCGAATACGGCGACCAGGTGCACAGCTCGGCGCCGCCCTACGAGCGTTTCCGCCTCGGCGGCGGCACGACGCCGGATCCGGTGCGTGGCTACGACGACTACATGATCGTGCCCAGCAAGTTCATTCAGGACGTGATCGTCGCCTACGACACGACGCGCTCCGGACCCGACAGCGGCCTGGTGACGCCGAGGACCCAGAAGGTGCGCTATCCGGGCGGGCGCTTCATGAGCGTTTACACGATCGAGCAGCAATTTCCCATTGTTCACCCGCTGCACGGTGTGCTCTTCTTCGACGCGGGCAACACCTGGGACCTGTGGGACGAGATCCGCCCGCTCGACCTCAAAATGGGAGCCGGCCTCGGTTTCCGCCTCGAGATTCCCCTGCTCGGCAACATCGGCTTCGACTACGGCTACGGGTTCAACCGCGACGACGGGCCCAAAGCGGTCGGGCATTTCCTCATTGGTCAAACGTCGTTTTAGCGAGGTCGCATGATGCTCTTGCGGCGCGCCTCGGCAGCGGCGAGCCTGGCGTGCGCGCTCGCCCTGATCGCGGCTCCGGTAGTCGCGGCGAACCTCAACGTCGGCTACATCGATTCCGCGCGCATCTTCACGGAGTACGCGGACGCCAAGGACGCCCAGGCGCGCTTCGATCGCCAGGTGCAGAGCTGGCGCGACGAGGCGGCCGAGAAGCAGAAGCGGGTCGACCAGCTGCGCGCCGAGGTGCGCGATCAGGCGCCGATCCTCTCCAGCCTCAAGCGCCAGGAACGGGAGGAAGCCCTGCAGAAGGCGATCAGCGAATACGAGCGATTCATTCAGGAAGTGTGGGGCCCGCAGGGTCGCGCGGGTCAGGAGAACGAGCGCATGACCCGCGAGGTCGTTGATCGCATCCGCGCGGTGGTCGAGAAGCTCGCGGGCGAGAAGGGGCTCAACCTGGTGCTGGATTCGGCCAGCGGGTTCCTGATCTACGCCGACAAGACTCTGGACCTCACCGGGGAAGTCATCCAGGCCCTCAACGCCGCCTCCGCGGCTCCCGCGGGGACGCGGTAAGGAGACCGGGACGATGGTGACGCGCACCCTGACGGAGCTGGCCGCCGAGCTCGGCGGAGATGTGGTCGGCGACGGCGCCACGGTGATCCGCGGCGTGGCGGGGATCCGGGAAGCGCTGGACGGCGACATCACGTTCATCGCCAACTCGCGCTACGACGCCTATCTCCACGAAACCCGCGCGTCAGCGATCATCTGCTCGCGCGAGCCGCGCGCAGCGGTGGTGCCGCTCCTGATCGTGGACAATCCGTACCTCGCGTTCCAGAAGGTCGTGCGCGTGTTCCGCCCCGACCTGCATCGGCCCGCACCCGGCATCCATCCGACCGCACTCGTGGCGCCGGACGCCGAGCTCGGCGACGAGGTCTCGATCGGTCCGCACGCCGTGGTCGAAGCGGGAGCGCGGATTGGCCAGCGCGTCGTGCTGTGCGCCGGATGCTACCTCGGGCACCATGCCGCGGTCGGCGACGACACCTTTCTGCATCCGCGAGTGACCGTGCGCGAGGATTGCGTCGTCGGCGCTCGCTGCTTGATTCATCCGGGCGTCGTGATCGGCAGCGACGGTTTCGGATTCGCGCTCGACCAGGGCCGCTATCACAAGGTGCCGCAGGTCGGCAACGTGGTGATTGGCGACGACGTGGAAATCGGCGCCAACACCACCATCGACCGGGCGACGACCGCCAGCACACGAATCGGAGACGGCACCAAGATCGACAACCTGGTCCAAATCGGCCACAACGTCGAGATCGGACGCCACTGCATCATCGTCGCCCAGGTCGGAATCTCCGGCAGTACCGTGCTCGAGGACTTCGTCACGCTCGGCGGGCAGGCGGGGGTCGGCGGCCACATCCGGCTCGGCAAGGGCGCGATCGTGGGCGGCAAGAGCGGCGCGACCAAGTCGGTGCCGGCCGGAGCGATCGTGACGGGATTCCCGGCGATGCGGCACAGTATCTGGAAGCGCCTGAGCGCTCTGATCCAGAAACTGCCCGAGCTGTTCCAGCGCACCCGCGATCTGGAAGAGCGGGTGAGCCGGATCGAGCACGAGCGCGAGCGCGCGAGCGAACGGCAGAGCGAGCGGGAAGAGGTCCGGTGAGGCGCAAGCTTCAGCGCACCATCGCGGCTCCGGTGACGTTCGAAGGCGTGGGGCTGCACACCGGCGCCCGCGGCACCGCGCGTTTCCTGCCCGCGGACACCAATCACGGCGTCCGGTTCGTGCGCCTCGATCTCGACGGCAAGCCGGCGGTGCAGGTGCGGCCGGAAAACGCGCACTTCGACCCGGGTGCGGCACGGCGGACGATCCTCCAGCAGGACGGCGTCCAGATTCACACCATGGAGCACGCGCTGGCCGCGATCGCCGGCCTCGGGATCGACAATCTGACGATCGAGGTCGACACCATGGAGGTGCCGGAGCCCGCGGACGGAAGTGCGGCGCCGATCGCCCAGCTCCTCCAGCAGGCGGGTCTCCAGGACCAGGACCGTCCCAAGCGGCACATCAAGGTGACGAAGCCGGTGTCATGGCAGGAGCCGGGGATCGAGCTGCGCGCGGTGCCCTACGACGGATTCCGCATCACGTTCGCGATCGACTACGACCACCCGCTGATCGGCCGCCAGCAGATCTCGCTCGACATCACTGACGACGCGTTCCTGAAGGAGATCGCCCCGGCGCGCACGTTCGTTCTAGAGCGCGACCTGGAAGGGCTGCGCGCCGCCGGCTGGATCAAGGGCGGCCGGCTCGAGAGCGCCGTCGTCGTCGGCAAGGATCGCATCCTCAACCCCGACCCGCTGCGCTATCCCGACGAGTTCGTGCGCCACAAGGTGCTGGACCTGCTCGGGGACCTGTTCCTGCTCGGCGGCCCGCTGCTCGGTCACGTCACCGCCTATCGTTCCGGCCACCAGAGCCACGTCGCGTTCGTCAAGCGTCTCAAGGAGACGCTGCCGCTCCCGGGACGCCGGCCGGGCAGTCCGCCAGAAGAGTGGGACATCACGGCGATCATGGACATCATGCCGCACCGCTATCCCTTCCTGCTCGTGGACCGCATCACGCGCATCGAGGAGGGGGAGAGCATCGAGGGCATCAAGAACGTCACGATCAACGAGCCGTTCTTTCAGGGTCACTTCCCCGGCCACCCGATCATGCCCGCGGTGCTGATCATCGAGGCGATGGCGCAGGTCGGCGGTTTGATGCTCCTGCACTCGGTCGACGACCCGAACGACAAGCTGATGTACTTCATGGGCATCGACGCCGCTAAGTTCCGCAGGCCCGTCACGCCCGGCGACCAGCTCCGCTTCAAGGTCTCGCTGCTCAAGCTGCGCAAGGGCACCGCGAAGATGCGCGGCGAGGCGTACGTCGAGGACCAATTGGTCGCGGAGGCGGAGCTGCTGGCGATGATCGTCGATCGCCGCCCGTCATGAGCACCGCGATTCATCCCGCCGCGTTCGTTGATCCCGGCGCCCGGATCGGCGCCGCCGTCCAGATCGGTCCCGGCGCGGTGATCGGGCCCGACGTCACGATCGGCGACGGCACGTCGGTCGGCAGCCACGCGCTGCTGACCGGTTGGACCACGATCGGGCGCGGCTGCAAGCTCCACCATGGCGCCGTGCTCGGCAGCCCTCCGCAGGATCTCAAGTACTCGGGCGAGCGGTCCTACCTCGAGGTCGGCGAGCACACCGAGGTGCGCGAGTACGTGACCGCCAATCTGGCGACCGAGGCGGGTGCGACCACGCGGATCGGCAGTCACTGCCTGCTGATGGCGTACGCCCACGTCGCGCACAACTGCCACCTCGGCGATCACGTCATCCTCGCGAATGCCGTGCAGATGGCGGGCTACGTGACCGTGGAGGACTGGGCGATCGTCGGCGGCGGCACCGTCGTGCATCAGTTCGTTCGCATCGGCCGTCACAGCATGGTCGGCGGCGGATCACGCGTGGCGCAGGACATCGCGCCGTTCGTCAAGGCGGCCGGCAGCCCGCCGCGGCTCGCCGGCATCAACGCGGTCGGACTCGAACGCCGCGGCTTCACGCCCGAGACCCGCCAGGCGCTCGAGCAGGCCTATCGCACCCTGTTTCGCGAGCAGCGCACGGTGACCGACGCCGTCGCGCGCATTCGTGCCGAGTGCCCGGGCGACACCGACGTCGAGACGTTCGCGCGCTTCGCCGAGACCTCGACGCGTGGCCTGACCCGATGAGCGCGATCGATTCCGTGCGCGTCGGCGTGTGGGGCGTCGGAGCGTGGGGCGAGAAGCACGCGCGCGTCTATCACGCGCTCGCGGGTGCGGGCGGTCCGCTGGTGTTCGTCGGCTGCCACGACCGCCACCCGGAGAAGTCCCAGGCGGCGGTGGCGCGTTTCGGCGGCCGCACGTTCGCGACCCCGGACGAGCTGCTTTCAGCGTGCGACGCCGTGTCGATCGCGGTGCCGACCGTCGCCCACCGAGCCGCGACCGAACAAGCGCTGGCGGCACACTGCCACGTGCTGGTGGAGAAGCCGATGGCGGCCTCGGTCACGGACGCCGACGCCATGATCGCCGCCGCCGAGCGCGCGCGGCGCACGCTGCAGGTCGGGCAGGTCGAACGCTTCAACCCGGCCGTGCTCGCCGCCCGGCCGCATGTCCTGCGTCCCAAGTTCATCGAGGCCCACCGGCTCGCGGTGTTCCAGCCGCGCTCGCTCGACATCGACGTCGTGTTCGATCTGATGATCCACGACCTCGATCTCGTCCTCCAGGCGGTGGGCGCGCCACCGGAGAATCTGTCCGCCGTCGGCGTGGCGGTGCTGTCCGCCAACGAGGACATCGCGAACGCCCGGCTCGAGTTCGAGGACGGCTGCGTCGCCAACCTGACGGCGAGCCGCGTGTCGCAGGAGCGGCTGCGGCGCATCCGCTTCTTCCAGGCGGACGCTTACCTGTCGGTCGATCTGTTCGAGAAGAGCGGCGAGCTGCTGCGGGTGGACGCGCGCGCCATGCGTTCAGCCGTGGCGGCCCACGATCCGGCGGGCGCCCTGCAGGCGATTCAGCGAACCCGGCTCGAGGTCGAACCCGGCGAGCCGCTCACGCTCGAGCTCGACGCGTTCGTCCGCTCGCTGCGCGGCGAGGGTGCGGGCGCCGCCGCCGCACACGAGGGTCGCGAGGCGCTGCGCATTGCCGAGGACGTGCGCGCGGCCATGAAGCGCCGGGCCGTGCAGTGGGCGACGGGCTAGAGCGCCGTTTCCTGCTCGTCGCCGGCGAGCCCTCGGGCGATCTGCACGGGGCGCGCCTGGTGGCGGCGCTGCGTGACCTAGGCCGGTGCCGGGTGCGAGGGATCGCCGGCCCGGCGCTGCGCGCCGCCGGCGTCGAATGCCTCGCGCGCGCCGAGGATCTGGCGGTGCTCGGATTCGCCGAGATCCCGGCCCGTCTGCCGCGCCTGCTCGCGACTCGTCGCCGGCTGCTCGCCGAGCTGGAGCACTTCCGGCCCCATGTCGTCGTGCTGGTCGATTATCCGGGCTTCAACCTGCGCATCGGACCCGAGCTCAAGCGGCGCGGGGCACGGATCTTCTACTACATCGCGCCTCAGGTCTGGGCGTGGCACCCCGAGCGCGCCGCGGCGATGGCGCGCTGGGTCGACCGGTTGGCGGTCGTGTTTCCGTTCGAAGAGGAGCTGTTCCGGCAGGCGGGAGTTGCCGTGACGTACGTCGGTCATCCGCTGCTGGACGACTTCGCGCCCGAAACGGACGAGACCGCATTCCGCGCCGAGATCGGCGCCGGGGCCGGACGCATTCTCGGGCTCCTGCCCGGCAGCCGCCCGCAGGAGGTGCGCCGCCATCTGCCGATCCTGCTCCGGGCGGCGCGCCGGCTGGAGGCGGGACGCGTCGACCTGGTCACGGTCGTGCCGCTGGCCCCGGGGCTGGCCGATGAGCGGCCGCGACCGGCCTGCGCGCCCACCCGGCTGCGCATCGTGCGTGGGCGGACGCGCGCCACTCAGGCGTTCGCGACGGCATGCGCTGTCGCGTCCGGCACCGCGACGCTCGAGACCGCGTTGTTCGCGACCCCGCACGCGATCGTCTATCGCACCGGGGCGCTGAACTACGCGATCGCGCGCCGTCTCGTGAGACTCGAACGCATCGGGCTGCCGAACATCGTCGCCGGCGAACCGGTCGCGCCCGAGCTGCTCCAAGCGCGCTTCACGCCCGAGCATCTCGCCGCGACACTGGCGCCGTGGCTCGACGATCCGGTGGCGCGCGCGGCGGCTCACGCTCGGCTCGCCACGGTCCGCGAGCGCTTGGGAGGGCCCGGCGCCTCGCGGCGCGCCGCCGAGCTGTTGTGGGCGCTCGCGACCTGAGCCGGCGCACGGCGCCGTGGTGGATGGGGCTCGCGGCGTGGGCCGCGACGGCAGCGCTCCTCGTGCTCGGGCGCACCTGGCGCATCGTGTGGGTCAACCTGGCCGGGCGCGATGCGGCATTGGCGAGGGACGAACGGTGTATCTTCGCGCTCTGGCACGCACACTTGCTGCCGCTCGTGTTCACGCACCGCCGGCGCGCGGTCGCGGTGCTGATCAGCCGGCACCGCGACGGCGAGTTGATCGCTCGGGTCGTCGAGCGGTTCGGGTACGTGACCGCGCGCGGCTCGAGCACGCGCGGCGGCGAGGAGGGAGTGCGCGAAATGCTGGCTCAGGCCGAAGCGGGACACCTGCTGGCGATCACTCCCGACGGTCCCCGCGGTCCCGCCGAACGGGTGAAGCCGGGCCTGATCTATCTCGCGTCCCGCACCGGCTTCCCGATCCTTCCGGTCGCCGCCGGCGCCAGGCCGGTCTGGGCCCTGCGGTCCTGGGACCGGTTCCGCATCCCGCGGCCGTTCGCGCGCGTGGTGGTCGCGTATGGCGAGCCGATCGCGATTCCCTCCGAGCTGGACGACGCCGGCGCCGAGCAATGGCGAGCGGCCGTGGAGCGCGCGATCGCCGCCATCACGAACACGGCCCGGGTGCAGGCAGGGGAGCGCGCATGAGCCCGTTGTGGATGGCATATCGGGTGATCGCGCCATGGCTCGGCGCGCTCGCGCCCGCGGCGCGCGTGTTCGCGTCGCCGGAAGAGCGCCTGCTGTGGCAGGAACGGCTCGGAGACGTGCCGGAAGCCGGTCCGGTCGATGCCTGGCTCCACGGGGCCTCGATGGGCGAAGCGCTCGCGGTCGCGCCGCTCGCGCGCGAGCTGTCGGCGCTCCAACGTGACGCGCGCTTCCATCTCACGGCGACGACGCGCGGCGGCCGGTCCCGTCTCGCCCAGCTCGCGCATCCGGCTTCACTGGCGCCGATCGACGCGCCGCAGGCGGTCGGCCGGTTCTTCGCGCGCATCCAGCCGCGCCGCCTGTTCATCGTCGAGACCGAGGTGTGGCCGCATTGGCTGCTGCGCGCCCGCGACCAGCGGGTGCCGGTCGCGTTCGTCAGCGCGCGGCTCTCGCAGCGCTCGACGCATCGGTATCAGCGGTTGGGCGGGGGCTTGCGCTCGCTGATCGAAGGCCTTGCGGGCGTGCTGTGCCAGACCGAGCGCGACCGCGAGCACTGGCTCGCCCTAGGGGCGCCGCGCGAGCGCACGGCGGTGGTCGGCAATCTCAAGGCCGATGCGTTGCCCGCGCCGGCGGCCGACCGCGGGGCGGCGCGCGCGGCGCTACGGCTCGATCGCGACCGGCCGTTGCTCGTGCTCGGCAACCTGCGGCCGGGCGAGCCGGCGCGCGTGTGGCGCGCATGGGCCGCGCTGCCGAGAGCCGTGCGCGAGACCTGGCAGGTGGTCGCGGTGCCGCGCCATCCGCGCGCCGCGGCCGAGCTGCGGGCGGAAGCGCTGCGGGCGGGCGCCCTGGTGGCCGATGGCGGGCCGCCGCGGGATGGCGCCTGGTGCTGGGACGATCGGCTGGGGGTGTTGGCGAGCTTCTATGCCGTGAGCGACGTCGCCGTGGTCGGTGGAACGTTCGGATCCTACGGCGGCCACAATCCGCTCGAACCCGCCGCATGCGGCGCCGCCGTGCTGGTCGGCCCGCACTATCACGCTCAGGCCGAGGCGGTGGCGCGGCTGCTCGCGCGGCGTGCGATTCGCGTCGCGCGTAACGATGAAGAGCTGCGCGCCGCGCTGGCGGAGCTGTTGGCGACACCCGACCTGCGCGCCGGCATGGCCGCCGGAGCGCTCGAGACGGTCCAAGCCGTGCGCGGCGCCGCGCGCCGCGCCGTCGCCCGGCTCGTGGAATGGCGACTGTGGCCGGCCGACTGACCGAGGGTCTGCGCGTCGCGGCGGCGGGTCTCTACGGCCAGGCCTGGGAGCTGCGCCGGCGCGCGTACGCCGCCGGGCTCTCGCGGCAGCACCACGTCGCAGCGCGTGTCGTGAGCATCGGCAACCTGACGGTCGGCGGCACCGGCAAAACAACTCTAGTGCTGCATCTGGCGGAGCGCGCCCGCGCGCTGGGCGTGCGCGCAGCGGTCGTGTGTCGCAACTACCGGCCTGGGCCCGGCGGTCTCGGGGACGAGGCGCGCCTCTATCACGCCCGGCTCGGGACCGAGCGCGTGTTCGCCGGCCGTCACAAGCGCACGCTCGCCGCCGCCGCCGCGCACGCGGGATTCGCGCACGTTCTGGTCGACGACGGTTTCTCGCATTGGCCGCTGGCGCGCGATCTCGACGTCGTACTGCTCGACGCGAGCGACCTCTGGGGTGGAGGCGCGCTGCTGCCGCGCGGACGCCTGCGTGAGCCGCGCCGCGCGCTGCAGCGTGCGGGGGTCGTGGTCGTCACGCGGCTCGGCCCGACCGAAGATCCGGCGCCGTTGCTGGCCGAGGTCCAGCGCTACGCCCCCGCGGCAGAGCTTGGCGCGGCGCGACATCGCGTGGTTGCCGAGCGTCCGCACGCCCCCTCGGCGAGCGGGGGAGACGCGCCGGCGCCGCGCCGGGCCCGCGTGGTGACCGCGACCGGCAATCCCGCCGCGGTCGCGAAAAGCGCCCGTGAAGCGGGTTTCGAGGTCGTCGAGATTTCGGCATATCGCAACCATCACTGGTTCCGCCCCCACGAGACCCGCCACGAGACCGAGCAGGCGGCACGCACCGGAGCGACGCTGCTGCTGACCGCCAAGGACGCGGTGCGCTGGCCGGTCGCCCCGACCGCGGCGCCGATCCGCGTGCTCGAGGTCGCCTGGGAATGGGTGTGTGGCGGGGAGGCGGTGGAGAAACGGGTGTTTGCCGCGCCGGAGGTCGCGTGAGGGACCCCGACACCGACGTCCTGATCCTCGGCAGCGGCATCGGCGGGCTCTCGCTGGCGCTCGCCGTCGCGCGCTTCGCGCAGGTCGTGATCCTGACCAAGAAGGAAGACAGCGAGTCGAACACCAATTACGCGCAAGGAGGCATCGCGGCGGTGTTCGACGCCCGGGACTCGTTCCAGAACCACGCACGCGACACGCTGCGCTCGGGGGCGGGGCTGTGCGACCCCGACGTCGTGCGCCAGGTCGTGCGCGAGGCGCCGGAGCGCGTCGCGGAGCTCGCAGCGCTCGGGGTCGGGTTCAACCGGACGGCGCGCGGCTTCGCGCTCGGCCGCGAAGGCGGCCACTCGCGCCGGCGCATCGTCCACGCCAGCGACTTCACCGGGCGCGCGATCGAGCGCGCCCTGATCGCACAGGTGCGGGAGCATCCGCGCATCCGGCTGTTCGAGAACCGGCTCGCCGTCGACCTGCTGCTCGACTCGCGGCTGCGGACGCGGCGGCGCGGCGGTCGCGACACGTGCTGGGGCGTGTACGCGTTCGATGGCGAGCGCGGCGTGATCACGCCGTTCACCGCGCGCGCGACCGTGCTCGCGACCGGCGGCTGCGGCAAGGTCTATCTCTACACCAGCAACCCCGACGTCGCGACCGGCGACGGGCTCGCGATGGCGTACCGGGCTGGCGCGCCGCTCGCGAACCTCGAGTTCATGCAGTTCCATCCCACCTGCCTCTACCATCCGCGCGCCAAGTCGTTCCTGCTGAGCGAGGCGCTGCGAGGGGAAGGCGCCGTGCTGCGGACGCTGGACGGAGCGCGTTTCATGTCGCGGTACCATTCCGACGCCGAGCTGGCGCCGCGCGACGTCGTGGCGCGCGCCATCGACCGCGAGCTCAAGCGGCGCGGCGAGCCGCACGTGCTGCTCGACATCACCCACCGGCCCGCGCGCCGCGTGCGTGAGCGGTTCCCGAACATCGGGCAGGCACTGGCGCGGTTCGGCATCGATCTCACCCGCGAGCCGATTCCGGTCGTGCCGGCGGCGCACTACATGTGCGGCGGCGTGCAGGCGACGCTCGCCGGCCGCACCGCGATCCGCGGCCTGCTCGCGATCGGCGAGGTCGCGTGCACCGGGCTGCACGGCGCCAACCGGCTCGCCAGCAACTCGCTGCTCGAAGCGCTGGTCGGCGCGCATCACGCCGCGCGCGCTCTGGAGCGGGCGCTGCGGCGGCCGGTGGCGGTGCCGCGGCCCACGCCGTGGAGCGCCCGCGGCACGCGCCCGCCGCTCGAGACGGTGGTGTTCGACCACAACTGGGATGCGGTCCGGCGCGTGATGTGGGATCTGGTCGGTATTGTGCGCAGCGACCAGCGTCTCGCGTTCGCGGCGCGCAGGCTGGCGCTGTTGCGCGACGAGATCCAGCACGACTACGAGCGGCTGCGACTGTCGGCGGACCTGATCGAGCTGCGCAACATCGCGCTGGTCGGCAGCCTGATCGTGCGTTGCGCGCAGCTCCGGCGCGAAAGTCGCGGGCTCCACTACAACCTCGATCACCCTCGGCCGGTCCGCAAGTATGCGGGCCGGTCCACGATCGTGCGGTCGGCCGTGCGCCCCGCTTGAGCGGCGCAGCGACGGGCTCTATAGTTGCCGGCAGCCCGCTCGCCGGGCGACCCATGAACCCTTCCGACACCCCATTCTGGGTGAGCGTGGACGCGATCCGCGCCACCAATCCCGCATTCCGCCGCGAGGCGTATGGCTTCGTCATGGCCGTACTCAGCGTCACGGTTCAGGAGCTGCCGGCGGAGCGCGTCCACGATCCGGAGCGCCGCCATCTCAGCGGACGCGAGCTGCTCGAGGGCATCCTGCGGGTGGCGCGCGAGGAGTTCGGCCAGATGGCGCCGACCGTGTTCCGGGAGTGGGGCGTGGGGCGCGGGGAGGACTGGGGCGCGATCGTGTTCCAACTGGTCGAAGCCGGCCAGCTGAGCGCGCGCCCCGAAGACCGCCTGGAGGACTTCGGCGGCGGTCCGGATCTGATGAGCGCGCTCATCGACGGCCTCGAATGGAGCGCGCTCCAGCCGCCGCGTCCCGCGAGCCGGTCGCCGGAGCCGCCGGGCGGCCCGACCGCTCCCGCCTGACATGTGCCGGGAAGCCGGCCTGCGCCGAGCGCGCTCTGGCTCCAGCCCGATCCGAAGCCGCGTCACCGCGCAGCCGTTCGAGCGCCCGACGCGCCTCCGGCGCCGGCGTCGCCGATGAGGGTCTATCTGCGGCTGCTCGGCTACCTGCGGCCCTATCGCGGGCGGCTGGCGCTGGCGCTGCTGTGCATGACGGTGTACGCGCTCTCGACCGCCGTGTCGCTCGGCATGATCTCGCCCTTCATGCAGGTGCTGTTCGAGCGCACCGGCCGCGAGCCCGTCGGCACGCTCGCCCTTCCCGGCCAGGCGCAGCCGGGACGCACGCTGGAGGTCGCGCGCGAGCCGCTGCGCGCGGACAACCTCGTCCGCTGGCCGGCGGTGTTGCGCGCGCGCGCCGAGCGCTCGCTGATCACGGCGCGGCCGTTGGTCGCGTTGGAGCGCATCTGCCTGTTCATTCTCGCGGTGATGTTGATCAAGAACCTGGCCGACTACCTGCAGGCGTTCCTGATGGTGTCGGTCGAGCAGGCGGCGATCGGCGACTTGCGCAGCCAGCTCGTCGCCCGCCTGCAGGAGCAGTCGCTGTCGTTTTACCACGGGCGCCGGACCGGAACGCTGATCTCGCGGATCACCAACGACGTCGAGTACCTGCGCGCAGCGCTGGCCTCGGGGATCAGCAATCTGGTGAAGGACGGCCTGACGCTGATCGGCGCCCTGGCGTGGGTGTTCTATGCGAGCTGGAAGCTGGCGCTCCTGTCCCTGATCGTGCTGCCGCCGGTGGCGCTGGCGCTGGTGACGATCGGACGCAAGATGCGCAAGCGCTCGGGGCTCGCGCAGGAGCGGATGGGAGACATGACGGCGATCCTCCAGGAAATGATCTCCGGCGTGCGCGTCGTCAAGGCGTTCGGGATGGAGCGCTTCGAGCAGGGCAAATTCGACCACGCGAATCACGCGTTCTACCGGGCGTTCGTGCGCCTGCGCCGCGTGTCCGCCGCGGCCCGGCCGGTCAGTGAGGTCGCGATCGTCGTGGTCGCGGTCGCGATGCTGTGGTTCGGCGGGCGCGAGATCTTCGTCCACGAGTCGCTGGCTCCGCACCAGTTCCTGCTGTTCGTGACCGCGCTGCTGACGACCATCTCGCCGCTCAAGAGCCTGTCCGAGGTCAATGCCAACCTGCAGCAGGGCATCGCCGCAGCCTACCGCCTGTTCGGCATCCTCGACCTCACTTCCGACGTCACGGACCGGCCGGGGGCGACGGCGTTGCCACTGTTCCGCGACCGCATCCGCTACGAACGGGTGTCGTTCGGCTACGACGCCGGCCGGCCGGTGCTGGAAGACGTTTCGTTCGACGTGCAGCACGGAGAGATCGTCGCGCTGGTGGGATCGAGCGGCGCAGGGAAGAGCACGACCATGGACCTGCTGCCGCGCTTCTACGACGCGACGGCCGGCCGGATCACGATCGACGGCCACGACGTCGGCACCGTGACGCTGGCCTCGCTGCGCGCGCAGCTCGGCATCGTGACCCAGGAGACGATCCTGTTCCACGACACGGTGCGCAGCAACATCGCATACGGGCTCGCGGACGCGGACGACGGCGACGTGCGCGCGGCCGCCGAAGCCGCGCACGCGCACGACTTCATCGTGCGCCTGCCGCAGGGCTACGAGACCGTGATCGGGGAGCGGGGCGTCAAGCTCTCGGGCGGCGAGCGCCAGCGGCTCGCGATCGCGCGCGCGCTGCTCAAGAACCCGCCGATCCTCCTGCTCGACGAGGCGACCTCGGCGCTGGACGCCGAGAGCGAACGTCTGGTGCAGGGCGCCCTGGAGCGGCTGATGCGCGATCGCACCGTGCTCGTGATCGCGCACCGGCTCTCGACGGTACAGCACGCGCACCGGATCGTGGTGCTGGAGCAGGGACGGGTGGCGGCGATCGGCACGCATCGCGAGCTGCTCGACCAGGACGGATTGTACCGCCGGCTCTACGACTTGCAGTTCGTCGCCTGACCATGGCGCGCCGCAAGCGGGCGGTGCCGGCCGGCGGGTTCCGCAACATCGTCGTGCTGCGGCTCTCTTCCCTCGGCGACGTGGTGCTGACCCTGCCCGCGGTTCACGCCTTGCGGCGCGCGTTTCCCGTCGCCCGGATCACCTACTGGGTCAAGGAGGAGTTCGCCGACCTGGTGCGCTTCGATCCCGCGCTCGACCACGCGCGGGTGCTCGAGCGCGACGCGCGCCGGATCGAGGATCTGGTGTCGATGAGCGCCGAGCTCGAAGACACGGACCTGATCGTCGATCTTCACGCCAACCCGCGGACCTGGGTGCTGACCTTCCGTCAGCGCGCTCCGATCCTGCGCACGCCGTCGTTCCGGCTCCGCCGCGCGAGCCTGGTGCACGCGCGCTGGCTCCGGCCGCAACCGCCGCCCTCGGCGCTGGAGCGCCATGCGCAGGCACTCGCGCGCGTCGGCGTCGCGGTCGAGGGCCTGCCTCACGTCCACGCCGGTGACGCCGCCGAGACCTGGGCCGAGCAGTGGCTCGCCGACTGGACGCGGGACGCCGCGCCGATCGCGCTCCTGCCCGGAGCGCGGCACTTCACCAAGCGCTGGCCGGAAGGACACTGGGCGGAGCTTCACGATCGGCTGCGCCGCCGCGGTCATCCGTTGCTCTATTTCTCGCTCCTCACGGAGCGCAAGGCGCTCGGCGCTCTGGTCGAGCGCGCGGAACGGGATGCGGGCGTGCGCTGGTCGACCGAGACGCTGTCGCGCATGGCGGCCCTGCTGTCGCGCTGCGCCGCGGCGGTCTCCTCTGACAGCGGGCTCATGCATCTCGCGGCCGCGCGCGGCTTGCGCGTCGTGGCGATGTTCGGGAGCACGGCCCCGGAGCTGGGCTTTGCCCCGGCGGGTGCGGGACACGTCGTGCTGTGCCGGCACGAGCCCTGCCAACCTTGTACACTTCACGGGCGCCCGTCGTGCCCGAAACGGCACTTTCGCTGCATGATCGAGCTCCGGCCCGATCAGGTCGAGCACGCGCTCGTCGAGGTGCTGACCGGGCGCTGAAGGAGGGCGCATGCCGAGGCGATTCCCGCGTGGCGCGACACGGCCGCGCTGAGCTTTCGTCCGCCGCGGATCGGCAAACCGGTCACCGTCAGCCTCCGCGAGTCGCGCATGCTGCGGGCGCGGCAGCACGGGATAGTTCTCGGCTTCGGTCCCATGTCGATCCATTTCCTGCCGCGAGGCAAACGCGCCGCCGGGTCCGTGCCGTTTCGCAGCCTGAGCTGGATCGCCGACTCGTCGGGCACCCGGATCTCGGGCAGTGCGATGTCAGAGGCCCGCGATCGGGTGCCGGTGCAGGCCGTTGCCCTGATCGAGCAGGATCGGGCGCTTCACCGTGTCGACCTTCTGGACGAACGGATCGAGGCGGTCGAGCTCGGAGGTCCGAAATGGGGGCTTCCGCACCGCAGGTCTCCTCGTCGGGTTCGCGGCCGACGCGACGATCTTGTTCCTGGCGTCCGCGCGCGGTCGTCGCAATGGACCTCGTGCGAGCCGACCTATACCGGTCCGAACTTCGCGCGCTCCATCCCGATCCGCGCCCCGAGGGACTCCGTCTACGTCGCGCCGTGGGCGCGCGCGGCACTCGTTCAATGACCGAGCGGCTGCGATGGGGTAGACTTCGCGGAGCCGACCGTGCGCCGCAACCGAGGCGAGTCAACATGAAAGGTGCTCCCAGTCGTCCGTCGGTCTCGTGTGTTTTCGGGGCCATGGGCACGACCGCCGTGCTCACCGCCGTCGCGGTCGCCGTGCTCGCCGACGTCGCGGTCCCCGCGCCGCTACCCCCACTGCTTGGGCATCCGGTCGCGTACGTGATCATCACCGACGAGACGATGGCGCCGGAGTTTCAACGCCTCGCCGATTGGAAGATCGAGAGCGGTGTGCCGGCGGTCGTCAAGACGCTGTCGTCGATTCAGGCGGAATACCCCTCCGCGGCGGACGACGCCGAGCGCGTGCGACGATTCCTCCAAGACAGCTACGCCCAAGGCGGCCTGCGCTGGGTCTTGTTGGGCGGCGGCCCGAGCGTCGTTCCGGCGCGCGTCGCCCATACGACGTTTTACGGCGGCCACGATTTCCCGACCGATCTCTACTATTCGTGCCTGGACGGCGATTGGAACGCCGATGGCGACGCCGTCTACGGTGAAGGATACGTCTCGGCAGGCGATTCCGGGGACGACGTCGATCTCACGCCCGAGGTCTACGTCGGACGGGCACCGGTCACGACGGCTGCGGAAGCGAGCGTGCTGGTCAACAAGACCATCCGCTATGCCCGCGATCCGGCCGGGGACTACGAGCACACCGGGTTGTTCCTGGCCGAAACACTCGCGGGCTCTTTGGGTCCGAGGATCGCCGAGGGCGTGCGATCCAGCTTCGTGAGCGACCCGAACCGTCATCTCGCCCGGCTCTATGGCGACCCCGCGAACCCCGACCATGCACCCGGCGCGCTGCCGCTCTCGCGCGGCGCGGCGCTCGACTCGCTCGATCGTGGTTACAACCTGGCTCTGATCGTGGGGCAAGGTGATTTCGACGAGCTGTCGATGCAGGACGCGTCCATCACGACCGCCGACGTGCTCGGGCTCACGAACGGCTATCGACTGACGCATCTCTACGACGTGACCGGTGCGACCGACGCCATGAATCCGTCGTCGATCGCGGCCGCGTTCCTGCTGGCTCCGAATGGCGGTGGCGTGACGCACGTCGCGACCTCCACGTTCGGCTTCCCGAGCACATCGCGATCGTTCGCCGAGGAGTTCTTTCGTCTCGTGTTCGAGTACGGCGTCACGGCCGCGGGCGAGGCGCAGGCCCGGCAGAAGCTGCCGTTCGTGACGTTCTCCGAGTTCGACGGGGTCCATCGCTGGACACAGATGAACTATCTGCTGTTGGGGGATCCCGAGCTGCGGATCTGGACCGGTCCGCTGCGCACGTTGAACGTGACCCATCCTGCGTCCTGCTCGCCGGGCGACACGTCGATCAACGTGCAGGTACTGGCGGGCGCTACGCCTTTGGCCGGCGCTCGCGTCACCCTCTATCGGCCGGGCGAGCTCGAGATCGAAGAGACCGATGTCGCGGGTATCGCCACGCTCGCGTGTCATCCGAATTCACCCGGAATCTACCGTGTGACCGTCATCGCCAACGACTGCCGGCCGTATCGCGCGACCATCCCGATCGCCGGGGCGGTCGCGGTTTCGGGAGGCGATGACCTCGGGATCGACTTCGCGATGCCGCACCCGAATCCGACCAGAGTCCACGGATGGCTGCGCTTCGCGATTCCGAGATCGCAGGCGGGCGAGCGGTATGCGATCGGTGTCTTCGATCTCGCGGGACGTCCCGTGAGGACCTTGGCCGAGGGTGCAGCGCGACCCGGTCGCCACGAGATCGTCTGGAATCTCCGCGACGACGCCGGGCGGCCGGTCGCGGGGGGCGTGTACTTCGTGCGGCTGACCATTGGGTCCTGGAGCCGCGCGCGCCCTTTGGCCGTGATTCCCTAGACGCGCGACCGTCGAGCTCTCTCGCGCTCGATAGCAGGCCCGATCAGACCGAGCACGCGCTCGTCGAGGTGCTGACCGGGCGGTGAGGGAGGGCGCATGCCGAGTCGATTCCTCCTGCCGTGGGCTCTGTTCGCCCTGGTCGCCTCGGTGCACGTCAGCGGTTGCAGCCTGGCTGGGTACGGCGTCGGTAGCGTGATCGACAACGCCCGCGCGGTGAAGCTCCGGCCCGGGGAGCGGACGCAGGTCTTCCGCCTCGATCCGGGAGCGCGCTTGGCGGTGCATCTGGCGGACGGCACCGTCGTCGCGGGCACGTATCGCGGACTCCTGCGCGAGCCGGAACCCGCGTATCGGCAACGCTACGGCGCGTGGCGCGACACGGCGGCGATGAGCTTCCGCCCGCCGCGGATCGGCGAGCCCGTCACGATCAACTCCCGGGAGACGCGCCTGCTGCGAGCGCGGCAGCACGGGACCTTCCTCGGCTTCGGACCGGTGTCGGTGCATTTCCTGCCGCGGGGGAAACGCACCGCCAGCTCGGTGCCGATTCGCAGCCTGAGCTGGATCGCCGACTCCTCGGGCGCGCGGATCTCGGGCAGCGCGATCTCGGAGGCCGGCGATCGCGTGCCGGTCCAGGCCGTCGCTCTGATCGAGCGGGATCGGGCCCTGCACCGCGTCGACCTCCTCGACGATGGGATCACGGCCATCGAGCTCGGCGGTCCGAACCGCGGCTTCCGGAACGCCGGTCTCCTGGTCGGGTTCGCGGTCGATGCCGCGATCCTGGTCACGGCGGCCGCCAACACCCGCTCGTCACAAACGTCGTGCGAGCCGACCTACACGGGCACGCCGTACTACGCGCGCGCGATCCCGGTGCGTGCCGCCTCGGACTCCATCTATCTCCTGCCGCTGGCTCGGGCGGCGGTCGCGCGATGAGCCTCTGGGCCGGTGCGGAAAAGAATATGAAGCACGAGATCAAGCCGGCGCCGGCAATTTGGCCAGCAGCTTCGTGAGGGCGGCGAGGTCCACCGGCTTGACCATGTGGGCGTCGAACCCGGCCTCTCTGGATTTGTGCCGATCTTCATCCTGGCCCCATCCGGTCAGGGCCACCAGCACCATCTTCTTGCCCCACGGCTGTGCCCGGATCTGGCGGGCTGCCTCGTAGCCGTTCAGCTTCGGCAGGCCGATGTCGAGCAGCACCACCTCGGGCCGGAACGTCGCCGCCGCTTCCACCGCCTCGAGGCCGTCGTAAGCGATGTGCGTCTGGTTGCCGGCCAGCTTCAACAGCATGGCCAGCGACGTGGCCGAGTCGCGATTGTCGTCGACGACCAGAATGCGGCGGGCCGTCGTCGTCCCCGGCGCGCCGGCGGTCGGCTCGGGCTGGGGAGCTTCCGCGGGTTCCGCCTGGATCGGCAGCCGCACCTCGAACTCGCTGCCATGTCCCAGACCCGCACTGCGGGCTTCCACCGTGCCATCGTGCATCTCCACCAAGCTCTTCACCAGCGTCAGGCCGATGCCCAACCCGCCCTGCGAACGCTCCAGCGAGGTATCGATCTGCGTGAACATGTCGAAGATCAGACGTAGCTGGTCGGGCGCGATGCCGATGCCGGTGTCCCGTACCTGGATGACGGCCTGGTCGCCCTCGCGCTCCACCGTCAGCCGGATGCGGCCGCCCTGGCTGGTGAACTTGCAGGCGTTGTTCAGGAGGTTCCCCACCACCTGAGCCAGCCGGGTCGGGTCGGCGTTCAAGTAGATCGGTTCGGGCGGCAGCGTAACGGTCAGTTCGTGGTCCATGCTCTCGGTGAGCGGACGGACGGCTTCGACGGCATGATGGACGACCGACGCCAACTCGATCCGCCCCTTGCGGAGCTCGATCGTGCCCCGGCTGATGCGGCTCACATCGAGCAGGTCATCCACCAGCCGCACCATCTGGCCGACCTGACGCTCCATCATCGCGGACGCAGATTGGACCGTCTCCCCGTCACCGCGCGTCCGAATGATTTCGAGAGCGTTGCAGATCGGGGCGAGGGGGTTGCGGAGTTCGTGGGCCAGCATCGCCAAGAACTCGTTCTTGCGGCGGTCGGCCTCCGACAAATCGGCGGCGTATCGTCGCAACTCGTTGGACAACCGCATCCGCTCGGAGATATCGAAGAAATAGCAGACCACGCCGTACTGCCCATCGGGCAGGGAAATGCGATGGATCTGCCAGTCGTAGTATTCACGCACCTTGCGGTCGTAGCGCTCCTCGGAGAACTCCGGAGCGCTGTACGGCTCGCCGGTTTCGAGGGTGTGGCGGAAACGAACGACGATCTCGTCGGCGCTTTCGGGCGGCCACAGGATGTGGATGACCTCGACAAAGTCTCTGCCATTCAGCTCTCCGATGTCGCCGAAGACCGGGCGAGCTTTCCCGCTCACCAGCCGAATGCGGAGTTCCGCGTCCACCAGGTACATACCGACCGGAGAGGCGTCAAAGAGGGCCTCAAACCGACTGTAGCTCTCGCCCAGCGCCTGTTCGGCCCGCTTGCGCTCGGTGATGTCGAGGGTGATCGTCACGGTGAAGAGTGGGCGGCCCGAGGCATCGCGAACGACATTGACGGTGTCATGCACCCAGACGAACGTCCCATCCTTGCGCACGACGCGCTTCTCGATCTCGTGGGAAACGATTTCGCTTCGCACCAGGCGGGAGCCTTCCCTGTCGCCCGAGCGGTCGTCCGGATGGGTTAGCTCGAGGAACGTCTTGCCGACCACCTCCCGCGCGGTGTAGCCGATGATTCGAGCGAACTGTTCGTTGACGCGCAGCAAACGCCCTGTGGCGGGGTCGGACTCGCTCACGCCGACGCTGGTCGCATCGAAAATGGCGCGGTACCGAGCGTCGCTCTGAAGCAACGCTTCCTGACTGCGTTTGACAATGTCGATGTCCACCAACACCAGGACTGCGCCGTCCACTTTGTTGTCGAGCGTCAGGTATGGGCGTACGCGCAGCGAATACCAGCGTCCGGCCTGGTCGCGAACCTCACGTTCCTGCTCTCGCAGATTGGCGATGACTTCGGCGCTGAGGCCCTCGAGGTCGGCCGGGGATTCCGCGGCGTCCGCGAACACGAGGTGGTGCCGGAGGTGGCTGATCGGCCGGCCCACGTCGGTGGCCAGCAGGTCGAACTGCTTCTCCGCGAGCGAGCTGAATCGGCGAATGGTCAGGTCGAGCCCGAGCAACACGACCGCGAGCCTGGCCGAGGTCTGGAGGTTGACGAGGTCGCTGTTGAGTCGGTTGAGCTCGACGTTCCGATTCGACATCTCCTCGTTGACGGTCGTCAGCTCTTCGTTGGCCGACTCCAGCTCTTCCTTGGAGGTCTCCAGCTCCTCATTGAGGCTCTGCAACTCTTCGTTGGCCGACTGGACTTCCTCGTTGGACGCCTGAAGCTCCTCCGTGGCCGCCTCGTGCTGTTCCTGTAACGACTGGAGATATTCGCGCGCCTCGAGGAGGTCGGTTTCGAGTTCGGCGACGCGGATGGATTCCTGCTCGGCGCTTGGGAGAGCGGTTTCGACGGCAGGCTCGGCGTCTTCCGCCGACGGCGCATGGCCTGCGTTACGTCCGGCTTCCGTTGGCTCGAAGAGGATCAGAAAGCAGCGTTCGCGCAGGTTTTTCAGCGGAATGACTTCCACACTTATGGTGCGGGTCTTGCCATTCTGCCTGACGCGGACGTTTTCTTTGCGCGCGGGCTTGTTTTCCTCTTTGGCCTGGTTGATGGCGGCGCGCAACGGCAGCATGAGCCCTTCCCGGGCCATCTTCAGCACGTCGAAGCTCGCTTTGCCGGCGGGCGGCTGGAGGTACGCGCCGGTCGCCCCGCGGAACTGGAGCACTTGAAGCTCGGCGTTCACGAGCACTCCCGGAGGAGCGAACTGAGTGACGGTGACGCGGTCGGCCTCGCGCTGCGCGGTGAGCTCGCCGCGCGCCCCGGAAAGCGATTCAGGTCCTGCCGGCTGTCGAGTGGGAGCAGGCGGTCTCTGACCAGGCGAGGATGGCGCGTCGCGCTCGCTCCTGACCTGAAGTTGAAATGTCGGGGTCGGCGCCGCCTTCTTGGAATAGATCCTGTGCTTCTTGTCCACCGGCTCGAACAGGTCGGTGAAGCCGCCGATCGATTCCGATGCGCCCAGGAGCAGGAACCCTTCGGGCTTGAGCGCGTAATGGAAGGTGGGGAGCGCTTTCCTGTGCAAGCTCGGCTCGAGGTAGATCAGCAGGTTGCGGCAACTGATCAAATCCATGCGCGAGAACGGCGGGTCGGCGATGATGTTCTGCCGCGCGAAGACGACCATCTCGCGCAGCGTCTTGCTGACGCGGTAGCCGCCTTCCTCCTCGACAAAGAACCGCCGCAGCCGCTCCGGCGCGACGTCTTCGGCGAGGCTCTTGGCATACAGACCGTGGCGAGCTTTCTCCAGGAGCGCGTCGTTGAGGTCGGTGGCGAAGATCTGAAGCTTGCGCATGCGGGGTGCCTTCTCCGCCGTTTCCACGAACGCGATGGCGATGGAATACGCCTCCTGGCCGGTGGAACAGCCGAGCACCCAGCAGCGGAGCGGTTCGTTGCCGCGCTGCTCGAGCAGCTTGGGCAGGACCTCGCGCTGGAGAGCGTCGAATGTCTCCGCGTTGCGGAAGAAGCTGGTCACGCTGATGAGCACATCGGAGTAGAGCGT
Organism: Candidatus Limnocylindria bacterium; assembly: GCA_035632955.1. Lineage (GTDB taxonomy): Bacteria > Eisenbacteria > RBG-16-71-46 > RBG-16-71-46 > RBG-16-71-46 > DASQFU01. The sequence continues at coordinate 50,628 of DASQFU010000027.1, forward strand.
GTCGAGCTCCGTGGCGTTGCCCCGAAGGAAGCCGGCGTAGTCCTCCAGCGTTCTCTGCTTGCTCAGCATCAGGCGCCGGCTGACGCGCCGCTGGATGGTGGTCGATTTGTAGAGCGAGAAGTCCACGCCGGAGTGGTTCCGGAGCAGCAACAGGATTTTCTTGTAGGCGTGCTCCGGGCTCTTCGCCCCGGTCCCCTCCCCGCGGCCGGTCTCGCCTTCGGCACGCATCTGCTTCGCGCCCGCGCGCGGCGCCTTGCGTCCGCGCGCAGGCAGCGGCGTTCGATCGTCCTCGGGCGTGGTTGCGGAGGCGCGGTCGTCTTCGGCGGGGATCAGTAGCGGTTGCCCTACGACATAAGGGTGCTTCGCAATCCGTGCCAGCTCCTTCGCGATCTCCGCCGGCGAGAGAACGAGATCCACGCACCCCGCCGCCACGGCGCTACGGGGCATCGAGTCGTGCTTGGCCGAGTCGTCCTGCGCGAAGGTGATCCCGCCCTCGGCCTTGATCGCTTCCAGTCCCTGCGTGCCGTCGCTCGCCGTGCCGGACAGCACCACACCGACGGCCCGCTCGCGCTGGTCCTGCGCCAGCGACTCGAAGAAGGCATCGATCGGCCGATGCGGCACGCGCGTCTGCTGGCGCGGCTGAAGCTTCAAAACGCCCTGCACGATGCTCAGGTTCGTGTCGGGCGGAATGACATGGACGTGATTGGCCTGGACCGGTTGATGGTTGGTGATCTCGCGCACCGGAAGCGAGGTGACCCGACTCAGAATCTGCGTCAGCGCGCTTTCATGCTCCGGATCGAGGTGTTGGACCAGCACGAAACTCATGCCCGTATCGGCGGGCAGGTGCTTGAGCAGCTGCGTGAACGCTTCCAGCCCACCGGCCGAAGCACCGACGCCGACGATTGGGAACGACGCACCACCGGCCGGCCCGTCGCGTTCGCCCGCGAGATCGTTGGCCAACTCGGGCGTTTCAGAGAGGTGATCGTCGTCGTGGTTCGCCATGAGCAGTCCTCAAGGGGAGTCCTTTTGAAAGCACTCGTTCGGCCACGTCTTTGCCAGCAGCTTCGTGACGGCGGCGTGGTCCACCGGCTTGACGGTGTGGGCGTCGAACCCGGCCTCTCCAGGACTTGTGTCGATTTTCATCCTGGCCCCATCCGGTCAAGGCCACCAGCACCATCTTCCTGCCCCACGGCTGTGCTCGGATCTGGCGGGCCGCTTCGTAACCGTTCAGCTTCTGCAGGCCGATGTCGAGCAGGACCACATCGGGCAGGAACGTCGCCGCCGCTTCCACCGCCTCGAGGCCGTCGTAAGCGATGTGCGTCTCATTGCCGGTCAGCTTCAACAGCATGGCCAGCGACGTGGCCGAGTGTCGGTTGTCATCGACGACCAGAATGCGGCGGGCCGTCCTGGTCCTCGGCGCGCCGGCGGTCGGCTCGGGCGGCCCACCGAAACCGGTTCTTGGTTCATGTTCGCACCGTCCGCATCGTGCCTCTCTCGAGCCTCCTCGTTTCGCCTCGGCATTCGGGTGTCCCGACTATTCTACTGAACCGGACGGCTGACAAGCACCTGCCGCCGCCGCCCCTCTACGATCGGTCATCTGCCCTGAAGGGCTGTTCGTTTGGCTTGGCCTGCAGCCCCCTCTATACTCGCGCGCCGTTCATGCCCACCGACCGGGAGAGCTCGTGAGCGAGACGCAGGATCCCAAGCACTTCGTCGAAGAGCTGACCGACCAGACCGACGATTTCTCGCGCTGGTACACGGAAGTCATCCGCAAGGCGCAGCTCGCCGACTACGCGCCGGTGCGCGGCTGCATGGTGATCCGTCCCTACGGCTACGGCCTGTGGGAGAACATGCAGCGGTTGCTCGACGACCGGATCAAGGCGACCGGACACCAGAACGCGTACTTCCCACTCCTGATCCCGGAATCGCTGCTGCAGCTCGAGGCCGACCACGTCCAGGGCTTCGCGCCGGAGTGCGCGTGGGTCACTCATGGCGGGCGGGAGGAGCTCGAGGAGCGCCTGGCGATCCGTCCGACCAGCGAGGCGATCATCGGCCGAATGTATTCGCGCTGGATCGAGTCGTACCGGGACCTGCCGGTCCTCATCAACCAGTGGGCGAACGTAATGCGCTGGGAGAAAGTGACCCGGCTGTTCCTGCGCACGACGGAGTTCCTTTGGCAGGAGGGTCACACCGCGCACGCGACCGCCACCGAGTGCCGTGACGAAGTGCTGCGCATGCTCGAGGTCTACCGCGACTTCGTCGAGACCGAGCTGGCGATCCCGGTCTACGCCGGGCGGAAGACCGACGCCGAGAAGTTCGCGGGCGCCGAGCAGACGTACACGATCGAGGCGCTGATGCGCGACGGCAAGGCATTGCAAGCCGGGACCTCGCACGACCTCGGGCAGCATTTCGCGAAGGTGTTCGACATCACGTTCCAGGACGAGCAGGGCAAGCGCCAGCACGTCTACCAGACCTCGTGGGGCGTCTCGACGCGCTTGATCGGCGCCGTGATCATGACGCACGGCGACGACCAGGGTCTCAAGCTGCCGCCGAACGTCGCCCCGATCCAGGCCGTGATCGTGCCGATCTGGCGCAAGGACGAGGAGCGCGCCGCGGTGACCGCATTCGTGGCGCGCGTGGTCGAGGCGCTGCGCGGCCGCGTGCGGCTCTGGGTCGACGACCGCGACCAGTACACGCCGGGCTGGAAGTACAACGAGCACGAGCTGCGCGGCGTGCCGGTGCGGCTCGAGGTCGGCCCCAAGGACGTCGCCAAGGGTGCGGTGATGAGCGTGCGGCGCGACAACCGAGCCAAGGAATCGATCGCGCTCGAGGCACTCCCGGAACGGCTGCCGCTCCTGTTGCGGGAGATCCAGTCCGCGCTGTTCCAGGCCGCGCTCGAGTTCCGCAGCGCAAACACGACGACCGCGGCGACGCTCGACGAGCTGGTCGAGCACTTCCGCGAGCGGCGCGGCTTCGTCGCCGTGCCCTGGGACGGAAGCGCGGCATTCGAAGCCGAGGTCAAGGAGCGCGCCGGTGCCACACTCCGCTGCATCCCGCTCGATCAGTCGTCGTGGAGCGGGCTCGCGACCCCGGAACGCCCGGTCGCGCTGTTCGCCCGTGCCTACTGACGGCGGTGCTTGGCGGCCGTGACCGACGCGCGCCGCCTGCTGATCCGGCTACCCAACTGGCTCGGTGACGCGCTCATGGCGCGCCCGCTCCTCCACGCGCTGCGGGCGTCGCTGCCGGCAGCCGAGATCCGCGCGGTCGGCCGCCCGCTCGGTCGCGTGCTCGAACGCGAGCGGCTGTGGGACCACTGGACCCCGCTCCAGCACCTCGACGACGCGAGGAAGCGAGTGCTCGACGAAGACGCGAGGAAGCGAGCGCCTTGCAACAACCGCTTCGACGCGGCGCTGATCCTCCCGCCGTCCTTCTCGAGCGCGTGGCGGCTGCCGCGCCGGCGGATCCCGCGCCGCATCGGCTTCGCGGCCGACGGGCGCTCCTGGCTGCTCACCGACGCCGTGCACCGCCCGGCACCTGGCGAGAAGCACCTGAGCGAGGAATATCTCGATCTCGGCGCGCGGCTCGGCGTGCGCTCGGCGCCGCTGCCGGTGCTGCGGCCGAGCGAGGACGAGCTCGCGGAGGCGCGGGCACGGCTGCGGCGCCTCGAGGTCGGCGACCGGCCCTTCGTCGTGCTCGGCCCGGGCGCCGCCTACGGCCCGGCCAAGCGCTGGCCGTTCGAGCGCTTCGTCGCGCTCGCGCGGGGCTTCACCGCGCGTGGGTTCGCCGCGCTGATCGCGGGCGCCGCCGAGGACTGTGCGATCACGGTGCCGATGGCCACCGCGATCGGGGAGGGCGCCCACTCGATCGCGGGCCAGACCTCGATTGCCGAACAGCTCGCGCTGTGCACGATCGCTCGCGTGACCGTGAGCAACGACTCGGGCCTCGCGCATCTCGCCGCAGCCAGCGGAGCGCCGACGGTCGCGATCTTCGGCTCGACCAGCAGCGCGTGGACGGCACCTCGCGGCCCGCGCGTGCGCATCGTCCAGCATCCGCCGGTGTGCTCGCCGTGCTTCCAGCGCACGTGCGCGATCGGTTACCGCTGCCTGATGAACGTCGACGTTGGCGAGGTGGCGCACGTATGCGAGGTGCTCACGGCGTGAGAGTGCTGGTTCACGGGCTCTCGTTCGGCGGCACCCGGGACCGCATCGCTCCGGCGGCGGTCGGGCTCGCGCTGCGCGGACATCGCGTCGACTGGTGGGGAGGAGCGCCGCCCGGTGACATGCCGGGAACGCTCGAGCTCGTTCACAACGTCGGCGAGCTGTTGCGGCGCAAGGCGGACGTCGTGGTCGGCGGGCCGGCGCACGCGTTCGCGACCGTCGCTTCTGGCTGGCTGGTCGGAGCCCGTACGGTCGTTTTGGCGTTGGATCGCGCCAGCGTCGCGACATGGAGTCCGGTCGATCGCTGGGCGTGGCAGACGATCCACGCCGCGGGACTGATCGATGAGGCGGAAGTCGAAGCATGGCGGCGCGACCCGATGGGGCTCCAGCGCGATCGGCTCGCGCTGTGGTCGCCCGAGGGCAGTGCCGAGACGCCGGAAGCGGGGCATGCCGACACCGAGATGCTCGAGCGCGCGTGCGAGCGGGCGCTGGCGCGCCAGCGCGGCCACGGGTTGCGCTCCGCCGTGTTCGTGGACCGCGACGGCACCCTGGTCCGCGAGGTCGGCTACCTCGCCGATCCGGCGGACATCGAGCTGCTGCCGGGAGCCGCGGGCGCGTTGCGCCGGCTGCAAGCTTCGGGAGCGGCGGTGGTCGTGGTGTCGAACCAATCCGGAGTCGGCCGCGGCCTGTTTCCGCTCGCGCGCGTCCATCAGGCGATGGGGCGGCTACGAGAGCTGCTGCGGGCCGCGGGCGTGGAGCTCGACGCGATCTACTTCTGCCCGCATCGTCCCGACGCGGGCTGCCCGTGCCGGAAGCCGAGCCCGGGACTGCTCGAGCGCGCGGCGGACGACCTGCAGCTCTCGCTCCGCGGCTCGGTCATGATCGGCGACAAGCTGCTGGACGCCGCGACAGCGCATCACGCCGGAGCGACCGGGGTGCTGGTCCGCACCGGCTACGGCAGAGACGAGGAGCAACGGATCGGCGCCGGGGAGTTTTCGAACCGGCCGGACGCGGTGTGCGACGATCTCGCGGCCGCCGCTGCGTGGTGGCTCGACCAGGCCTAGCGGCGGACGACGCGCAGCTCGAGCCGGTAGTCCTCGCCGGCTCCCAGTCGCTGATAGCGATAGGCGTAGCCCGGCGGGCTCAGCTGCCGGACCGAGAGCCAGTCGTCCTCGACCAGCCGCTGCAGTTGATCCGGATAGACACCGCGCTCGCGCTTGAAGAGATCCAGTGCGAGGCGCACGTCGCGGACCTGAGTCGCCATGAACACGTCGTTCTCGCCGGCGGCCGGCACGCTGGCCGGGCCGATCCAGCGCGCGCCGAACTGAAGCCCGACCACCAACGCGACGAACAGGCCGAGCGCGACCAGCTCGTTGCCGATCCGCAGCGGCTGGCGCTTCGGGCGCGTGGGGCGCACGGTCTTCGGAACCTCGATCCCGGGATCGCGCCGGCCGACGTTCTCGATCCATTTGGACTCGAGCATCCGGTTCAACGCCTCGTAGGCCTCGTACTCCGACAACGGCGCCGCGTCGACCACCTCGCCGACCGTGTGGTGGCCGTCGATGATCCCGAACAGCTCCTTCTCTTCCTCCGACAGCGGCTCGTCGGCGTCCGGCAGGTCGCGGACGCCGAGCAACTCGTAGGGATCCTTGAAGCGCGCGACAAAACACTTCTGCTCGTCCACGCGGCGCGCGCCCTCGATCAGCACGCCTTCGGTGTTGAGGCGCACGAGCGGCGCGCCGCTCCAGCGGTTCTTGGGATCGAAGCGGTAGGTGCCGCTCTCCCAGCGCACGAGGCGCATGAGATCGTCCAGGATCTGCCGTTCGACGTAGCCCTTGAGCTCTTCGGTTTCGAGATAGCGGCCGTTGAGCAGCAGGTCCTCGAGATCGCGTGCCGATTCCCGATGGATCGCCTGGATGCCACGAATCTGCTCGTCCGAGAGGCGATGGACTTTGCGCAGGAACTTGAGCAACGGGTCGTCCGACTTGAGTCCCGGCTCGCGCGTCGAGACGATGCGGCCTTCGTGGATGTAGACCAGGGAGCGCTCGGTGTTCCACTCCAGCATCAGGCACCCGGTCTTGCGCTGGGTGCCGAGGAGCTGGAGGATCTCGTTGACCGAGAAGTCGCGGAGGCTGCCTTGCAGTGCCATCGGCGGTTCCTACGCGGCCTTGGCCGTCATGCGGGAGATCGGGGCGACGCGTGAGCGCACCGGCGACGTATCAAGAACCGGGGCGCGTGCGAGGCGTGAGAAGTAGCCCATCAACGAAAACGCGAAGATCGCGACCCAGGGCAACACCGCCAGAACGTTGGAAGGTTTCGTCTCCATGAAGCCGAGACGCGGCTCGAACGCGAACGGCGCCCCGAGACCGAGCGCGTGCACGACCAGTGCCGCGGCGCTCACCAGCAGCGCCAGCGGGCCGAACACGCGACGCAGCGCCAGCAGGCCGTAGCCGGGGAGCAGCGTCGCGAGCGCGGTCCGCACCAGGCGCTGCCGGCGCTCGACACGGCGCCGGTGCTGATGGAGCAGGATGCGCCCGAACTCCGGATTCTGCGCCCGCGCGGCCGCCCGAGCGCACGCCGGACACAGCGCCACCTCGCGCTGGCGCTCCGAGCAGCGGCGGCAGACGGGGTCGCCGCAGTTGGAGCAATTGCGAAGCGGCAGGGAGCGCTGCCACCACGAGCCGATGGCGGCGCTCAGCAGCCCGAGCAGCAGGGCGGCGAGGCCGATCGCGAGGCCGGAGG
>DASQFU010000028.1:0-10184 GCA_035632955.1 Candidatus Limnocylindria bacterium
GTTGAGCCATCCGCCCCGGGGCGGATGAACTTACCTGCTCCGCGAGCGAAGGTGGCGCCGCTCGCACCCCAGCGCTTCGCGCTGCAGCTCACAACAACAAAAACATACACCGGCGCCCGCGAAAAGAAACATTGCGGCCAATATTCAGTGCCATGAAAGACACGAACCCCTCAATACCAATACCCGCCACGACTCCTCCCCTCGATAATGGGATTCAAAGTATGTCGTCCAGCCGCCGCTACCCATCGCCGTCGGAACATGGCGGGCCGTGAAATGTGACATCCATCGAACGTGATCGCGCGTAGTCGCTCGTCCTCAACACCTGCCAGGCGTCTCGGGCGTTAGACCGTAGCTTCCACCTGCTTCTGGCGCGCCTTGCGCGGCGCCGATCGTCTCTCGCTCAGCAGGTGCCAGACGCGCAGTGTCTCGCCGACCGACCACGCCTGTGCGATGCACCCCTTCGGCGCGTAGGGCGCATCGCCGTCGGTCACCTCGGGCAGGCTGCCGATGCCATAATTCGACAGCAGATCCCCGAGCGGCTCGAGCAACGCCAGCGCGCGCTGACGATCTCGGTACACGCGAAAGTGCGCGAGCGCGTAGTGCGGGAGCAGCCAGGTCCACGCCGTCCCCTGGTGATAGGCGCCGTCGCGCGCCGCGGGGTCGCCGGCATAGCGTCCCCGATACGCGGGATCGTTGGGCGCCAGGCTCCGCAGCCCGTGAGACGTGAGCAGCCAGCGCCCGCACGTCTCGACCACCGAGCGCCGGCGCGGCGGCGAGAGCGGGCTGTCGGGAAGCGAGACCGCGAAGATCTGGTTCGGGCGGATGGCGGGATCGGGGCCGCGCGGCCCGTCGATCACGTCGTAGAGGCAGCCGAGCTCGTGATTCCAGAAGCGCTCGAAAGAGTTCTCGACGCGGCGCGCGAGGGTCGCGAACGCGTCGGTCGGCCGGCGCAGCCGGCGCGCCAGGTCCGTCATGGTCATGAGGGCGTTGTACCAGAGCGCATTGATCTCGACCGGCTTGCCGCGCCGCGGCGTGACCACCCGGTCATCGACCTTGGCGTCCATCCACGTGAGCTGCACGCCGTCCTCGCCCTGGGTCACGAGCCCGTCGCGCGGGTCCACGCCGATCCCGAAACGGGTTCCGCGCTCGTACCAAGCGCCGATGTCCTCGAGCACCGAGAACACCTCGGCGAGAAACGCGTCGTCCGCAGTCGCGTCGTGATAGGCGCGCACCGCCTGGAAGAACCACAGCCCGGCATCAGCGGTGTGGTAGTCGGGCGCCTCGCCATGATCGAGGAAGCGGTTCGGGAGCATGCCACGGTCTTCGTGACGCGCGTGAGTGGCGAGCACGGCCTTGGCGACTTCCGGGCGGCCGGTGGCCAGCGCAAGGCCGGGGAGCGCGATCATCGTGTCGCGGCCCCAGTCCGAGAACCAGGGGTAGCCGGCGATGATCGAGCGGCCGAGCGGATCTCTAGGACTCGGACGCTCGACGACGAACGCGTCCGCAGCCAGCACCAGACGCCGCACCCATGCCGGCGCGGTGCGCGCCGCCGCGCGATGCGCCTGGCGCCAGGCGTCGAGCAGCGCGCGATCGTGCGCGGCGCGACGCGAGCGAGCCGCGGCGAGCGCCAGCGCCCGGGGCGGCCCGGTTGCCGTCGCCGCGCGGGTGCCCGCCGTCACGGTCAGCGACTCGCCGGCGGCGAGCACCGCCACCAGCTCGCCGGCGAACAAATGATCCTCGACGTGGTCGAGGCCACGCTCCGCTTCACGAGCGAGCGCGAACTGGCGATGCCACTGCTGGGCCGGGATCAGGTCGGCGCCGGGAGCCGAGAGCCACAGCGGCGGCCCCGGGGCCAGAAGCACGCGCATGCCGTCCGGCGTGGGATCGATCTCGGCGCGCTCCACACCCGGCGACGTCAGGAGGTGATGATCGCGGCGGTTCACGAGCGCCCTGAGCGCCAGCCGCACGGCGGCGTGCGCGGCGACCAGCCGGTATTCCACGTGGGTCGTGTTCTCGCCGTGCTCCATCCACACGCGCTTCTCGAGTCGCGTGTCGCCGATCGCCCACGTCCACACCGGCACCGAGTCTTCCAGCCGGAACGACTCGAGATGCCGGTAGCCCTGCGGCGCCAGCGAGCCGCTCGCCCAGAGGTTGGTGTCGAGATCGAGCCACACGCCGTCGAGCTCGATTCGCTCGCCGAGCTTGGCGAGGAGCAGCGTGCGGCCGAGTGGCGGCTCGAGCGCCGCGAACAGGAGTCCGTGGTAGCGGCGCGAAAGCACGCCGCTCACGGTGCCCGACGCGTAGCCGCCGATGCCGTTCGTGACCAGCCACTCGCGATTCGTCGCCCATGCCGGGTCGCCGAGTCGGTCCCGACCCACTCGCAGCTCGTCCATGAGAGTCCCCACGATCGATCTCGATGGAACGTGGCGTTGGAGGAGCGCCCCGGCAGGCTGGATGTCCGATGCGCTAGAGTCTCGCGAACGCCATCCGGACCGCGACGCTTCACGCCGCCGTCCCCCCATCTTATTACCAGCCTCGGAGTCGCGCCACACCGTGCCTCGAGTCTTCCGCCTGACCTTGCTCGCGGCCGTCCTCGCGCTCGCACCATCCTGCTCGGCGGCGACCGTCCGAACGACGCCCGTGCGCGCGAGCAATGCCATGCTGCGCGGCGTGGCGTGGCCGGTTGCAAGCGTGGCGGACGCCGAGTCGCTGGCTACCCGACTCGGGTTCGAACGGCTGCTCGAAATGGGCCATCGCTGGAGCCAGACGGCGCGGCTCGAGAACGGCGCCCTCCTCTGGTACGCCGCGGGCCGCGACACGAGCTTCCGAGCGCGCGCCGGAAGTGCCGTGCTGCCGCTGTTCACCGGCCTGCCGCCGGGAGCGATCGGTGGGCTGCCGGTCGGCCAATGGAACGCGCCGGAGGGCAAGGCCATGCCGCATCCGAACGGCGCGATCGAGCTGGTCCGCGTGACCGCCGTGGTCGCGAGCCTCGATGGGGCGTGCGCGGCCTGGGAACGGCATGGCGTGAAGTTCGGAAGACGCTTCACGGACCCCAGGCACGCGCGCCCGGCCCGGGAAGCCACGCTGCAGGACGGCCGAGTCGTGCGCTTCGTCGCGGCGAACTCAAAGGCCGGCGCGGCCACCGATCTCGCGTTGCGCTGGGTCGGCTTCACGATCGCCGTGAACGAGCTGAAAAGCGCGAGCGCCCACCTTCGCAAGTCCGGCGTCGCGGTGTCCTGCATGGACGAGGCAGAGCGTCCTCAGCGGTGCCGGGTCGACGTGGGCGATGTGCTCGGCGTCGAGATCGAGCTGGTGCCGAGTTCCGCCGGGTCGCCGCGTTGACACTGTCCGGCGCAGGGGTTTAGCGTCGCCCACTCATGTCGGAGCCCGCATTGCCGAACACCCAGACCGGCTGGATCGAAGTGATCGTCGGGAGCATGTACAGCGGCAAGACCGAAGAGCTGATTCGCCGCCTGCGCCGCGCCCAGATCGCGCGCCAGAGGGTGGAGATCTTCAAGCCGGTCCTCGACGACCGCTACGCGCACGACGCGATCGTCTCCCACAGCGAGCTGCGGATCCCCTCGCGTGCGGTCAGGTCCGCGAGCGAGGTGCTGCGCCACGCCCACGAAGCCCAGGTGATCGGCATCGACGAGGGGCAGTTCCTGGGCGCCGATCTGGTCCGCGTGTGCGAGACGCTCGCCAACCGCGGCAAGCGCGTGATCGTCGCGGGCCTGGATCAGGACTATGCGGGCCGGCCGTTCGAGCCGATGCCGGAGCTGCTCGCGGTCGCCGAGTACATCACCAAGACGCTCGCCATCTGCGTCGTGTGCGGCAACCCCGCCAACCGAACGTACCGCAAGGTGCGCCGCAGCGGGCGCGTGGTCGTGGGCGGCACCGACGTCTACGAAGCGCGCTGCCGGCGCTGTTATCTGCTCGGGCGCCGGGTTCAGGCCCCCGCAGCGGCCCCGCCACTGGGAGGATCCCATGCCAGATCTCGGACGCCGCGCCCTGCGGGCCGCGCTCGCGCTGCTCGCGCTGGCGCTGCTCGCACCGGGCTGCGGCAAGAAGGCTGACCCGACTCCCTCGCCGACTCCGAGCGCCGCCTTCAAGGTCGGCCTGGTGTTCGACATCGGCGGGCGCGGCGACAAGTCTTTCAACGACGCCGCCTATGCCGGCCTGGAGCGCGCCCAGCGCGAGCTCGGCGTCGAGTTCACGACGCTCGAGAGCGGCGAAGGGGCCGACCGCGAGGCGCAGATGCGTCAGCTCGCCGCCGGCGACGCCCAGCTCATCTTCGGCGTCGGCTTCCTGTTCACAGACGACATCCGCACGCTTGCCCAGGAGTTTCCGAACAAGCAGTTCGCGTGCATCGACTACACCGTGCGGGCGAACGAGACCCTGCCGGCGAACCTGGCGGCGCTGGTGTTCCGCGAAGAGGAAGGCTCCTACCTGGTCGGCGCGCTCGCCGGGCTCCTGACCCGCTCGGACAAGGTCGGGTTCGTGGGCGGCATGGGAACCCCGCTGATCAAGAAGTTCGAGGCCGGCTATGTGGCGGGCGTGCGCGCAACCAACCCCGAGGCGCAGGTCCTGGTGAAGTACGCCGGCGCCACCGCGAACGCGTTCAAGGATCCGACCAAGGGCAAGGAGCTGGCGCTCGCCGAGTATCACGCGGGCGCCGACATCATCTACCACGCCTCGGGGTCGACCGGTCTCGGCGTGTTCGAAGCGGCGCGCGAGCAGGACAAACTCGCGATCGGCGTCGACTCCGATCAATACGACGAAGCGCCCGGCAACATCCTCACCTCCATGATCAAGCGCGTCGACGTCGCCGTGTTCGACACCATCCGCGACGCGTCGAGCGGCCAGTGGAAGGGTGGCGTGCAGGTGTTCGGGCTCGCCGAGGACGGCGTCGGCTGGGTCTACGACCAGCGCAACCAGGCGCTGGTCCCCGCCGAGGCGAAGGCTCGGCTGGACGAGCTCAAGTCCGAAGTGATCGCCGGCAAGGTCACGGTCCCGACGCAGTAGCGGTCGTCGCCACCGAGCGCGCCCATGACGTCCGCCGCAGCGCCGTGGACCGATCTTGGCGGCGGCGTGCTCGTCCGCCGCAGCGCCGCGTTCCAGATGAACAGCGTCGCCCTGCTGGACGGACGTCAGGCCCTGCTCGTCGATCCCGGCGTCCTGCCCTCCGAGCTCGACGACGTGGCGCGGGCGGTGCGGGAGACCAGGCCCGAGAAGCTCACGCTGTTCATGACCCACGCGCATTGGGATCACGTCCTCGGCCGCGCCTGGTGGCCGGCGTCGCCCGTGATCGCCCATGACCGGTTCGCGGCCGCGGTGGCGAAGCATCGCGACCACATCCTCGGCCAGGCGCGCGAGTGGTCGGAGAAACTCGGCGAGCGCTGGGAACGGGGCTTCGAGCCGTTCCGGCCCGAGACCGAGGTCGCCGGGCTCCACTTCATGAAGCTCGAGCCCTGGCTTCTCGTCTTCCGCGACGCGCTCGGCCATCACGACACCCAGCTCAGCCTGCATCTGCCCGACCGCCGCATCCTGATCGCGGCGGACATGCTGTCGGACGTCGAAGGGCCGATCCTGAATCGCCCGGCCGCGATCTATCGCCGCACGCTCGCCGCTTTGCTGCCGCTAGCCGAGCATGGCGCGATCGAGACGCTGATTCCCGGCCATGGCTCGGTGGCGCTGGGCCGGGACGCGGTGCTCGAGCGGTTGCGTCGGGATCTCGGCTATCTCGACCAACTCGAGGACGGCGTGCGTGCGGCGCGGCGCGAGGGCCTCGACCTCGAGGACGCGCAGAGCCGCCTCGCCGGGATCGCGGGCGACTCGTCCGACGCCGAGGCGCGCGCCAACCATCTTGCCAACGTCGAAATCGAGTATTGCGCCCTGGGCACCCAACCCGCGGCGCGACGCAACCGCTGAGACGATCACCCCGGAGGTGCCATGCCGCGCGAGAACCTGAACCCCTTCAAGATCGCACAGCAGTACTTCGACCAGGCCGCGGAACGCCTGGGGCTCGATCCCGGCCTGCGCGCGATTCTCGCGGCGCCAAAACGCGCGCTCACGGTTTCGATCCCGGTGCGGATGGACGACGGCCGCTATCACGTGTTCACCGGCCACCGGGTTCAGCACAACATCGCCCGCGGCCCCGCCAAGGGCGGCATCCGCTACCACCCCGGCGTCACGCTCGACGAGATCAAGGCGCTGGCATCCTGGATGACGTGGAAGTGCGCGTGCCTGGACCTGCCGTTCGGAGGCGGCAAAGGCGGCGTGACGTGCGACCCGCGCAAGATGTCGAACGGCGAGCTCGAGCGGCTGACGCGCCGCTACACGAGCGAGATCCTGCCGATCATCGGTCCCGAGCAGGACATCCCGGCACCGGATGTTTACACCGACTCGCAGACCATGGCCTGGATCATGGACACGGTGAGCATGACGCGCGGCGCGACCACGCTCGGCGTCGTCACCGGCAAGCCGATCGGGCTCGGCGGATCCCGCGGCCGGGATCGCGCCACGGCCCGTGGCGTGCAGTTCGTGCTGCGGGAGGTGTGCAAGCAGCGTAAATTGGCGCTCGCAGGCGCCAAAGTGGCGATCCAGGGCTTCGGCAATGCGGGCGGCTTCATGGCGTCGCTGCTGCACGAGGAAGGCGCGAAAGTCGTGGCCGCCAGCGACTCGGGCGGCGGCGTGCATCACCATCAGGGTCTCGATCCGGCGGCGCTCCATCGCCACAAGCAGGGCGGCCAGAGCCTCAAAACGTTCCAGCCCGGAAAACCGATCACGAACCAGCAGCTGCTCGAGCTGCCGGTGGATATCCTGGTCCCGGCGGCGCTCGAGAACCAGATCACCGCGACCAACGCTTCGCGGATCAAGGCCAAGGTGATCGCCGAGGCCGCGAACGGTCCCACGACGCCGCTCGCCGACGACATCCTGTTCCGTCGCGGCCGCACGGTGATCCCGGACATCCTCGCGAACGCCGGCGGCGTGACCGTCTCCTACTTCGAATGGGTGCAGGACTTCTACGCCTACTTCTGGGAGGACGTCGAGGTCGACCGCGGGCTCGAGAAGGCGATGGTCCGCGCCTACAAGGCGGTCGCCGAGGCGGCGGCCCGGCACAAGACGAGCCTACGCGGCGGCGCCTACGTGGTCGCCGTCGGGCGCGTCGCCGAGGCGACGCGGTTGCGCGGCATCTTCCCGTGACGCCGGAGGTCTCGGTCCGGTCGGCGAGCGCTTCGAACCGCGAGCGGACCGCCGGCACCCGCGACTGCGTGATAGAAGCGTGCCTGCTTCCGGGTGACGCGTCCCGGACGTGGGAGTCCAACTGAGGCTTGTGCGGCGCGGTGCTTGGGTCGTACCCGCCTACCTCGCGCTGACGTTGTGGCTCACCTGGCCGATGGCGCGCGACTTCGGCCGCGCCCTGCCGACGGTGTTCGACTACTCCGACGCGTTCATCCAGTGCTACATCCTCGAATGGGATTGGCAAGCGCTGGCCACCCGGCCGTTGGAGATTTTCGATCCGCCGATCTTCCATCCGGGGCCGCGCGCGCTGACCTACATGGACTGCCTGATTGGCGAAGCCGTGCTCGGCGCGCCGGTGATGGCGGTCACGCGCAATCCCGCCGCCGCCTACAACAGCCTCGTGGTGCTCGGGTTCGTGCTCTCGGCATGGGCGACCTACCGGCTCGTCCGGTGGCTCGGCGTGGCGCGCGGCGGGGCGTTCCTGTGCGGCTTCCTGTTCAGCTTCAGCTCGTACCGGCTGTGCAACATCTGCGATCTGAACCTCCTGCACACCGAGTTCCTTCCGCTCGGGCTCTGGTTCGCGCTCAGGCTCACGCGCTCGGGGCGCGAACGCGATCTCTGGGCGGCAGCCGGGACGCTCGCCGTTCAGGCGACCTTCGGCTGGTACTACGTGTTCCACCTCGCGACGATCTACGCGGTGGTCGCGGTGCACGCCGTGTGGCGCGGCCGGTTGCGGTGGCGCGCGTCGATCGCGAAGCGCGCCGGCCTGGCCGCGCTCGCCTGCGCGCTCGCGGTCGCGCCGGTGGCCTACCCTTACTGGCAGCAGCGTCGGAGCCTGCCCGAGTTTCGGCGCACTCTCGATCAGACGTCGGTTTGGTCGGCGGACGTTCTCGACTATCTGCGAGTCAACGTCTTCAACCGGACCCGCGGCCACATCGGGCCTCTGAGCGGCGATTTGGCGTACTGGCCGGGCCTGGTCACTGTCGCGCTGGCGGGGTTCGGGCTCGTCGCGTGGCGGCGTCGCGAGCCGTTCGCGCGTGACGCCGGCGTGTGCGCGTCCGTCGGCCTCACGGGCTTCGTGCTCTCGCTCGGACCGACGCTCAGGGTCGCGGGGCGAAATCTCCCGGTGTGGCTGCCCTACGCGGCGCTGTTCTTCGTGGTCCCGGGCTTTCAAGGCATGCGAGCCTCGGGACGGTACGCGGTCGTGGCACTGATCGGCGCCGTCGCGCTCGCGGGAGTCGGCTACGAATCGTGGCGGCGCCGTCTCGCGCATCGGCCGGGCATCGCCAGGGCGGCGTTTGCGGTCATGCTGGGTGTTGCGCTCGTCGACGGATACTCGGTGCCGCTGCCCATGCTCTCCTACCCGCACGCGACGCCTCCCGCCTACGTCTGGCTCGCGCGCCAACCGGAGAGCGGCGCTGTGCTCGAGCTGCCGGCGCCGCGGCTCGAGAAGGACGAGCGTATCGTCGACGCCGAGCGGCAGCTCTACGGTCTGCGTCACGGCCGGCCGCGGCTCGACGGTGTGAGCGGATTCGTGCCGCCCGCGACCCGGCGCCTGCGGCTCGCGGTGCAGGATTTTCCATCGCCGCACGCAGTCGACGCGGCGGCGGCGGCCGGCGCGCGCTACGTGATCGTTCACTACGGCGATTTCCCCGCTGCCGAGGCTCGCGAGCGGCGCGCCGCGGCGGCGGCGTCTCCGGCGTTGCGCCAGATGGCGTCGTTCGCCGATGACGTGGTGTACGAGCTCCGGGCCGGACGCTCGAACCCGGCCGCGACGTCAGTCGGTCAGCGATAGAGCCGCTTGATCGCGCCCCAGGTGAGCTGGAAACGATTGGCTCTCATGATCTCCTCCTGCCACGAATCAGCGGTAGATCGACTTGATCTGTCCCCAGGTGCGCGCGACCGCCGGGCACGGCTCCTCGCCTCCGGTGCAGCCGACGCACTCCTGGAAATGACCGCCCTGCCATCCGGCGAGCGCGTTGCCTTGCCCGGAGCCGAACGGTGAAGTGAACACCAGGTTCTGATTGTCCGCCTGGAACAGCTCCATGCGAGTGAAGACGATGCACGCCGCGATTTCACATCCGGCACAGGCGCTGGTTCGTTGATTCGGTACGCGGGCCGTGAACAGATACATGTTGGTCTGAGCCGGGATCGGGCGCGCCTGATTGGGGTCGACCGCCACCGAGACGAGCAGCTCCGCGACGTCTTGCTTCGCGGTCGGGTAGGTATAGGAAGAGCCGCCGACGGGGCTCCCGGGAAGCATGTTCCAGTAGTCGATGCAGGTGGGGCCGGGGCTGGTGAAGTCGATGCCGATGTCGTAGTCGCGGCAAACGGGTGCCGGCCCGAGCTGCCACCACGGCACGATGTCCGGTGAATCGACGTGGAACTCGATCGTCATGTCCGCGGCGTATGGACCCGTCAGGTCGACCGGCGTCAGCAGAGACGCTCGCAGCTCGTGATATCCGACGTCGGAGCCGCAACCGAATTTCTTGTTGACCGACCCCGCGAACGGGCCGCAGTCGTCCCATCGCAGGTGGAGATTGTCGTCGCCACCGTGGGGACTGCAGAAGTCGGGATTGGGGTCGGAAAGTGCCAGCCGTGGAAGCGTGAGCAGGACGAAGCAGAGCAAGGCAGGCGACCGCATAAGATCCTCCAAATGGAAAATTACGCCGTAAGATTACTCCCCACTTCAGCCCCTCGTCACCCGCAATTCCATGTCGCGGCTAGACCTCCGCCGGCAAGCCGGCTAGGCTGCCGCGGCCATGCCCGCCCCAGCGGTGTCCCTCCAGCGCATCACTCGGCGTTTCGGAAACCTGGTCGCCAACGATGAGATCTCGCTCGATCTCGCCCCGGGCGAGATCCACGCGCTGGTCGGCGAGAACGGCGCCGGCAAGAGCACGTTGATGCGCGTCCTGTACGGGCTCCTGCAGCCGGATTCAGGG
>DASQFU010000029.1:0-1535 GCA_035632955.1 Candidatus Limnocylindria bacterium
ATGTCGTCGCTATACGTTTCGCGCGCCGTGTAGCATTCTGCGTTGCGGGCCCCCGCAACCATGGACGGCTAGGGGTTAGCGGACGCAGCAGCCGCTAACCCCTTTCGTCTACCCGACTTCACCCAGGAAACGGTTCGCTGGGCTGGGTGCGCCTCGAACGGGTTGGAACCAACGTTGCGGACGCACGCGGCTACCACGGCTTCGCGCGCCTGCGGTGCACCGACTGCGCGTTCGAGCGACTCGTCCCCTTCTCCTGCAAGGGCCGGGGCTTCTGCCCGAGTTGCGACGACGAGGTGCTGCCGCTGGGTGCCCGTGCGCCAGTGGGTGCTGAGTCTTCCGTATCGTCTTCGCTATCTGCTGGCGTGGGACCACGCGCTGGCGCGCGCGGTGCTCGGCGTGTTCGTGCGGGTGCTGCTGGGCTTCCAGCGCCACCGCGCGCGCCTGTACCGGCCACGCCTATTTCGTGGATGCCGGCTGGAGCCGAGCCGCGCCGCCTGTCGCGAGCGGCCACACGTAGCGATCCCACGTGAGACCGACCACTTCCATTTGGCCGGCGGCTCGCGCGCCCGACCGTTCGGCGACGCGCCGCGACCGGGCGTTCTGCGGAAGAATGGCCGAGATCGCGTACGACAGCCGCAGAACGTCGCGCGCGTAGTCGCGAACGCAACGCGCCGCTTCGGTCGCGAAACCCTGGCCCCAGACGGCGGGGTCGAACGTGTAGCCGAGCTCACACTCGAATGTCAGCGCGACGCCAGCGGGCGCCTGTTCGCGCCCGAACCATCCTCTGCGAATCCCGTGCTCGGGTGCCACGGATTCGACAACGAGGTCCATCAAGCCGCAGCGCCCGATGAGCGCTCCGTCTTCCTTGCGCAGGACCGCGAGATAGCCGAGCGCGAGCTGCTCATAGCTCGCGAGAGTGTACTGCAACCATGCGGCCGTCTCTTCGGGCGAGCGCGGCCGGCCTCCGGGATAAAGATGCTGCGCGACTTCGGGGAGTGCGTGGATGCGAGTGAAGAACGGCAGATCGTCCGGCGCGATCCGCCGCAGCACGAGGCGAGCCGACTCCAGCCGGTCTGTGCCGTGCGCCAGGGTCATGTTGAAGACGCCTTCATGTCGCTCGCGCTATAGAGGCTATCGCGGAGTCGGGATCGGTAGCAGCGAGTGCGCACCAGCCGAGAACGTGAGCACAGCGCCGAGCAGTATCGTCGCGCCGAGGATCGGCCGGGCGCGAGGCCGCAATCGTCCACGCGAAGAGTTGCGTGAACGCGACCGGCACGACAATGCTTGCGACGCTGAAGAGCGACGCCGCTGCACCCTGCAGACGGCCTTGTTGATCCGGCGGCATCTTGCCGCTCATCAACGATTGGAGCGCAGGGCCCGCAACGCCGCCCGGCACGATGAGCAGATGAGCCATCCGAATTGAGTGCGGTTCCAGGCGAGGCCGATCGCGCCGAACCCGGGGCATAGGAGGCTCGTCGCCAGCATGGAACGGCCCGGGGGCAACGTCACCGGCCTCACCGTCGCCTCGCACGCCC
>DASQFU010000030.1:0-24625 GCA_035632955.1 Candidatus Limnocylindria bacterium
GACGCGCATTCGCTCGCGTACAACCCCGGTTTCCCGCACTACCAACCCGACGAGCTACGGCCCTACGACGCGCTGCCCCCGCTCCAGCGCTATCTCGGCTATCTGCGGAGCGCAATCCGTCACGCGGGGCGCTACGACGTCTATCACTTTCATTTCGGCCGCACCTTGATCCCGCCGCACAACCCCGACCTGCCGCTCTACCGCGCGCTCGGCCAACGCGTCGTGTTCCACTATCACGGCTGTGACGTGCGCAACCGGGCGCACATGCTGGCGACGCACACGCACGCGACGTGCACGGAATGCGATCCGTTCTGCAACCCCGCGCGCCAGCGAGTGATCCTGCGCAGCGCGAGCCGCTACGCGGATGCGGAACTGATCTCGACGCCCGATCTGTTCGAGTCGGTGCCGCGAGCCCAACACTTGCCGGTGGCCGTGGACCTGGCCGAATATCCGTTCGCGCCCACTCGCGGTCCCGCGAAGCTGGTCCTGCACGCGCCGACCAATCGCCTGATCAAAGGCACGCGTTACGTCGAAGAAGCGTACGAGCTACTGCGCGGGCAGTTTCCCTCGGTGCGCTTCGAGGTCGTCGAGCGTGTTCCCTGGCGCACGTTGCGCGAGCGCATGGCGGAAGCCGACGTGGTCGTGGACCAGGTGTTCATGGGCTGGTACGGCATGGTCGCCGTCGAGGCGATGGCGATGGGGAAGCCGGTCCTGTGCTTCATTCGCGGCGACTTCGAGCCGCGGCTGCATCAATGCCCGATCGTCCGTTGCACGAAGGAAGATCTGGCTTCTCGATTGGCGCCGTTGCTGGACTCGGCTGCGGAACGCGCGGCGCTCGGCGAGGCGGGGCGCGGCTACGTCGAGCGCGAGCACGCCGCGCCGCGTATCGCGCGCCGGCTGATCGCGCTCTATCGCTCGCTCGGCGCCGGCACGCCGGCCGCGGGTGGCACAGGTGCGCCGCACGCTCCGGCTCACGGACGCGAGACTCCACATGCGTGAAGCGCTGAAGCGGTTGAGCGGAGAATCCCTGGTGTATGGGCTCGGCCAGGTGAGCGGCCGGGCGGTGAGCCTGCTGCTCGTTCCGGTGCTGACGCGCGTGCTCCCGCCCGATGTCTACGGCGTGTCGGAGCTGGTGCTGGCGTACTCGCAAACGGTTCTGCTGGTGCTGGTGTTCGGGATGGACGCGGCCCTCGCACGCTTCTTCTATCAGGAGCCCGACCGCGAGGCGCGGATTCGCATGGTGTCTTCGTCGCTCGTGTTCCGAATCGCGACCGGCGTGACGGCCGCGCTGCTGATCGTCGCCGTCGCGGCGCCGCTCTCGACCCATCTGCTCGGCGGCGCGGTCTATCGCAAGTACCTGCTCCTGGGCGCGGTGACGATTCCCTTCACGTTGCTGGTTCTGTTCGCGAACGACGTGCTGCGGGTGACGTTTCAACCGTGGAAGTTCATCGCGCTGAACCTCGCGCAAATGTTGGTCGTCGGCGGCATGACGCTCTATCTCGTGATCGGTCGTGACCTGGGGGTCGCGGGAGTCCTGTACGCGAAGCTGGCGGGAGACGCGGTGGCGGCCGGCCTCGGCCTGCTGTTGTGCCGCCACGCGATCCGCCCGCGCCCGAGCCGGGAAACGCTGGGCCGGATGCTGCGCTACGGGATCCCTCTGGTCCCGGTCGCGTTCGCGTACGGCGCCATCACGTCGCTCGACCGCTTCGTCCTCCAGCGCACGCGCTCCCTCGAGGAGGTGGGGGTCTACGCCGTGGCGATCAAGTTCTTCGCCGTCGTCACGATCGGTGTGTCAGCGTTCCAGCTCGCGTTCGGCCCGTTCGCCTTCGCGCGCGCCGCAATGCCGGAGGCTCCGCGTCTCTACGCGCGCGTCCTCGCGCTCTACGTCGCGGTGGCTTCGCTCGCTGCGTTGCTGGTCGGCGTTTTCGCTCCCGAGATCGTCGGCGTGCTCGCGCCCGCGGCCTATCGCGAGGCGGCGCGTCCCGCGCTGTGGCTCGCCTTTGCGGCAGTTGCGCAAGGCGCTTACTATGTGGCCGCTCTCGGCATCAACCTCTCGCTCAAGACCTGGCTGCTCGGATGGACCGCGGGCGGCGCTGCGCTGGTTTCGATCGTGCTGAATCTCGCGCTCACACCTGGATCGGGTCCCATGGGTGCGGCGATCGCGACCTGGGCCGCTTACCTGGCTTCGGCGACCCTGGCCTACGTCGTTGCGCAACGAGAGCAGCCGATGCCGTATCGCGGCCTTCGCATGCTCGGGGTGTTCGGGTTCGCGCTGGCGCTCGCGGTGGCGGCGCAGACGTGGGCGCCGCCGGGCGGGGCCGGGGTTGGAGTGAAGCTCGGAGCGGCCGTGGCGTTCGTCGCGGTGTTGTTCCGGCTCGAAGTGTGGCGGGATCGGGGCGCGGTGAAGGCGGGAGCCGTTCCGCCGGCGCCCTCCACGGCCTGATCGGCGTTCGCGGCGGGACGAGGAGACGAGAACATGTGCGGGATCGCGGGGCTGTATCGCGTCGGCGGCCGAGTCGAGCTCGGGCGTCTCCATCACATGGGGCAGCTTCTCAAGCATCGCGGGCCGCACGACGAGGGCATGGTGTTGATCGATCCCGCGGGCGGAGCGTTCATGACGCTCGGCGGTCCCGACACGCCGCCGGACGTGTTCCACAGTCCGCACCGTTTCGCCCCCGGACGCCACGGAGGAGATCAGAAGAACGCGACGTACCAGGTGGGTTTCGTCCACCGCCGGCTCTCGATCGTGGATCTGTCGCCGTCCGGCCATCAGCCGATGTGCGGGCAGGACGCACGCGAATGGATCGTCTACAACGGCGAGATCTACAACCACGTCGAGCTGCGCGCCGAGCTCGAATCGTCGGGAGAGCGGTTCGCCGGCACCAGCGATACGGAGGTCATCCTCGCCGCTTACCGGCGGTGGGGGCCCGATTGCCTGGCGCGCTTCAACGGCATGTTCGCGTTCGCGCTCTGGGATGGACGCGAGCGGCGGCTGTTCTGCGCGCGCGACCGCTTCGGCATCAAGCCCTTCTACTATCAATGGGACGGGATCCACTTCGCGTTCGCTTCCGAGCCCAAGGCGCTCGTGCTCACGCAGCCGCACCGCATCGTTCCGCGCCTCGCCGCGGTGCGCGACCTGATCGCGCTCGATTGGGTCGACCACGAGAGCCACACGTTCTTCGAAGGCCTGTGGCAGCTCCCGGCCGGCCATCGCCTGCTGATCTCCGAACGCGGCGCGGCGATCGAACGCTGGTGGACCCTCGATCCCGAACGCCGTGCGACCGGCGACCCGGCCGAATGGGAGCGCACCTTCGCGACGCTGTTCACCGACGCGGTGCGCTTGCGGCTCCGCGCCGACGTGGAGGTCGGCGCGTGCCTGTCCGGCGGTCTCGACTCGAGCGCGATCGTCACCACCGCCGCGCGCCTCATGGACCGACCCCTGCACGCCTTCACCTGCGCCTATGATGAAGGGCCGAAGTACGACGAGCGTCCCTTCGTCGCCGCCACGGTTGCGGCGAGCGGCGCCACGTCGCACGTCACGATGCCCGACGGCAAGGATTTCTGGGACACGTTCGATCGGCTCGCCGCGGAGCAGGACGAGCCCACCGCCGGCCCCGGGCTCTATTCCCAGCGCCACGTGATGCAGCTCGCGCACCAGGCGGGGCTGCGCGTGCTGCTCGACGGGCAGGGTGGCGACGAGACGCTGGCGGGATACTTCCGTTACCTGCCGATCCGGTTGCGCGACCTGCTCGCCCACGGTGATCTGCTCGGCTTCACACGGTTGTTCGTGCCGACCACCGATCGTTTGGGCGAGGCGACGACGTGGGCGCTCACGCTCGAGCCCTGGCTGCCGGCCGGGCTGGTGGCGCCGTTGCGCCGTCGTTTCGGCCAGGGCAAGGATCGCGTGCTCTCTGATCGGCTGAGGTCGCTCGATCGCAGCCGGCATGCGCGGCCGCCGAGCGGCTTCCACAGCGCGCTCTCCCGTCAGCTCGCGTTCGACACGCTGCAGCGGCTGCTGCCGTCACTCCTGCGCTACGAGGATCGCAACAGCATGGCGTTCGCGATCGAGACCCGGCTGCCGTTCCTCGACTATCGCCTCGTGGAGTTCGTGTTCTCGCTCCCCGACGAGCAGCGGCTCGACGGTGTGACGACGAAGGCGATCCTGCGTCGCGCCGTGCGCGACCGGGTCCCGCCCGTCGTGCTCGAGCGGCGGGACAAGATGGGTTTCGAGACGCCGACCGACGTGTGGCTGCGCAGCCGCCTAGCGGGCGAGGTGCGCCACCGGCTCAACCGCCCGGGTCTGCTCCACGAGTGGATGGACGCCACGGTGCTCGCCGCCGAACTCGAGGACTACCTCGTCGGCCGGCGGCCGATCGGTCTGCAGGTCTGGCGCTGGTTGTCGCTCGAGGCCTGGGCTCAGCGCTACGTGGCCGGCGATCCGCGCGTGGTCGAACGGCCGCCCGAGCTCCAGACCCATCCCGGTCTCCACAAGTCGTACGCCCAGGTGATGGAGATGCTCGCTCGCGAAACCCCCGGAGCCGTGCCCGCCTAGTGTTGAGTCTCGGAGACGGGACACGAGCGGCCGCACCTGCAACGGCCGGCTAGTGGACCTGGTCGTTCTCTCGGAGGTGCGCTGGGGATATTTCCGCACGCGCAAGCAGTTCCTGCTCAGCCGGTTTCCGGAGCGCTGGCGCGTGTTCTTCGCGCAGCCGCCGGCGTTCGGCGCCCGCGATCCTTGGACGCCGCGCCGCGAAGGAAACGTGACGACGTTCACGGTCCCGTTCCTCAAGCCGGGAACGACCAGCGGGCTCTACAACCGGCTCGCCGACCAGCCGTGGGGACGTGCGGCCATCGAACGGCTCGCGGAACGGTATCTGCGCCGTCAGCTCCAACGGCTCGGCGTCGAGGCGCGACCGGTCGTGCTCGCCTCCAACATCTATGCCGTGCGCGCCATGGAGAGACTCGAGCGACGGATGCTGTTCTACGACTTCAACGACAGCCCGTTTCAGTTCGCGGGCGTTCCGCGCTGGGCCAAAGACTACTGGCGACGCACGCTCGCCGAGGTGGACGCGCTGTTCGTCGTCTCGGAGCACTACCGGCGCCAGCTCGTGGCCGAGACCGCACAGCCCGTGATCGCGATCGGCAACGGCGTCGAGCTCGATCACTTCGCGACCGCGCGACCGGAACCGCCCGATCTCGCCTCCGCGCCGCGCCCGCGCATCGGCTACCTCGGACTCCTGTCGCACTTCCTCGACTTCGAGACGCTGGAGGCGCTTCGCGTCGCGCGCCGGGGCGGCACGCTGGTCCTGATCGGCCCCAAGACCCAGGCGACGGCCGCGCCGCTCGCGGAGCTGGCGCGGCGCGAAGGGGTGATGCTGCTCGGCGAGCGGCCTTACGAGCAGGTGCCGGCCTATCTCCAGTCACTGGATGTCGGTGTGATACCTTTCCGGGCGCAAGACCCGTTCGTGCAGGCTATTAACCCCAACAAGGTTTATCAGTACCTGGCCTCGGGGCTTCCCGTCGTGACCACTCCCGTGTTGGACCTCCAACCCCAGACTCCTCATCTGCAGTTCGCCTCGCGACCCGAAGACATGACGGCCGCCGTGGGCCAGGCATTGGATCAGGGTCGGGATTCCGGCGCCTGCCGCGCGATGGCGCGCCCGTACGATTGGTCGGCGCTGGCCGAGCGCATGGTCGGCGAGATCGAGCAGCGGCTGACCGCCGCCTGAGCCCAGCCCCGGTCACGAGACTCCCGACACGGATGGCACGCCCCAAGCGCAACGCACGCAAGCCGACGGTCCCAAAAGAAGCCACGCCATCTCGCGGCGCTGGCTTCTCCTTCTCGGCTCGCTGGGCCGCGGCGCTGCTCGGCCTGCTCGTGATCATCTTCTTCCATCAGCTCGTGTTCGGCGGCAAGACGTTCGTCTCGCCCGACGCAGAGGGTCCGGTCGGATTCGTCCGGGTCGGCGAGCAGTCGTTGTATCGGGATCGCGTTTACCCGCTCTGGAACCCGTACGTGTTCCTGGGAATGCCCTCGTTCGCGAGCGGCGCCTACAACCCGCTCATCTACCCGCCCGATTGGCCGCTCGCGCTCGTGCAGAAAGTCCTGCCGCTGCCCGAGCTGACCTGGATGCTCCTCTATTACTTCCTGGGCGGGTGGTTCCTCTATCTGCTCGCGCGCGATTGGGGCGCACGCCGCGAAGGCGCGCTGATCGGCGGAGCGTTCTTCATCTTCGTGCCGAACCTGGTGGCGGTCGGCTCTCACGGGCACGGCAGCCAGCTCGTCAACTCCGCCTATCTGCCGCTCATGCTCTGGCTCTCGGCCCGTTGGATTCGCACCGGCCGCCTCGCCGTCCTCGCAGCGCTGGCGCTCGCCGGTGGGTTCCAGATGCTACGCGGCCACGTGCAGATCTGCTACTACACGTGGCTCGCGATCGCGCTCTACCTGCTGGTCGAAGCGGTCGCGGTGGCCAGGCGGGGCGCTCTGTCCGCCTGGCTTCCACGCGCGGCCGCCATCGCCGGCGCCATGGCGCTCGCGTTCGGACTCGCCGCGTTCTACAACCTGCCGTTGCGCGACTACGCGCGACACTCGATTCGCGGTGGCGGCCCCGACGGCGGCGTCGGGATGGATTATGCGACCGGCTGGTCGCTCGCGCCCTTCGAGCTGCCGAGCGTCGTTCTACCCGGCTGGGTCGGCTTCGGCGGCGAGACGTATTGGGGCGCGATGCCATTCACCGACTACCCCAACGCGTACGTCGGCATCGTGGCCGCCGTGTTCCTCCTGCCGGCCTTCCTCGCCAATGGCGCGCCGCGTGTGTTCGCGCTGGCGATGGCGGCGCTCGCGCTGATGATCTCGTTCGGCAAGCACTTTCCTCTCTATGGTCTGCTCTACGACCATCTGCCGCTGTTCAACAAGTTCCGGATTCCCGTAATGGTGATCCTGCTCTTCCATACCGCGACCGCTCTCGGAGCGGCATGGGGATGGTCGCGTGTGATCGAGGAAGCGGAGCAGAAGCCGGCCCGCGCGGGACCGGTCGTGCGACTGACGCTCGCGGCGGCGGTCGTGATCGCCCTGGTGTTCGCGATCGGCGTGTTGGGGCAGGAGATGTGGCGCGAGAGCTACGTCCGCCACGTGACGGCGAGCTTGGGCGCAAGGTCCGCGGAGCTCCTGCAGCAGTCCGGCATTCACGTCGTCTCGGATCTCGCCGCGAAGACCCACCGCGAATTCGTGGCCGGCATCGGCCGGGCGTGTCTGCTCGGCTTGCTGGCGGCGGGCGTCGTGCTGGCGGCGGTGCGGCGCTGGGCGCCGCCGCCAGTGACCTCGCTGGCCGCGCTTGCTTTGTTGCTTGTGGACCTGTGGGCGATCGGTGGGCGTCTCATGACGCCGGCGATCGGCCCGAAGGTGGACCGTCCGTTGGACGCCGGGCGCGACGACGTCGTCGAGTTCCTGGAAAAGGCCGGGCCACCGGGTTCCTTCCGCATCTTCCCGCTGATCGAGTTCCGGTCCAACAAATACGCCGGGTTCGCGATCGCTTCCGCGGGCGGATATCACGCGGCGAAACCGCGACGGGTTCAGGATCTGATCGAACGCCAGATGATCGTCAACTTCATGTGGAGCCGCCTGCTCAACATCCGCTATTGGGTCTCCGACGGCCACATTCAAAACGGACCTTCGTATTTCCGTGAGGTGTATAACGGCTCGCAGGTCGTGTACGAGAACCTGGCCGCGTTGCCACGAGCGACGCTGGTCGGGAAGTACCGCGTGGTGACACCTGACAGCGCGATCGTCGACACCATCGGCTCGGGAGCCGTCGATCCGGCAGAGGTCGCCTTCTTCGACCACGACCCCGGTCTCACGCTCGGTTCGGTCGAAGGCGCTCAGGCGAGGATCGTCTCGTACCGCCTGAACGACGTGACCGTGGAAACGGAATCGCCGGGCCCGGCGCTGTTGCGGCTGGCCGACACCTGGCACCCCGACTGGGAGGCGACCGTCGATGGCAAGCCGGTCGAGATTCTGCGCGCCGACTATCTCCTGCGCGCCGTGCCCGTGCCGGCGGGCAAGCATCGCGTGGAGTTCCATTTCCGGCCGCGCTCGATGCGGCAGGGGCTGCTGGTCTCGCTCGCGAGCCTGGTCGTCATCCTCGGTCTGTTCGCCGTCGATTTCGTGCGGCGGCGACGGGCGCGGCCACCGGCAGCTCCGGCGGGAGAGACCGCGTAGTGGAGAAGCTGGTGATCATTCCCACTTACAACGAGCGGGACAACATCGGCACGTTGCTGGACCGCTTGCTCGCGTTGCCGCACGGCATCGAAGTGCTGGTGGTGGACGACGCTTCTCCCGACGGGACCGGGGAACTGGTGGCCGAGCGCGCCGCCGCCGATCCGCGCGTGCATCTGCTGCGACGCGGCGGCAAGCTCGGCCTCGGCTCCGCGTATCGCGAGGGCTTTCAATACGCGCTCGCGCACGGCGCCGAGTACATCTTCGAGATGGACGCGGACTTCTCGCACGACCCGGACGCGATCGGAGAGTTTCTCGAGCACGCGCAAACCGTGGACGTCGTGCTCGGCTCCCGTTATCTCCACGGCGTAACGGTCGTGAACTGGCCCCTGCAGCGCCTGATCCTCTCGTACACCGCGAACCTGTACACTCGTATCGTCACCGGGCTGCCGCTCAAGGACGCGACCGGTGGGTACAAGTGTTTCCGGCGGCGGGCGCTGGAGGGGATTCGACTGGATCGGGTGCGCTCCGACGGCTACGCGTTCCAGATCGAAATGTCGTTCAAGTGCTGGAAGCGGGGGTTCAGCATTCGTGAGATCCCGATTCTGTTCGTGGATCGCCGCGCGGGGGTTTCCAAGATGAATCGTCGCATCATCTGGGAGGCGGCCTGGATGGTGTGGCGGTTGAGGCTCTCGGATCTGTTCGGTCGCGTGGAGTAGCCAATGAGGCGTTTCCTGGTGGTGGCCGTCCTGGTGCTGGGGACGGTGTGGACCGATGCGTCGATCGCAGCCGGAGCCTGGCAGACGTTCCAGAATCCGGGCGCGTTCACCGACTTGATCGCGACCGATGACGATCTGTGGTGCGCGAGTCGCGAAGGCGGCTTGCTGCGCTTCGATCGCGTGAGCCGGAGGTTCGAAACCTTTCACCGCGAGCCCGGGAATCTCGGCAGCAACCGGCTCACGGCGCTCGCGTTCGACCGCCAGGGGCGGCTCTGGGTCGCCACCGGCGGCGCCGGGGTCAGCCGGCTCTCGGCGGACCGCAGCGACTGGGGCCTCGTCAACTCGTTCGACGGGCTGCCTTCCGATACCGTGCAGGCGCTCGAAGCTCAGGGCGACACCCTCTGGATCGCTACCTCCCAAGGCATCGCGCTCTGGAACGGGGACGAGATCTCGGGCTCGCTGCCGGATCCGAACTCCGTGACGTTCGACACCACGTTCGCGAGCAGCTCGATCACCGGCGTCGTCGTGCTCGGCGACGAGGTCTGGCTCTCGAGCCGCGCAGGAGTCGGCGTGGCGCACCTCTCGACCGGTCTCACGGACTGGCGCGAGCGCAACCTCGGCATCTTCGTGCTCGACATCCAGAATCTGGCCTCGAACGGCCAGCAGGTGTTCGCGCATTCGGGCGGCGTCGTCTACGTGTGGCGTGACGCGACTGCACAGTGGGACCTGTTCGGCGGATTCGGCAACGTCCACAATCTGATCGACGACCATGGCGAAGTGCTCGCCGGGACCGACTTCGGTGTCTATCGCTGGAACGGCGCCGGCTTCGCCCCGGTGCCGGGAGCGCCGGTGCCGACCGCGGGCGAGATTCCGGAGCCAACGGTGGATCCCGTGGGGGTCCACTTCGTCGGCATCAACGAGGTCCTCTACGAGCAGCGACCGAGCCCCGATCCCTGGCTGCCGCTGGCGACGACGTTCCCGATCGCGAACGACTTCGTCAACGTCGTCAGCGACGGGGAACGCGTCTACGCGAGCACCCGTGACCGCGGCATCTCGCGCTGGGACGGCATTCGCTGGCGGAACTGGCCCGCGAACCCTCCGGGACCGGTCAGCGACACGAGCTTCGCGAACCCAACGTTCAGCTACTGCCTGTTCCTGGATGCCAGCGGTCGAAAATGGGCGGGTTGCCACGAGACCGCGCTCGAGGAGATCGACGATCGGAGTGAGCCGCCGCAGTTCATCCATCACCATTTGACCGGCCCGGACGGCGATCGCCATACGCGTGCGATCGTCGGCTGCGACGACGGCAACGGCGGCGTATGGTTCGGCATGTTCACGTCGTTTCCCGACACCCCGAACCTCGAGGCCGCCGGGATCGACTTCTACGATCGCAACGGCAACTTCGCGAACTACAACTTCGGGCGACGCACTCACGGCCTGGCGTACCACGCGGCACGCAATCAAATGTGGGCCGGCTACATCGGTCGCGGCGTCGAGATCTTCCAGCCGCCCGACCTGGCGACCGATCCAATCCCAACCTTCGAAGTGCTCGCCAACACACTCACGCTCGACGTGCACTCGATCGTGATCCACGGCGACTCGGCGTGGGTCCTGACCACGGCCGGCCTGCGTCGTTACTCGGCTGGCTCGCGCATTCTTCGCCAGACCCTGAGCCTGCCGGCCCAACTCTCGACGCCGCTCGATCCCTACGTCATGGACGTGTCGCCGGACGGCAGCTTGTGGCTCGGCACCCAAGCGGGCGTGCGGCTCTATCCCAATCGCCCCGGGGGTGCGGCACCGCAGGACTTCACGGCCGCCAACTCGCCGCTCGCGGGAAACAACGTGCGCGCGCTGCGCGTCGAGCGCGGCAGCGGTGCGGTGTGGATCGCCACCACCGAAGGATTGAGCCGCTTCGATCCGGGATTCGTTGCGCCGACCCCGGAGCTGCCGAAGCTCGAGGTCACGATCTATCCCAATCCCGCGACGATCACCGGCGCCGGCATCCAGCTTCGCCTCGCGGGCAACTCGTCTGGTTATCGAGGAGAGGTCTATGACCTGTCCGGGCGGCGCATTCGCCGGTTCCAGGTGCCGACCAACGGGCGCGTGTTCTGGGACGGTCGCGACGAGGATGGACGGCTGGTGCAGCCGGGAATCTATTTCGTGCGCGCCCTGGCCGCGGGACGCGAGGCAGTGGCGCGGATCGCGCTGCTGCGGTGAGCATCGAGGTCGCGCGCTGGTCGGACGACGCCGGGCCCGCATGGGGTTCGCTGCTCGCCGCCGATCTCAACGCGACCGCCGCCCACCGGCTCGAGCTTGGCCGCGCGCTGGCGGCGGTGCTGCCGGGACTGCGGCTCGAGTTCGTCGCGGTCGAGCGCCAGGGGGCGTTGCTCGGCGGTGCGCCGGTCGTGATCGAGCGCCGGGCCGGCTTCCACTGGATCCACGGGCTGCCTTTCACGCTTTCGGGGGCGCCGCTCGCGCGCGCCGGCGAGCAGGCGTGCGTGGATCGTGCGGTGGCGACGGCGCTGGCGGAGCGCGCCGCGGCGCTTGGCGCCGTCGGTGGGGCCTGGGTGCTCTACCGTCCGGCGGGGCCCGCGCCGGAGCGCGAGGCGCTCGAAGCCGTGCCGGGGGAGACCCGCTGGGTGACGACGGCTGTGATCGACCTCGGCGCGGGCCTCGGCCCGGTGTGGCAGGCGATGGACAAGAAGACCCGCCACGAGCTGCGGCGCACTGGGGAGCGAGGGCTCCGGTTCGCGGAGGATCCGGAGTCGCTCGACGAGGTGTATGCCTTGCATCACGCCCAGACGCGTGCATGGCCCGGCTATCGACCCTTGCCGATCGAGCTCGCGCGGCGGCTGCTGCAACCCGCCGCCGCGACGACGCCAGACGCCGCGCCGCTCGCCCGCCTGTTCACCGTGCGCGACGGCCGCGGGGTGCTCGCGGGTGGCCTCGTGCTCGACGGCCCGCACGAGAGCTTCGTGTGGTGGACCGGCGCGCACGAAGACTCGCGCCGCGCCCACGGGGTCGCGTGGTTGTACGTCTCGCTCGCCGAGTGGGCCGCGGCCGCGGGGCGTTCGCGCCTCAATCTCGGCGCGAGTCCCGGATTGGAGGGAGTCGCGGCCTTCAAGCGCTCGCTCGGAGCGCGGGACTATCGTTATCCGGTGCGCTGGATCGCACGCGCCCGTCGCTCGCGTCTGGTCTCCGCAGTCGCCGCCATCCAGGGCTTCCTCCGCCGCGGCCGGCCCCTGGGCGCGCCGGCGTGAGGATCGCGACGCTCTCCGACGCATCCGCCGTGCACACGGTGCGGTGGGTCGAGCACTTCCGCGCGCGCGGGCACGACGTCCGCGTCTGGTCGCTCGAGCGCGGCCCCGAATCCCTCGGCGTCGTACCGTTGCCGGCACCGCCGCTGCCGCTACCGAGGGTCTTGCGCTATCCGCTCGCGGCCCGGGCACTCGCGCGTGACCTGCGGGCCTTCGCTCCCGACGTCGTGGACGCGCATTTCGTTCCCAACTACGGATTGCTGGGCGTGCTCGCAGGCCGCCGCCCGCTGTCGGTTGCGGCGTGGGGCTCGGACCTGCTGCTCGGCGGCCGCCGCGACCCGCTGCGTCGCGCGCGCGCGCGCTTCGTGCTCGCCCGAGCGGATCAGGTGCTGTGCGACGCCGAGAATCTCGCGGCCGCCGCGCGCGAGCTGGGGGCGGCGCCGGATCGGGTGCACGCCATTCCCTGGGGCGTCGACCTCGCGCGCGTGCGGCCGCTCGAGCCGCGGGAGACCGGGCTCGTCCTGAGCACCCGGATGCACGAGCCGATCTACGACCTGGTGACCGTAATCGCCGGCCTGGCCCCCGTCCTTGCCCAGCATCCGCATGCGCACGTCGCGTTCATCGGCGACGGCTCGTTGCGCCCGGCACTCGAGCGTCTCGCGGCCGAGCGGCTGCCAGCGGGACGTTTCCGCTTTCTCGGTCGGCTCGCGCCCGACGACCTGTTCGCGTTCTACGGGCGCGCGGAGGTCTACGTGTCCGCGTCGCACTCCGACTCGACCTCGCAATCGCTGCTGGAAGCAATGGCTGCCGGCGCGGCGCCGGTGGTGAGCGACATCGCCGGCAACCGCGAGTGGGTGCGCGCCGGAGAGGGCGCGCTGCTGTTCCGGCCCGGCGACGCGCAGGAGCTGGCGCGCGCCCTGGCGCGCGCGCTCGGCGACCGTGACTGGAGAACCCGCGCGGCCGCGCACAACCGGCGGGTGGTCGAGGCGCGCGCCGACTGGACGCGCAATCTGCAGCGCATCGAGTCGCTGTTCGAATCGCTGCCAAGGGTCCGCGGCGCATGAGTCCGCGCCGCCTGCTGCTGTTGTGCTATTTCTATCCGCCGCTGGCGGGAGGAGGCGTGCATCGGGTGCTGAGCTTCACGCGTCACCTCCCGGCCCATGGTTGGGCGTGCACCGTCGTGTGCGCCGGCGAGGGAGACTACTGGGTGACGGACGAGACCTTGGACGCGCGCGTGCCGGCCGAAACCGAAGTGATCCGTGTCCCGGGGGGCAGTGTGCTCGCGACCTGGCGGCGCGTGTTCCGTGGGCGCGGCGACCGGTTGCCGGGCGAATCGGCCGCGGCGCTCCGGCGGTGGAGCGACTGGTGGCTGCTGCCCGACTCGTACGTGGGTTGGGCGCCGCGCGCACGCGCCGCCGCCGCAAAGCGGATTGCTCGGGGAGGAGTGTCGGCGATCCTTTCGAGCTCGCCGCCCGAGAGCGTTCATCTCGCGGCGCTGCCGCTGCGCCGGCGCTTCGGCATTCCCTGGATCGCCGATTTCCGTGATCCGTGGGTCGGCCTCTACCGGCGCACGCCGCCGAGCGCCTGGCATCGCCGGCGCCAGAGCCAGCTCGAGCGCACCGTCATGAGCGCCGCCGACGTCGTGCTCAGCGCGTCGCGCACTCAGATGGACTTCTCGACTGCCGGCTCGGGAGCCCGGCCCCGCAGGGTCGAGCTGATCCCCAACGGCTTCGAGCCGGCAAGCGACGTCGCGACCGCCGAGAGCCCGGACCCGGCGTGGTTCGTGATCGCATTCACGGGGACGCTCTCTCAGGTGCCCGACACGGACGTGTTCCTCGAAGCGGTGCACGAGCTGCTCAGCCGTCACCCCGAGGCGCGACGCCGCGTGCGGGTGCGCCTCGCCGGCCCCTACGATCCCAGCTATGCCGACCGCGCGGTGGCGCTCGGGTTGCGCGGCATCGTCGAGTTCCTCGGCCAGCGCTCACAGCCGGAGGTGCGAACGCTCCAGCGGCGCGCCGATCTGCTGGCACTGTGGATACCGCGCGGGTCGGGGTATCGAGCCGCGCTGCCGGGCAAGCTGTACGAGTACCTCGACGCCGGGCGTCCGGTCGTCGCGTTGCTCGAGCCCCAGGACGAGGCCGTCGAGCTGGTGCGGCGAGCGGGAGGCACGGTGGTTGCGCCGGGCGCGCGCGCGGCGCTCACCGACGAGCTCGAGCGCCGCTATCGCGCCTGGAGCACGAACGGGCGCGAGCCGGACGCGCGCCCGGCATGGTTGGATGACTTCGCGCGCGAACGCCTGGCCGGACGGCTCGCGCGCGTGCTCGACCAGGTCTGCGGAGCCCGCACGTGATCGCGACCAGCGCAACGCCTGTCACCCGGCTCGAACGGGTGGCGCTGGTGGTGGCGCTCGCGCTTACCGCGGCACTGATGATGCCGATGCGGCTGGCGGTGAACGACGGGACCTACGTTCATCTCCAGTACGCCCGCCACCTCGCCTCCGGTCAGGGACTGGTGTTCAACGTCGGCGAACGCGTCTACGGCTGCACCAGTCCGCTGTGGGCGGCGCTGCTGGCCGACGGCATCATGCTCGGTTTCGACGGGCTGCGGACGGCGCGCGTGCTCGGCGCACTCTCCACGCTCGCCGCCGTCGTGTTCTTTTTTCAACTGCTGCGCCGCACGTTGCGAACGCCTGCGCTGCGCGCCGCCGGAACCATCGCGTGGGCGGGACACGCGTGGCTGCTGCGCTGGTCGATGTCCGGCAGCGAGGCGCCGCTCGCGGTCGCGCTCACGCTCGCGGGCTTCGTGGCGTTCGTGGACGGAAGGCCGTGGCGGACCGGAGCGTTATGGGCGCTCGCGGCGTTGACCCGGCCGGAAGCGGCGGTTCTCCTGCTGCTCTGGGTCGCCGTACTCCTGATCGACACCGAGAATCGCGACGGCCTGCGACGCATGGTGGCGGGGACGTTGCCGCCGCTCGTGATCTACGGCGGATGGCTGTTGTTCGCCCGCGTGTATTTCGGAACCTTCTGGCCGCAGATCTTCTCGACGCCGGCGCGCCGCGGAGACAGCGCGCTCGGGATCCTGGAGAGTCTCACCCGACAGGTGCAACTCCTGACCGGCACTGAGGCCGCGCTGGCCGTCATGCTCGCGCTCGCGTTGCTGGCCGCGGGACCGCGGCTGTGGCGCCGGCCGGGCGTGACGCGCCGGCTCGTTCCCTGGTGCTGGGTGCTGGCGCTGCCGTTGCTCTACGCAATGCGGCGCGTGTCGGTGACGTCTCAACATCTGATCCTCGTCATGCCGGTGCTCGCGTGGCTCGCGTGGCGCGCGGCCGAGCGATGGTGGCTCGGGGACGATGAAGACGAACCGGCGCCGGTCTGGATGCCGGCAGCGGCGGCGTTGCTCGCGGTGCTCGTGCTCGGGCAGAACCTGATTGTCTATCGGCGCACGGTGGTCCCCGAGGTGCGCGAGGAAACGCTGCACACCCGGGGCAGCCTGGTTCCGTGGGGACGCTGGTTCGGCGAGCACACCGAGCCAGGCGCGCTGATCGCCACCTCGGAGATCGGCGCGATCGGCTATCACGGCCAGCGCCGGGTTCTGGATCTCAATGGCGTCGTGACGCCGGCGATGATCGGTTTTCTGCAGAATGAAACCGCAGCGGATGCCGCGGCGGCGTTTCGCTTCGCGGCGTTCGCGCGTCCGGACTTTCTCGTCGACGTCGCGCCGCGGCCGTATGCCTTGCTCGCGCGCAGCCGTTTCGCTGCCGCGTTGATTCCGATCGGCCACGCGCCGATCGGTGCCGGCGTGCGCGGCGCCTCGTCCAGGTTTCACTCTTTCTATCGCGTCGACTGGGCCGCATTCGATTCGCTGCGCGCTCCGTCGTGAGCGCGGATGGCGTCGCTCGGACGCCCTTTATCGTAGACTGCACGTGTGTGCAGTCACCTGATTTCGATTCCATCAACATTTTGTTTTGACTCCATGACGCCCCGGAATTACAGTCCGCCGCGGTGGTGGGGAAAAGTAGGGGATCGTGGTGTTAGGTGGTAACCCTTCATCGTCGGCGGTTGCATTCCATGTCGTCGTTCCTCGGCACGGACACCTATGCCATCGATCACAAAGGCCGAATCGCGGTGCCGGCGTCGATGCGGCGCGGGCCGACCCGCAAGCCGCTCACCACGTTCGTGCTCAACATGGGCTTCGATGGTTGTGTCGCGATGTACGCGCTCGACGAGTGGAATCGCATGATGGAGCGACTGGGCAAGATCTCGAAAGGCAACCCCGACGGCCGGGCGTTTCAACGGACGTTCATGCTTCACGCGCGGCAGGTGACGGTGGACGCGCAGGGAAGGATCCCGATTCCACCGGCACTCATGGACCATGCGGGGCTTCGCAAGGAAGCGGTCCTGCATGGTGCAAATGACCATCTCGAGATCTGGAACTCCGAGCGCTTCCAAACCGCCCTGGCGCCGGTGACGAAGATCGAAGGCAAGTATGAAGCGCTCGCCGAGAAGCTGTTCAAGGACGAAGCGTGATGAGCATCGACCGCGAAGCCAGGGACCGTCACACGCTGGCGATGAATCTCGAGCTGAGCCACGGCAAACATGGCGCGTCGGCGCGGGTCGAAGTGCACGAGCGGCCTGCGGCGTCCCATGGTCCGCACCGCATCGCGCTGATCGCCTTGCGCGGCTGGCTCGACCGCCCCGCGGCTCGGCGCCTCGAGCTGACGCTCGACGATCTCGTGGCCCGCGGCGTGGATCAGGTGCTGCTCGACTGCG
The DNA here is from genome assembly GCA_035632955.1 of Candidatus Limnocylindria bacterium. Taxonomy (GTDB): domain Bacteria; phylum Eisenbacteria; class RBG-16-71-46; order RBG-16-71-46; family RBG-16-71-46; genus DASQFU01. The sequence continues at coordinate 16,961 of DASQFU010000030.1, forward strand.
CCGAGCTCCGCCACCTCGACTATCGCGTGGCTCCGGCGCTGGTCGACGCGCTCGAGCGGTTCGAAGTTCGGGCCGGAGGGTTCGTGGTGTGCGGGTTGTCGCGCCACCTGCGCGATCTGTTCCGGATTGCGGGTTGCGAGCCCCGGCTGCGCTGCTGGCCTTCGGCCGGCGAGCTGCTCGAGGCGAGCCTCACCCTCGAGCCGAGCGGTGAGTGCGCGTCATGAGCCGGTTCTGGTCGCCGAGGTGCTCCGATACTTGTGCAATGGCCCCGGTCTCTACCTGGACGCGACGCTCGGCGATGCCGGACATGCCGAAGCGCTGTTGCGGGCGGAGCCGGGCGCACGGCTGCTCGGGAGCGACCGTGATCGTGCGGCGCTCGATTTCGCGCGCGCGAGACTCGCGCCCTACGGAGATCGTGTGAGCGTGGCCCACGCCACCTTCGCGGAGTTACCGGCCGTGCTGGCGGAACGCGAGCGGCTGACCGGGGCGCTGTTCGACCTCGGCCTCTCGTCGCGCCAGATCGACGATCCGGAGCGCGGCTTGAGCTTCATGCACCCAGGCCCGCTCGATCTTCGTTTCGATGCGAGCCGGGGCATGCCGGCGTCCGAGCGTCTGGCGCAGGCGAGCGAGAGCGAGGTCGCCTCGGTGCTGCGCGTCCACGGCGACCTGCGGGAAGCTTCGCGCATCGCACGCGCGCTGGCCGAAGCGGCCCAAAGCGGCGAGTTGGTCACCACCCAGGCGTTGCGGGCGGCGGTGGATCGCGCGCTCGGAGGGCGGCCGCATCCGCGCCGCTACGCACAGGTCTTTCAGGCGCTGCGCATCTGGGTCAACGGCGAAGCCGAGGATCTCGACGCGGCGCTCGCATGGCTGCCGGATCGGATGCGCGCCGGCGGCGTGGTCGTGACCCTCGCCTATCACTCGGGCGAGGATCGCCGGATCAAGCAGGCAGTGCGGGGGATCCCCCGAGCAACGCTCCCGCGCCGCCGTCCCGAGTTGATGGAGCGGCCTCCCGAGGGGCCGTGGGAACCGAGCACTCGACACGTCGTGACCCCCTCGCAAACGGAGAAGGCACGGAACCCGCGCGCGCGCAGCGCGCGGCTGCGTGCATTCCGGAGGAAGTCTTCATGAGGCAGGGTTTCGTTCGCTCCCGTTCGTCGTGGCGCGCACCGGAAATGCGCGTCGCCCGGCCCGAGCTGTGGCTGCTGGCCACGGGCCTGGTCGGAATGCTGTTGGTCGAAGTCTGGCAGAGCTCTCGCATGGCCGAGCTGGCGATGATCTTCGACCAGAATCGCTCGGCGCTCGAGCAGGCGCACGCACGACTGGACTACGTGCGGGCCGACCTCGAACGCCGAACCACCCGCGCCGAACTAGCTCCGCTGGCCGAACAGCTGGGGCTGGCGCCGGCCGACGCCCAGCAAGTCGTCGTCCTGCCTTCCGTGTATCTGGCGGCGCAGCACGAGCGACCGCGCGACGGCACGTCCGTCTCGTTGCTGGCGTGGGCGGAAAGGGCATCGCGAGCACTCGTGCCGGAGGCCACGGCCCGGGATCGCGCCGGGAACTGACGATCGTCGCATCTCCATAGGTTGAGCGACCGGTTTTGGCCGGCCGCGACACCGCACCGCGCTTGTGACGGCCCGGCGGTCTGCGTGAACCGCCGTTCCACGGAGGGAAGGAGTTGGCCCACAGGGAAATGCGCAGGAGTCGGGTGCTGGTGGCTGCGGCCGGCCTGTTGTTTTGTCTGATGGCGCTGTGGTTGCGCGTGGCGTGGATCCAGGTCGGACAGCACGGCTACTACGCGGAGCGCGCCGACCGCCTGCGCGAGCAGCGCGTCCTGTTGAAGCCGGTGCGCGGCAATCTGCTCGATCGCCGCGGCCGCATGCTCGCGCGCGACCTCGTCACCTACTCGATCTCGGCGGCGCCGCGCGAAATGCGGCGCCCGAGCCGCACCGCCCGCGAGCTGGCCGCGATCCTCAAACTCGACCCGCGCCGTCTCCAGCGCGAGTTCGCGGCAAAGCACCGGTTTCTGTGGGTCGCGCGCCGCGTGTCCCCGGAAATCGGCGCGCAGATCTCCAAACGAAACGAGCGTGGCGTGTACGTCGCGCCCGAGACGCAGCGCGTCTACGCACTCGGCGCGGCGGCCGCCGAAGTCCTGGGCCGCACCGATCTCGACAACTCCGGCGTCGACGGGCTCGAGCTGCAGTGGGACGAAGCCCTCCGCGGCCGGCCGGGATGGGCGACGTTGTTCCGGGACGGCCGCGGGCGCTCGCACGCGATGCCCGGCGGCTTGCGGCGTCCACCCGAGGACGGCCAGCACGTGGTGCTGACGCTGGACGCCGATCTGCAAGCGATCGTCGAGACGCATCTCGCCGCCGCGGTCGACAGTCTGAACGCGCTGCGCGGCTTCGCATTGTTCATGGAGCCGCGCACCGGCGAGATTCTCGCGGCGGTCAGCGTCCCGCACCTCGAGCCCGGCAAGGCGCGCAACTGGAACTTCACCGACACCTACGAGCCCGGCTCGACCTACAAGATCGTCGCGGCGGGCGCGGCGCTCGAGGAAGGCGTCGCGCGCCCGAACCAGGTGTTCGAAGCCGCGGAATCGGGCGTGGCGCAGGTCGCGCCCGGGGCGCTGTTCCACGACGTGCACAAGGAGGCGCGCTACACGTTTCGCGACGCGGTGCGCTGGTCGAGCAACATCGTCATCGGCAAGATCGGCGCGCTCCTCGGCGCCGAACGTCTCTATCGTTACAGCACGACGCTCGGCTTCGGCAGCCTGACGGGGGTGGACTTTCCCGGCGAGGCCGCAGGCAAGCTGCGCAGCCCGGATCGCTGGTCGCTGCGCTCGCCGCCGACGATCGCGATCGGCCACGAGCTGGCGGTGACGCCGCTGCAGCTCACGCTCGCCTACGCCGCGGTCGCCAACGGCGGCGTGCTGATGCGGCCGATGCTGGTGCGCGAGATCCGCGATCTCGACGGCCACGTGGTCCGGCGCTTCCAGCCTCAGGCGTCGCACCGCGTGTTCAGCGAGCACACCAGCGGGCTGTTGCGGGAGATGCTCACCGCCGTGGTCGACAGCGGCACCGCGCGGGCGGCGCGCGTGGACGGCCTGCCGGTCGCAGGCAAGACTGGGACCTCACAAAAGTACGATGCCGCGGTGAAGACTTACGGCAAGGGCCTCTACTTGTCCTCGTTCGCTGGCTTCGCGCCGGCCGGTGCGCCGCAGCTGGTCGGCGTCGTCGTGATCGACGAGCCTCGCGGGCGGCGTTACTACGGCGGAGAAGTCGCGGCACCCGTGTTCCGCCAGGTGATTGGCGATCTCCGGTTCCTGCCGGACGGCCCGCTCGATTCCGGTGCGTCGCGGGTCGCGGTGCGTCCGCCGGCGCCGGCCCCGGTGACCGTGCCCGACCTGCGGCTGCTGCCGCCGCGTGCGGCGGAGCACGCGCTCGCCGAGCGGCGGCTGGCGGCACGGTTCGAGGGCGATGGCCCGCGCGTGCTCGCGCAGGACCCGCCGCCCGGCACCGCCGTCGAGCGCGGCGCCCGCGTTCGCGCGTGGCTCGCGGCGCCCCAGGATTCCGCCGGCAGCACGCTGCCGAGCCTGATCGGAATGTCGGTGCGCGACGCGCTCCGCCACTTGAGCCTGCGCGGCGTCGCCCCCAAGATCGTCGGGCACGGGCTGGTGGTCCGCCAGGAACCCGACCCCGGCGCGCGCCTGCCGCTCCGCTCCCGGTGCGTGCTCCATTGCCAACCCGGCCTCACGATTGCAGCGCTGGGTCCGTTCGTCGGCCCGGAAGCGCCGCGGTCCGTGATCGCGAGCCAGAGACCGTGACATTGCAACACTTGTTGGAAGGGGTGCCGATGACGGCGATCCACGGATCGCTCGCGGTCGAAATCGCAGGGGTGGCGTACGACTCGCGCCGCGTGCGGCGCGGCGACGTGTTCTTCGCGCTTGCCGGATCGACCGAGGACGGAACCGCATACGCCCGCCAGGCCGCGGCGGCCGGCGCCGTGGCGGTGGTCGCGAGCGCTGCCGAGGTTCCGAGCGTCACCGTGGTGCACGTGCCCGAGCCGCGCGTGGCCCTGGCGCGCGCCGCGGCACGACTGCACGGCGAGCCTTCACTCGCGCTGCGCGTCGTCGCGGTGACGGGGACCAACGGCAAGACCACGACCACGTACCTGCTCGAGGCCGTGTTCCGCGCCGCCGGATGGATCTCGGGCGTGATCGGCACGACCGGCGTCCATGTCGGCGACGAGCGCCGCCCGGCCACGCTCACGACCCCGGAATCGCCCGAGCTCCAGGGCTTGCTGGCCGAGATGAGCCGCCGCGGGGTGGTCGCCGTCGCGCTCGAGATCAGCAGCCACGCGCTGGTGCAGCGACGCGGCTATGGTCTGCACTGCGACGCCATGGTGTTCACGAACCTGAGCCACGATCATCTCGACTACCACGGCACACTCGAATCCTACCTCGACGCCAAGCTCATGCTGTTCGACGGCCGCAACCTTCCCGAGCCGCGCAAGCGCGCGGTGGCGCTGGTGAACGCCGACGATCCGGTCGCGGGCCAGGTGGCGGACGCCGCGCGGCGCGGCGGCCTCGAGGTCGCGCGCTACAGCGGCGAGCCCGACTCGCGCTCCGCCGCGCTGGTCGTGCATGTGACCGCGATCGAGCCGTCGGCGGGCGGGATCGAGCTGCGAGTGCGGACCACCAAGCAGCCGTGGCTCGGCAGCGGCGGCGTCTCGCTCGCGGGTGGGGAGGAGCACCGCGTCCGGTTACCGTTGCTCGGCCGCTACAACGCGGCCAATGCCGCGGCGGCGTTCGCGAGCGCCTGGGCGCTCGGCATCGACCCCGAGACCATCGCGCGCGGGCTCGAGTCGATGGCCGGTGTTCCCGGCCGGTTGGAGCGAGTGGACCGGGGCCAGCCGTTCCTCGTGGTGGTGGACTACGCCCATACGCCGGACGCGCTCGCGCGCGCGCTGGCCGCGGTGCGCGAGCATGCGACGGGCAAGGTGATGCTCGTGTTCGGGTGCGGCGGCGATCGCGACCCCACCAAGCGCCCGCTGATGGGACGCGCGGCGGCCGCCGGAAGCGATCGCGCCTGGGTCACGAACGACAATCCGCGTAGCGAGGATCCGGCGCGGATCGCCGAGGAGATCGTCGCGGGTGCCCCCGGTGCGGGGCTGGTCGTCGAGCTCGATCGGCGCGCTGCGTTCCACGCGGCGCTCGCCGAGGCCGAGCCGGGCGACGTCGTGCTGATCGCCGGCAAGGGTCACGAGACCACGCAAACGATCGGTGAGCGCGTGCTGCCGTTCGACGACCGCCAGGTGGCGGGCGGGTGGCTGGACGCGCGGCGGGAGGGGCGATGACCGCCTCGACCATGGCGCCCGTGCTGACCCTGACGCAAATCGCCCAGATGACCGGCGGCGATCTGATCGTGCGCGAGGTGCCGAGCGAGCCAGCTCTGCGCGAAGCGCTGTTGCGCGCCGGCGTCATCAGCGTCGGCATCGACAGCCGCACGCTCGAGCCGGGCGCCCTGTTCGTGCCCCTGCCGGGTCAGAACGTGGATGGGCATCGGTTCCTGGCCGACGCGTTCCGGCGCGGCGCGATCGCCGCGCTGTGCGCACGCGCCGCCCATGCGGCGTTCGCCGGGCGCGAGCCCGGCCCGCTGGTGCTCGTGGACGACGTCACGGCGGCGTTGCAGCGGCTCGCCCGCCGCGTGCGTGACGCCTGGGGCGGTCCGGTGCTCGGTGTCACCGGCAGCGCCGGCAAGACCACGACCAAGGATCTGGCGGCCGCCGCACTCGCGACCGGCGCGCCGACCCTCAAGACCGAGGGAAATCTGAACAATCACTGGGGCGTGCCGCTCACGCTGCTGCGACTGCGGCCGGAGCATCGCGCGGCGGTGGTGGAGATGGCGATGAGCGCCGCCGGCGAGATCGCCTATCTCGCCGCGATCGCGCGGCCGGACGCCGGCATCATCACCAACGCCGGCTCCGCGCATCTCGGCGGCGAAGGGCTCGGCTCGGTCGCGGCGGTGGCGCGCGAGAAGGCGGCGCTGGCGGCAGCGCTCCCCGAGGGGCGTCCCCTGTTCGCGGGCGCCGATTCGCCGCCGCTGATCGCGGCCCTCGCCGGGATGAAGTGCCGCGTGATCCGCTACGGGCTCGCGCACGACGCCGACGTGCGCCCGCGCGCGCTCGAGGATCTCGGGCCCGAGGGGACGCGCTTCGAGGTCGAGGGTTTTCCGCCCGTGCACTTGCGGCTGATCGGGCGGCATCAAGTGCAGAACGCGCTGGCGGCGCTCGCGGTCGCGCGCGAATACCGGCTCGACCCGGCCGCGGTCGTGGCGGCGCTCGAAGCCGAGCGGCCAGCCACAGGGCGCATGCAAGTGCGGCGCGCCCTTGGCGCGACGCTGCTCGTGGACAGCTACAACGCCAATCCCGATTCGACGCGCGCGGCGCTCGCGACGCTGGCGGAATGGCCGGACGCCCGGCGGCGCATCGCCGTGCTCGGCGACATGCTCGAGCTCGGGCCTGGGGCTGGGGCGCTGCACCGCGACGTCGGCGCCGCGGTGCGTGAGGCCGAGCTCTGGACGGTGGGAACGCACGCCGAGGATCTCGCCGCCGGCGCGCGCGGGGCGGGCGTCGAGGCGCGCGTGTTCGCCGAGCTTCCGGAGCTCGCCGCGGCGCTGCGCGCCGTGCTCGCTCCCGGCACGATCGTGCTGCTCAAGGCGTCGCGTGGCGCGGCGCTGGAACGGGTTCTGACCGGACTCGAGCTGGAGGACTAGTGTTCTACGAGTTCGTCTATCCGCTCCACGAGCTGCCCGGGCTCTCGGGACTGAACGTGTTCCGCTACATCACGTTTCGTTCGGCCTACGCGGCGATCACGGCGTTGCTGGTGTGCTTCGCGCTCGGTCCGCCGATGATCGAGTGGCTGCGACGGGTGAAGCTCGGCCAGAAGATCCGCACGGAGGGGCCGCAGGCGCATCTCGCGAAGGCGGGCACGCCGACCATGGGCGGGCTGCTGATCGTGACGGCGATCGTGGTGCCGACCCTGCTGTGGGGCAACCTTCATTCGCGCCCGTTATGGCTGGCGGTGCTGGCGACCGTGTGGCTCGGCGCGCTCGGCTTCCTCGACGACTACCTGCGGGTCGTCAAGGGCTACCCGAAGGGCCTGCTCGGCCGCTACAAGCTGGTCGGGCAGATCGTGCTCGGCGGCCTGATCGGCACCCTGCTCATCGTCTGGCCCGAGCCGGGGCTGCCGGCGACGGCGACCCACGTGCCGTTCCTCAAGTTCCGGTTGATCGACTTCGGGTTCCTGTTCGTGCCGTTCGTGATTCTGGTCGTCACCGGCTGCTCGAACGCGGTGAATCTCACCGACGGGCTCGACGGACTGGCCTCGGGCCTGGTCGCGATCGCGGCGCTCGCGTTCGCCGGCATGTGCTACCTGAGCGGCCACATCAAGTTCAGCGAGTACCTGAACATCAGCTACCTGGCGTACGGCGGCGAGCTGACCGTGTTCTGCATGGCCGTGCTCGGCGCCTCGCTCGGTTTCCTCTGGTACAACTGCCATCCGGCCGACGTGTTCATGGGCGACACCGGATCGCTCGCCCTGGGCGGGGCGCTGGGCACCGTCGCCGTGCTGATCAAGCGCGAGTTCTGGCTGCTCCTCGTCGGCGG
>DASQFU010000031.1:0-11100 GCA_035632955.1 Candidatus Limnocylindria bacterium
CCTACGCGCCGAAGGGGTGCATCGCACAGGCGTGGTCGGTCGGCGAGACACTGCGCGTCTGGCACCTGCTGAGCGAGAGACGATCGGCGCCGCGCAAGGCGCGCCAGAAGCGAGTGGAAGTCACGGTCTAGCGCTGGCCGCGGCGCGCCGGGCGCGCTCCTGCGTCAGTCGCCGGTCGGGACGATTCCCGCGCCCTCGACCATCAGCATCACGGTCCGCTCGGGCGCGCGCGTGCGGTGCACGACTCCGCGTGGCACCGTGAAGCCCTGTCGCGCGGACAGCTCGACCGATCGATCTTCGAGATCGACGATGAGCTTGCCCTCGACCACGTAGAAGAACTCGTCCTCGTCGTCGTGCTGGTGCCAGTGATACTCACCCTCCACGACGCCGAGCCGCACGACCGAGTCGTTGACCCGGCACAACGTCTGGTTGAACCAGCGGTCCGTGCAGGCTTCCGCCAGGACGCGAACGTCGATGCGCTCGAGCGCTCCGAACCGAACGTCGAGGCGGGTGACGTATGGATAGTCCTTGGGGTCGGTCATGGCAGGGTCTCCGGGTGTCGAGGCTGTAACGAGGATGCTGAAACGGGCGGCGAAGCGCCACGCGACGGCTCATGCGCTCTGGCGGTTCTCCTGGTGGACGACGTGGGCGCGCGCGAGCGCCGCCTCGAAGCTCGCGCAGATGTTCGCGTCGCCGAGATGCTCGTGGAAGTCGGCGCGTCGCATGAGGCGCGCCGGCTGCTCGCGCATGTCGCAGACGATCAGCGTGCGCCCGGTCGCCTGGAGCTGATCGGCGAGGTCTTCGAGCGCCCGCAGTCCGGTCGCGTCGATCGCTGTCATGTTGCGCAGCCCGGCCTCCGGCGGGACGCCGACGAGATCGCGAACGCCAGCGCGAGCGGCAGAGCCACCAGACCCACGGTGACGCCGGCCAGCAGATCGGCGCGGAACGTCCGAGGGTCGTAACCGCGCAGCGACAGAACCGACTTGGGAAGCCAGTCCTGGACGATCAGCGGACTCGAGCCTCCGTCCCCGCGGGGATTGGCTCGACGCCGCGCTCGCGCAACAGCTCGCGGATCTTGGTCTTCACCAGATCGATCGCGACCTGATTGTGGCCGCCTTCGGGAATGATCACGTCGGCGTAGCGCTTGGAGGAGTCCACGAACTGCAGGTGCATCGGCCGCACGCTCTCTTCGTATTGGCGGATGATGCTGTCCACCGAGCGGCCGCGCTCGACCAGATCGCGCCGCAAGCGCCGGATGAACCGGACGTCGGGATCGGCGTCGATGAACAGCTTGATGTCCATCAGGCCGCGCAGCTCGGGGTCGACGAAGATCAGGATGCCCTCGAGCACGATCACCAGGTGATCCGCGATCCGGCGCGTCTCCGGCAAACGCCGGTGCTCGGCGTAGTCGTAAATGGGTTGCTCGACCGCGCGTCCCTCCAGCAGCTCACGGATGTGGCGGCGCAGCAGATCGTTGTCGAACGCGTCGGGATGATCGAAGTTGCGCGCTTCGCGGTCGCGGAAGGGAATGTCGTCGAGGTTCTTGTAGTAAGAATCCTGGTCGACGATGACGACCTTGTCGGAGCCCAGCTCGCGGACGATGGTGCGCGCGACCAGGGTCTTGCCCGAACCCGATCCGCCGGCGATGCCGATCAGGATGCGCCGCGCCATGAGATGCGCACCGTAGCATCGCGTCTCGGGCAGGGTCAACGCACTGGCAGGTTCCCCGGCGTGAACAGCAGGCGCACCTGGTTCGATGGATCCCCGATGTAGGGCGCGATGAACTCGACCGTGCCCGCGGACTCGAGCTCCAGCCGTCGCAGATAGTCCTCCCAGAACGCTTCCCCCATCCACAGCGTGCGCGCCGCCGCGCCGGTCGCCAGCGTGTGGAGCGCCGGCGATTCGGTCTTCGCGCGCTCGAGCAGCTTGGGCGAGAGCGGAGCTCCGAACTGCCAGATCAGCCCGTCCCGCAATCGCTCGTAGACGTTCGTATTCACGATCGAGGAGCGCAGCCGGGTGACGAGCGCATCGAACGTGACCGCGAGCCCGTCGGTGTCCGGATCCGTGTCGTTGGCCGGCGGAAAGAACAGCGCCAGCTCCGGTGCGCCGAACAGCGAGTAGCGGAAGCGCGAGATCAGTGGCGCCGGATCGCCCCACACGTCCTTGCACAAGCCGCCGAGCACCAGCGTGCCGACATAGAAGCTCGGGTGAAGCGAGTCGTCGACCGCGGGCGCGATCACGGCGATCACGCCGACAGGCTTGTCGAGATCGGTCCGCTTCATGACGCGCGCGCGGGGACTCAGGACCGGCGCCGGCATCTCGGCAATCGGCGATCCCGCCGGCACATTGCCGAACAGGCTCTGCACGATCGCTCGAAGATCGACGCCTTCGAGGTTCCCGGCCACGCTCAGCACCGCGTTGGCCGGCACGTAGAGCTTGGCGAGACGATCGCGGATCTCCTTGACGGTGGCTCGCTCGAAGCCCTTGCCGCCAGCCTTGCGCACCATGAGCTGATCGTCGCCGTGCAGTCCGAGCTCGCGAACCTGTTGGTACAGCGACTGGCTGGGAGGCCCGAAATAGCGCTCGGCCAGTTGGGCTTTCATGCTCGCGACCGTCTGCTTGAGCGCGACGCGATCCACATTCACGCCTCGCAGCCGCGCGGCAAACTGGCTCAGGACGCCCGGGAGCTGCTCCCGAGTGGCGACCTCGGCCAGCAGCGTGAAGTGGGTGGCGGTCTGGAGATCCCAGCCTTCGGCGCGCAGCTCGTCCATCTCCGCCAGCCGGCGCGCCGGCACGTCGCCCGCGGGGCCGGTGAACATCAACTCGGAAAGCAGCAGCGAGATGCCCTCGCGACCGGGCGGGTCGTTCGCGGTCCCGACGCGGAATCCCAGGGTGACCGCCGCCGCTCGGGCGCCCGGCACATGGCGGGTCGTGACGCGCAATCCATTGGCGAGCGTCCAGCGCTCGATGATGGTGCCGTCCGCGAGGGTGATGGAACCCGGGTCTTCGGCGGCTCGTGCCGGAGCCGAGGCCAGCGCCGCCAGGCAGGCGCCGAGCAGCCACAGCAAACGCAGCGTCACAGGAGATCCTCGAACGAAGCAGGGGACGGGGAGCGTCCAGGATGGGAAGTGAACCGGGATTGTAGGGGACACATTCGTGCGAGCACAAACCCGCGATCAGGCCGCGAGCAAGCCTGCGAGCACATTCGAGCGAGCACATACCTTGACCCGCGGTCCGCTCGATTCCTAGACTGCGCAGATCATGAGCGACATTCAGGAGTCGGAGGTACGGCGGCTGGTTCGTGACGCTGTTCAGCGCGCCCTCGGCCCGGAGACGCCCGCCGCCGCACCGGCGGCGCGCCCACCCGTCGCCGGCCCGCCGGTCGAGCGTACGGTCGCGATCGGCTCCGATCACGCGGGCTTCGAGCTGAAGGAAGTCCTGAGGCGCTGGCTGGCCGAGGAGCTCGGCTGGTCCGTGCACGATTGCGGCACTCACTCGACCGCCGCCGTGGACTATCCGGACTTCGCCGCGGCGGTGGCCCGCGAGGTCGCGAGCGGGCGTTCGGCGCGCGGCATCATCGTCGACGCGGCCGGGATCGGCTCGGCGATCGCCGCGAACAAGATTCCCGGTGCGCGCTGCGCCGTCTGTCACGACGACGTCACCGCCCGCAGCAGCCGCGAGCACAACGACGCCAACCTGATGGCGCTCGGCGCCCGGGTCGTGCATCGCGGGCAGGCGTTGCGGCTCGCGCGGCTGTTCCTGACGACGCCGTTCGCCGGCGGCCGGCACGAGCGCCGGGTGCGCAAGATCATGGCGCTCGAGCCCGGCCCGGTCTCGGGCTCGCGCCCATGACGGGGCGCGCGCGGCGGACCCGGGCGGCTCGATGCGACTGACCGATCGCGTCCTCGAGCGCCTGCCGAAAGCCGACATCCACTGCCACCTGGACGGCTGCCTGCGGCCGAGAACCATGCTCGAGCTGGCCGAGGCTCAAGGCGTCGAGCTGCCCACCCACGATCTGCGCAAGCTCACGCGGCTGCTCCAGGCCGGCAAGCGGACGCGCAATCTCGGCGACTATCTCAAGATCTTCGATCTCACGTTGAGCGTCATGCAGGAGCGCGAGTCGCTCTATCGCGTCGCGCATGAACTGTGCGAGGACGCCGCGGCGGAGAACGTGCGGCACCTCGAGGTGCGTTACTCGCCGATCCTCCACCGCCGCCGCCGCCTGCCGCTGACCGACATCGTCGAGACCGTGGTCGCGGGCCTGGCCGACGCCGGCAAACGGCTCAAGGTCTCGACCGGCGTCATCATCTGCGGCATCCGCTCCATGAGCCCGCGAACCTCGGTGGTGCTGGCGGAGCTGGCGCTGGCCTACAAGGGCAAGGGTGTTCTGGCCTTCGATCTGGCGGGCCAGGAGAAGGACTATCCGGCCAAGGCGCACCGTGAGGCGTTCCGGATCATCCTCAAGAACAACGTCAACTCGACCGTGCACGCCGGCGAAGCGTTCGGGCCGGAGAGCATCTCGCAGGCGCTGCACTACTGCGGGGCGCACCGGATCGGCCACGGGACGCGGCTGCGCGAGGACCCGGATCTGATGCGCTACGTCAACGATCACCGCATCCCGCTCGAGGTCTGCCTGTCGTCGAACGTGCAGACGCGGGCGGTGGCGAGCATTCGCCAGCATCCGTTCCACTTCTATTTCAAGCACGGCTTGCGCGTGACGCTCAACACCGACAGCCGGCTGATCTCGGCGACCACCGTCACCGAGGAGGTCGCGCTGGCCGCGCGGAACTTCCGCCTCAGCCCCTACGAGGTGAAGCGCATCATCATCAACGGATTCAAGAGCGCGTTCCTGCCCTACGCGCAGAAGGCGCGCGTGCTGCGGGAAGTGAACCTCGAGATCGACCGGATCTTCATGGAGGAGTTTCCGGCGGATTACGACCGCCGCGCGACGAGCATGTGACGTGGGGGCGCGGAGCTCGGCACCGGCATTTCTCGCTCTTGCGGCCGGGCGTTTGCTCGCGTGGACGCTGATAGCCGCTGGTGTGCTCGCCGGCGCGGCGGGAGCGGACGCTAAAACGACCGGGGCCGACTCGATCCGCTACGCGGTGCGCATCACCGACGTCAACCGCGTCGGTCTGACGACCTCCAACTACGGCTTCTTCGGCAACAACTTCAACTCCCGGAGCCCGTCGTTCGAGTTCCCGCTCGGCTCCGGGCTCGAGCACATGTCGCGCGCCGGACTGTGGGTGGGCGCCGTCGCGTTCGGCGAGACCGAACGCTTCACCGGCGTCTCGACCGCGATCATCGACAACTCACAAGGCACCAATGCGCTCGCCGAGACCGAGTTCACGCCGGCGAGCGACGCGATCCGCGAGCGCTCGCGGATCCTCAACGATAGTTTCTATTCGCCGGACGCGATCTCCGATCAGGATCTCGACGGGGAATACTCCGATCGTCCTGCGCGCGGACCGGCGGGCCCGCAAGGGGAGCGGCATCGCCCGCTGAGCGTGCTGGTCCGCCAGCGAATGCTCGGCTTCTCGTTGCCGGCGGCCGAGGACTTCGTGGTCGCCCAGTTCACGATCGTCAATCAGGGGCCGCCGCTGCAGGACGTCTACGTCGGTCTGTACGCGCAGCTCGTGAGCGGGAACAAGCAGGCGTACTCCGGCTGGCCGCCCTCCACGACCAGCGGCCCCGGCTCCTGGTACTACAAGACCTACGTCGACTACGATTCCACGCGCCGGCTCTACCGCGAGCACTACTGCGCGATGCTGCCGTTTCCCGACGCGTGCAACTTTCCCTACTGTCCGCCGTGGGCCGCCGTTCAGCTCCTCGCGGTCCGGCCCGACACGATCGCGAGCAAGACCGTGAGCCTGAACTGGTGGTCGTACAGCCCCGGCGACACGGCGCGCGACACCGATGCCGAGCGTTACGTCGTGCTCAACAACGGCGCGCGGATGGATCCGCGGGGCTGTATCCCCGGCGGGCAGTGCTCGCCGATCATGGTGCTCTCGGTCGGGCCGTTCGCGGTGCTGAACCTGGGTGACAGCGTGACCGTGGACTATGCGTTCGTCGGCGGCGACGACGAGCAGGAGCTGCTCGACAGCGCAGACTTCGCGCAGTTCGCCTCCGACATCGGCTATCGGCTGCCCGCTCCGCCGCCCTCGCCGCGCGTCCACGTTGAGACCGGGCATGGCCGCGTGGATTTCTACTGGAACGATTCGCCCGAGACTGCGGAAGACCCGACGAGTCCCGCCCCCGGCCAGCGCGACTTCGAGGGCTATCGCCTGTACCTCGGTCTCGACCGCCAGCGCCCGAATCGCATCGCTCAGTTCGACCTGGTCGACACCACCGGCTTCAACACCGGCCTCGACGCGGTGCGGCTCGCGACGCCGCGGGTCGTGGACGGCGTGACCTACCGGTATCACTACGCCGTCACCGGCTTGCGCGACGGATTCAGCTACTACGGCGCGGTGACGAGCTACGACACCGGCGACGATCAGGTGGCCAGCCTCGAGAGCGGTCTCGGCCAGAACAAGTTCCAGGCGGTGCCGTCTCCGGCTCCGGGCGAACGCGCGGGGGTTCAGGTGTTTCCGAATCCGTATCGCGTGGAAGCCCGCTGGGACCAGGGCTCGCTGGTGCGCGATCACTATCTCTGGTTCGCGAACCTTCCCGGTCGCGCCGTGCTGCGGATCTACACCGTGGCCGGAGACCAGATCTTCGAGACCCGGTTCAACGGCTCGAGCTACCGCGGGGAGGGGGCGCGCGGCCTCTACGATCCGCGCCAGGACCTGGACACCGCGGCGCCCCGGCTCTCCGGAGCCAGCTTCGCCTGGGACCTCATCAGCGATCACGGTCAGGCTGTGGCCACCGGCCTCTACTTGTACGCGGTCGAGGATCTCGATTCGGGATCGGTCACGCGCGGGAAGTTCCTGGTGGTGAAGTCGGATCGCGAGAACTGACCGGCCGCCGGCCGATCGGCACGACCCCGGCATGTCCGGCAACCCGCGATTCTGCACATCGTTTCGCTTGGTGGGCTATGACCCTTCTGCTAGGGTCAAGGGCCCAGTTTCGACCCTGATGACTCCCGATCTCATGAGACGAGCCCCGCTCACGCCCCTGGCACTGTTGCTGTGCTTCCTGGCTGCTCCGGCCCTCGCACAGGATCGGGGCGGGCTGTCGGGTCGCGTGTCCGACAAGCGGACCGGGCACGCGCTGCCGTTCGCCTCGGTGACGGTGATGGGCGCCCAGAAGGGTGGACTGACCGACTCCGAAGGCCAGTTCCTCATCACCGGCCTGCCGCCCGGCACCTACGACGTCCGGGTCCAGTTCCTCGGCTACCGGCTCGAGACGCGGCCCGGCGTGGTCATCACCTCCGGCAAAACCGCGCAGGCCAACTTCACGCTCGAAGACATAGTCGTGCGCCAGGAGAAGACCGTCGAGGTCACGGCCGAGCGGCGCCTGGTCGAGGTCAGGCAGGGCGCCACGATCCGCAGTGTGTCCGCAGCCGAGATCCGCAATCTGCCGGTACAAACAATTGGCGAGGTGCTGCAGCAGCAGGCCGGGATCACGAGCGACGCCGACCAGATCCACGTCCGCGGCGGTCGCACCGACGAGACCGTGTTCATCGTCAACGGCGTCACGAATCGGGATCTCGTGACCGGCCAATCGACGGCGGGACAGCT
Organism: Candidatus Limnocylindria bacterium; assembly: GCA_035632955.1. Classification (GTDB taxonomy): domain Bacteria; phylum Eisenbacteria; class RBG-16-71-46; order RBG-16-71-46; family RBG-16-71-46; genus DASQFU01. The sequence goes on from DASQFU010000031.1 coordinate 7,683, forward strand.
CAACGCCCGCTCGGTGGCCGAGATCAACGTCGCCACCGGCGCCTACGACGTGCGCTATGGCAACGCGCTCTCGGGCGTCGTCGAAGTGAAGCTCAAGGAAGGCACCGACCGGTTCGAAGGCGGCCTGACGACGACCGCCGGCAGCTTCGGCGGCCGCGCCGTACAGGCCGTGATTGGCGGCCCCGATCCTGTGTGGAAGCCGCTGCTCGGCGTGGTCGGCGTCAATCTGCCGGGCACCGTGTCCTCGATCCTGGACATCTCCGCGAACTTCCTGGCGACCCGCTTCCCGAACATCACCGAGATCGACGGCAGGCCGCGGCTGTGCTCGAGCTACGAGGACGCGCTGTTCGGTGCGCGGTTCACCTACAGCGACTTCTTCACTCCTTCCGAGGACAACCGCTGGGCCGCACGCTACGGGCTCGCCTGGAAACCCAACACCAGTGACAAGCTGTCGTTCTCATTGTCGAAACGGATCGCGATCGACCAGGGCTTTAGCCGCGTGTTCCTCAATGCGTCCGGCGACCTTTCGGAGCCGGCCTATCCCTGGCAGTGGTCACGGCGCATCGAGCACGCGCCGACGATCTTCGAGGACAACGTGCAGGGCTCGCTGCAGTGGCGGCGCACGATCTCGACCACCGGCTACACCGAGCTCCAGCTGTCCCGTTACTTCTTCGCGCAGCGGCAGGACGTGATGTGCAAGCACTGGAGCGAGTTCGAGGAGCCGGGCGAGCTGTCGCTGCCGGACAGCAGCCAGCGCGCCGACTTCTTCATCAACTCCGGCGACTACAACGTCTGGCAGGACCGGCGGACGCTCACGTACGGCCTGCAGTGGAGCTTGCTGCAGCGCCTCCGCCGCCACGAGCTCGAGGTCGGCTTCGACCACGATCTGCAGACCGTTCAGTACCTGACCGTCGAAGACCCGTGGGAGTTCGATCCGGACGGTCTCGGCGGCGCCCACGACCTGTGGCGCGTGCACCCCTGGGTCGGCAACGTCTATGTGCGCGACCGGCTGGAATACGAAGGCTTCACCGCCAACGTCGGGTTACGCGCCGACTACTGGTTCCTGGGCCGCGAGGCGGAGCGTGCGCTCGCGGACACCGCCAACCAGAACATCAGCACGGCGACGCGCGAGGAGTTCTTCGAAGACACGCACTCGTTCTTCGGGCGGCGGTTCAAGATGCACGTCTCGCCGCGCGTGATCGTGGCGCACCCGATCACCGAGAACAGCAGCTTCTTCTTCAACTACGGCCAGTTCACGCAGAACCCGTCCTATCGCTACGTCTACTCGAAGCTCACCTCGGTTTCGAGCGAGTCCTTCCCGCTGCTCGGCAACCCGAACCTCAATCCACAGGTGTCGGTCAACTACGAGGTCGGCGCCAAGCACCAATTCCATCCGGTGGCGGCGGTCAACGCCACGTTCTTCGTCAAGGACATCTACGACTACCCGGTGGCGACCACGTTCAAGCGCTCGCAAGGGGAGAGCCTGGTCGACATCTTCGTCTACCTCAACGGCCACTTCGCGCGCTCGAAAGGCTTCGAGATCGAGTTCGAGAAGCGGCGCAGCAACCACTGGTCGGGGAAGATCTCCTACACGTTCCAGCAGACCAAGGGGAAGAGCAGCGACGCGAACGAGCAGAAGATCGTCCAGGAGAACGGCGGCGACGCGGCGGAAACCCGTCTCTCCGAGACGTTCGTGCGCTGGAACCGCCCCCACAAGCTCGCGGCCCATTTCGACGTGCGCTACGACGACGAGGGGCCGTCGGGCTGGAGCTGGCTCAAGCACTCCGGCCTCAACGTGTTTTTTCAGGGCGAGGCGGGCCGTGCCTATACGCCCATCAACCTGGTGTCCACCCAGGCGGCGGAGCCGTTCTCGAAGAACGGACTGTTCCAGACGACGATGGACCTGAAGGTCAACCGCTACCTCAAGATTGGCGGCCAGCGCCTGGACCTGAGCCTGGCCGCGCTCAACGTGTTCGACAACCGGGTGATCCGGCGCGTGGATCGGGTCACCGGAGAAGGCCGTGTGTGGGGGGAGGGTGAGTACGATCCGCGTTTCTTCCCGGACCTCAACGAGTACGTGCGCATTTCGGAAGTCGAGGATCCGTCCAACTACGACGCGGGGGCGCAGTGGAGGCTGGCGCTTGACTACGACTTCTAGCCGTCGGGCGTCCGCGCTGCGAGCCGCTGCATTGGCGGCGTTTCTGGTGCTCGGTCAGGCGCGAGCGTCCGACGCCCAGTTCACGCTCGGCGACCAGCGCGCCGGGACGTCGTCCGGCACGTTCCTGAAGATCGCCGTCGGAGCGCGCGCGACCGGTCTCGGCGAGGCGTTCGTGGCGGTGGCGAACGACCCGAGCGCGATCTACTGGAACCCGGCCGGTCTGGCGTCGCTGCAACGCCAGGAGGTCGCGTTCTCGCACGTCGAGTGGCCGGCCGACATCGCCTTCGAGCATCTGACCTACGTGCTGCCGGTGCGCCGGCTCGGCGGATCGCTCGCGTTCCAGCTCGGGGTTCTGTCCACCGAGATCGAGGAGACCACGGAGTTCCAGCCGTTCGGCACCGGGCGCTCGTTCTTCTATTCCGATCTCGTCGCCGGCGCCGCGTACGCGCGCCGCTGGACCGACAAGCTGCTGGTGGGCGCCGGCGCCAAGTACGTGCGAGAGGATCTCGGGGAGGATGTGGGCGGTCCCGTGACCAACGCCGTGCTCGTGGACATCGGCTCGATCTACTACCTGGGATACGGCAGCGTCCGCATCGCCACCTCGTTGTCGAACTTTGGCTCGGAGCTCAAGCCTTCCGGCGACTTCGTCTCGCCGACCACGGGCGAGGTGCGCTCGTACGACGGCTTCGACCCGCCGACGGTGTTCCGCTACGGCCTCGCGTTCGAGCCGCTCGAAACCGCGGTCCAGCGCGTGACGACGTCGCTCGAGATCAATCAGCCGGCGGACAACGCCCAGGTCATCAAGACCGGGGTCGAGTGGACCTGGCTCAAGCGAATGGCGCTGCGCACCGGCTACAACTTCAACTCTGACGCCCTCAAGTTCTCCGCCGGCGCGGGCGTGTTCGCGGTGCTCGGGGGCTGGCAGGGAACGCTCGACTACGCCTACACCGACGGCGGTCCTCTGGGCGCCATCAACCGCGTCACGTTGGGGATGAGGTTCTGATGCGCCGCGTGGTTCCCCGCGCGGCCGCGCTGCTCGCCGCCGCCGCACTGTGCTTTGGCTGCGGCGCTCCGTTCAAGCTCCCGAACGAGGTCGACCGCGGCCGGCCGATCCCGAGCGACGAGAGCTACCAGATGATCGCGACCTGGACCGGCATGACGGGCGTGAACGACATCCTGCTCGCGAGCCAGGGCATCGGTTCCCAGCTGTTCATCCTGTTCAAGCGCGAGGGCACGGGAACAGCCTCGCGCGGCGAAGTG
>DASQFU010000032.1:0-62261 GCA_035632955.1 Candidatus Limnocylindria bacterium
TCGCGAGCGCGACGGCGCCGGGTGGCGCGTGCGTGCGACGGTTCGCAACGACGGCACGGGCAAGATGGCGCTCGACGTCGCCGCCGTGCGCGGCGAGCGCTGGGAGAAGGACGGCAGTCCTGCGAAGGGCTACCGCGACGCGCGCTCGCAGACCGTGCTCGGCCCCAAGGAGACGCGGGAGATCGAGATCCGGAGCGACTTCGAGCCGGAGCGCGTGGTCGTCGATCCCGATTTCACGGTGCTGCAGCTCGAGCGCAAGAACGCGACGGTGAAGTTGTAGGGTTCGCGACGTATCCATCCGGGCAAACCCGAATGAAGGCGAGCGCCTCCCTGTAGCTGTTTCGCCGTGCGTCCGACGTTAGGACGAGCGGTTCTAGATCTAGCCGGCTTCTGTGATCCGGAACAACCTCCAAGGTTGAGCCAGAGACGAGAAACCCCCGGCAGGTTGCCCCGCCGGGGGTGAAGTCGCGCCGCTCGTCCCTTGCCCTAGCACCATTCGAGCGAACGCGACGAATGCTGTGGAGCTACACCGCGCGACCGCGCCGGTTGTGCTTGAGCCGGTAGATCGCGCGACTTTCGTGATTCTGAGCCCGCGCGATGCGATGCCGCTCGCGCGCCGTCACCCGCCCGTCCAACTTGGCGCGCGCTTCCATCCGGTGGATGTGACGCTGGCCGGCGCGCAAACGGACGCGCTCGCCGCGGGTGAGCTGGCCGCACTTCGATCCTTGATGGATGCGTGCGCTCTGGCGTGCTTCGCGCCGGTCGATCCGCGGCGTCCAAGTGCCCGCGGAGGCGATGCTCGCCGCGAACGTCGTGAGGACTGCCACCAGCAGGACCATGGTGATGCGCTTCATCGAAACCTCCTCGGCGGAGAATCTCTCCGCCGGATGCATCATGGGGAGCCTTGCTCGTCTCAGTGTCGCGCGCGCGATGCGCGAGCCTCGGTTCCCCGGCCTGCGTGCTTCGGACCTGACCCATCGAAACGTTTGCCGGGAGGCGTTTGGGCGTTGCGCCCTTCGCGCGCTCGTTGAGAAGCATGTGCACTCCGTGTGCCGAGCATCGAGAGCGGCCGAGAGACGCGCTCCGTCAACGGGTTATGCGATCGGCATCCAGCGGCCCGGAGCCGGGCGGCGGTGCGACGTGTCCCGCCGCGTGCAGCCGCAGGGCGGTGGGCTGGCCCCCGCGGGGCAGCGAAGCGATTCCAGACGGCGGAGGGAGCCGGTTACTCCAGCTTTCTCCACAGGCGCGCGGCGCACTCCCGCGCTCGCGCCGCCACCTCGCGCTCGTCCACGGTCACGAGCGCGCCGTCGTCGAGAACCACCTCGCCGGCGACCATCGCTCCCGACACCGGCCCGCGCAGCAGACCCGAGCCGATATGGGCAGCCAACGTGCGCGCGCTGAGCTCGGTCGCCGGTTGATAGTCGATCAGCACGAGGTCGGCCGGCGCACCGGGAACGATCTCGCCGAGCCGCTCGCCGAACGGCCCGGCCGCCCAGCGCGACCCGGAGACGAAACAGCGACGGTAGTGCGGCTCGGGCTGACCGCCGAGCGTCCACGGCGTCGTCTCGCCAAACGGCGGCGCGTTGATGCCGCCGTCGCTGCCCCACGCCGGCGTCAGCTCGCGGCCGAGCGCCGCCGTGGCTCCGGCGCCAATCGCCGCCAGCGCGTCGCCGCGCTCGTGCGCTTCGCTCAGCAGGCGGCGCGGCGCCTGCTCGGCATGCGCCCACAGCGCCGGCAACTCGACGCGCGTCCCGAGGTCGCCCGCCCAGCGCTCGCCCGGCGTCGCGTCCAGGGCGAGCTCGATGTGGACGGGCAGCCCCTCGCCCGCGCGCGCGAGCGTTTCCCCGACCAGTCGCTCGACGCCCGCCAGCGATTCGGCGCGCACACCGAGCAGCGCCCTCAGCTTGCCTTCGCGCCGGCGCCGGATCTCCGCGGCGAGACCGACCGACTCGTCGACCGCATCGCGCTGGGCTGCCGCCGTGTCACCTTCGGCAGCGCCATAGCACGTCGCGACCCGGACGCCGAGCTTACGCGCGGCACCGGCGATCTCGGACAGCGACAGATCCAAGCAGCCGCTGGAGCGGTGGAAATCGCACACGGTCGTTACGCCGTGACGAACGCCCTCGACCAACGCCGCGAGCGCCGACCAGTAGACGTCCTCCGGTGAGAGCGCGCGCTCGTAGTTGGCCCAGCCTTCCGGCGTGCGCAGCCCGAGCCCGCGCGCCAGATGCCGCCCGAGATGTGCGTGCGCGTTCACCAACCCCGGAATCAACACGCGGCCGCGCGCCGGCCACAGCGTCTCGTCCGGGAATGCGGCCGCGATCGCGGACGCCGGGCCGACTTGAGCGACGTGGGCGCCCACCACGCGCACGGCGCCATGCTCGATCACCTGAGGCTCGTCGCCCCCCGTCACCACCAGGCAGGGGCCGACGATCATCGCTTCTCGGCGTCCACGCGCCGCTCGATCGCTCGCGCCTCGGTCCAGGCGTCGGCGAGCACGGCCAGCGGATCGAGCGTGATCCAGCGCTGGTCGCGGAACAGCACGCGTCCGGCCACCATCGTGAGCCGCACGTCGCTCGGGCGCGAGGAATGGACGAGCGCCGCGTAAACGTCGCTCTCCGGCGTCGGCCCGTGATGCGGCCGGGTGGCGTCCACGACGATCACGTCCGCTTGCTTGCCGACTTCGAGCGATCCGATCTGCGCCTCGAGTCCGAGCGCGCGCGCGCCATCGCTGGTGGCGAGCGCCAGGACGTCGCGCGCCGAGAGCGGGCGATCCGCGTGTCGCACCCGCGAGACGCCGGCGGCCAGGCTCATCTCCGCGAATGGATCGAGCCGGTTGTTGCACGCGGCGCCGTCGCTGCCGAGGCCGCAACGGATGCCGGCGTCCTTCCACGACAGCACCGACGCGAGTCCCGAGCCAAGCTTGAGGTTCGAGCCCGGGCAGTGCACCAGCGCCGCATCCGCGCGGCCGAGCTCGGCCAGCTCCTCCGAGTCGAGCCACACGCCGTGGGCGCCGACGAAGCGCTGGCCCAGCAGTCCGAGGGTCGCGAAGTGGCGGGCCGCGGTGCGGCCGACCGCGCGCTCGACTTCATGGCCTTCGCCCGAGCTTTCGGCGATGTGCGTGTGGATCAGCAATCCCTCCTCGATCGAGAGGTCATGGACGTCGCGCCACAATTCCTCGCTGCAGGAGAGGATGAAACGGGGCGCGAGCGACACGTGAAGCCGGCCGCCTCCACTGCCGTGGAACCGCTTGACCAGTGCGCGCACTTCGTCGAGCGCGGCGCCCGATCGTTCGATGAGCGGCTCCGGGACGCCTTCGCCCTGGTCCATCAAGGCCTTGCCGAACACCGCGCGGATGCCGGCGGACTCGATCGCTTCGCCGATCGCGTGCGTGTGATGCACGGTGCCCATGTCATTCACGCACGTCACGCCGGCGCCGATCAGCTCGCACAGGCCGAGCCGCGCCGAAGCCGCGACCGACGATTCGGTGTGTGCGGCTTCGAACGGCCAAATCGCCTCCCGCAGCCAGCGCAGCAGGTCGCTCTGCTCAGCCGCACCGCGGAACAAGGTCTGGCACAGGTGCAGGTGTCCCTCGACGAACCCGGGCAGCACCCAGCCCCCGGCGGCGTCGTAGGTCTCGTCGACCTGGCCTTCGGGCAGCGCGAGCAGCGCCGCCGGGACAGTCTCGCCCAATGCGGCGATCCTGCCGTCGACGATCAGGAGATCGCCGCGCTCGACGGTGCCGGCGGCGTCCATGCACACCAAGGTTCCGGAACGAAAGAGGAAGCTGCTCAGGTGGGAGCCTCCCTGCCTGCGAGCGCGCGGCATCCGTGCCGCGTCGAGCGCTGCGACGTCAAGGGAACGCGCCGGGTCGTCACCACGATCGGTTCAGGTGCCGGCCCGGCGCGCTCGCGCGCATGGCTCTGTCGCGTGCGCGAAAAATTCCCACCGGTGGTTCGCGGTGTCAAGCGACGCTCGTGCGCGCTGCGTCATTCACGTTTGACCTGTGCGGGTCGCTCGCCGATACTTCCGCGCCGATGAGTTTCATGGTGACGTGCTAACGACGTGAGCGTGTCAGCCGCGAGATTCTCCTTCGCGGCTTTTGTCGTACCGAGGCATCCCGCCTCGGGCAGTTGGGGTCGTGGACCCCGGTGAGAAAGGGAGCAACACGATGGCAGCTGGCAGCGTCAAGTGGTTCAACGAAGCGAAGGGGTTCGGATTCATTTCTCAGGAGGGCGGCGAAGACGTCTTTGTTCACTACAGCGCGATCGAAGGCTCGGGGTTCAAGACCCTGGCCGAAGGCGAGCGAGTCGAGTTCGAGGTCACCAAGGGCCCGAAGGGCCTGCAGGCGGCCAACGTCCGGAAGGCCTGAAACGTCCCCTGGACTTGACGCCGGCAACTGCCGGTGTGGATGAACGCGAGGCCCCGGTCGAAATGACCGGGGCCTTCGCGTCGCGCGCGAGCGCTTTCCTCGCCATTCCTGCATCCCTCGCGATTGACCCGCTCCGGAGGCGGGCCTACTGTTCACTCATGGAGTTCCACTCCGAGCTGCCTTTGACCGAAGCGGTCGAGGTGTCGGACCCGCTTGCCGCGGCACGGTCTCTCGCCAACCTCCCGTATCCCTTCCTGCTCCATTCCGCGCTCGATGGGCCGCGGGCGCGCTGGTCGTTCTTCGGCGCCGACCCGTTCGCGGTGTTCCGCGGCGACGACTACGACGGGGCGCTCGCGATGTGGCGCCAGCTCTCGCAGCAAGTGCTGGGCAGCGATCCGTCGCCGACCGTGATTCCGTTCACGGGTGGCGCGGTCGGCTATTGGGCCTACGATTTCGGCCGGCGCTTCGAGAAGATTCCGAACATCGCGATCGACGACCTCGGCCTGCCCGACACGCTGCTCGCGTTCTACGACGTGATCGGGGCCTACGATCATCAAACCCGCCAGTCCTGGCTGTTCTCGAGCGGATTGCCGCTCGACGATTCTCTGCGCCTCGGCCGCGCGGAGCAGCGGCTGGGACAGTTCGTGCGTCTGCTCGCCTCCGGGCGCAGGCCGAGCGGGCCGCTGCCGCGGCCGCACGAGCGCCGGACGTTTCTGCACAGCACGTTCTCTCCGGACGGCTACCGGCACGCCGTGGATCAGGTCCAGGCGCACATCCGGGCCGGCGACATCTTCCAGGCCAATCTTTCGCAACGCTGGACCCTGAAGCTCGAGTCGTCCGATTCGGGCCCGTTCGCCCTCGCGCTCCACGATGCGCTCACGCTGGTCTCGCCCGCCCCGTACGCGAGCCTGTTGATCGCCCCCGACCATGCGATCGTGTCCTCGAGTCCCGAGCGGTTCATCGAGCTGCGCGGTGCCAGGATCGAGACGCGCCCGATCAAGGGCACGCGGCCACGCGGCATCGACGAGGCCGAAGACGCGCGCTTGCGCCGCGAGCTGCACTCGAGCGGCAAGGACCGCGCCGAGAACGTCATGATCGTCGACGTGCTGCGGAACGACCTCGGGCGCGTCAGCGAAACGGGGTCGGTCGAGGTGACGCGGCTGTGCGATCTCGAGACGTTCCCGCACGTGCATCACCTGGTCTCGACCGTGATCGGCGAGCTGCGCGAAGACCTCGACGCGTTCGATCTGCTGCACGTCACCTTCCCCGGCGGCTCGATCACGGGGGCCCCGAAGATCCGGGCGATGGAGATTCTCGACCGGCTGGAGCCGGTGCGACGCCACATCTATACCGGGGCGATCGGCTACGTCGACTGGCGCGGGGACGCCGACTGGAGCATCGCGATCCGGACCGCTCTTGTCACGCCGGGCGCGGTCCATTTCTCAGCCGGCGGCGGCATCACGGCGGAGTCGGATCCCGAAGCCGAGTATCAGGAGACGCTGCACAAGGCGGAGGGTCTTCGCCAGGCGCTCGAGCGGGTCGCGGGTCCGATCGAGCTGGCGCCGGACGTCGTCGCGTCTCGATAGAGGCGCTCCGTGAGCGAAGCACCTTCCCGCGGTCGCGCCCGGTGGCTCGACGGCCGCCTGGTGCGCGGAGCGGAAGCTGCGCTGTCGCTCGACGACCGCGGGGCCCGGGACGGCGAGGGGCTGCTCGAGACGTTGCGCGTCTATGCCGGGCGCCCGTTTCTCTGGGAGCACCACCTCGAACGCCTGGTGGTGGCCGCGGCCGAGCTCGGATTCCCGGTGCCCCCCTCACCCGCGATCCTGCACCGGGCGGTTCAGGAGCTGCTGGCCGCCGAATCGCTCGCCGACGCAGCGGTCCGGATCACCGTGACCCGTGGCGTGCGCGGCGTACGACCGGGGCGTCCCGCGTGCTGGATCGAAGTCGAGCCGATCGCCGCCCGACTCTGGAAGGGCACGCGCGCTGGCTCCGCCCGGGTCGTGTTCTCGAAACGCCCGTTCGAGCCGGGACCGCTCGGCCGCTACAAAACGACCAGCCGCCTTGTCTATCACCTCGCGCGCGACGAGGCGCGAGCCGCTGGCGCCGACGAGGCGTTGCTCGTGAGGCCGGAGGGTCAGGTGCTCGAAGGCTCGTCCAGCAACCTGTTCGCGGTCACGGGCGGCGTGGTGCTGACTCCGCCGCTCTCGGCCGGCATCCTGCCCGGGGTGACGCGGGGGCTGGTGCTGCGGCTGTGCGCCGAGACCGGCATTCCCGCGCGAGAGCAGGTCATCGAGAGAGACCTGCTCGCCTCGGTCGAGGAGCTGTTCCTGACCAGCGCGCTCCAGGAAGTCGTGCCGGTCGGGTGGCTCGAGGGCCGGGCGCTCTCCGAACCCAAGGTGGCGCCTCGGTTGCTCGCCGGCTATCGCGACGCGGTCGCGAGCGCCGCGATGCGCCCCCTGACCCACGCCTGAAGCGGCTTCACCCAGGTGTGCCCGAGCCGTAACAGTTCTTCGGGCGCGATGCTCGGAGGCCCGGTGCCCGCGAGCCTGCGCGAAATCTCAGCGAATCCGGAAATCGTTGAAATCCGTAAGCGTGCGGGCGTCTCTCAATGAGTGGCGGCGCCGTGGCATGCACGATGCATTCATGTCCATTTCGAGCCGAGCCGGTGGTTCCAGCCCTGTGGTTTGGAGGTCGCCGGCGTGACACACCACGAATCGAGCGGACGATTCGGGCAAGCGAGTCGCCGCGGGTAAGAACCGAACCATGCCCGTCAAAGGCGGCCGTCTCGACTTCCTCGCTCCGCACCTGCTGCGGAGTCAGCTGCTGCGCCCGGGATTCGTCAGCCTGAGCCTGCGGCTCGGCGTCGCCCGGCAGATGCCGCCGTGGGCCAAGCTCCAGTTCACGAACTCCGGCGTCTCCCCGGAAGATCTCGAGAAGGTTCTCAGCCGCATCGGCAGCCTCGAATCCTGGGTGGACGAATGGGAGAGCCTGGGGCGCCGCCACGAGCAGGGCGGTCGTGACGCGTTGGCGCTCGGCCGCAGCGCGGATGCCGCGCATCGCTTTCTGGCCGCGGCCTCGGCCTACAACTTCGGCCAGTACGTGATGTTCCTCGACATCGCGCGCAAGCGGCAGCTTCACGAAGCGTGCGTGCGCTCGTACGCGCAGGCCGCGCCGATGTTCGACCCGCCCGCGGTGGCATTCGAGGTTCCCTTCCGCCGCCAGAGCCTCAAGGGCTATCTGCGGCTGCCGAAGGACGTCCGCCCGGCGCCCGTCGTCGTGCTGTTCAACGGCACCAACGCGGTCAAAGAGGAGATGCATTGGTGGGGCGAAGCGCTGCTCGAGCGCGGGATCGCCGTCATCGCCTTCGACGGCCCGGGACTCGGGACGACGTTTCACCGGATGTCGATGGTGGCCGAGCCGCGACCGGTCGGCCAGGCGATCGTCAATGCGATCGAAGCCCGGCCCGAGCTCGATCCCGAGTCGATCGCGTTCTTCGGCATGAGCCTCGGCGGCTATCTCGCGATCCGGATGGCGTCGCACGACACGCGCGTCAAGGCGGTCGGCGCCGTGAGTCCGCCGTACTCGGCCGACGTCTATTGGAACGTCACGCTCTCCGCCATGCGCCGCGAGCTGGCTGCGCTCTACGGCATCGACGAGCGCGAGATGGGCGCTGCGGTTCATCGCATCACGCTCGCGGAAATCCTGCCCCAGCTCCGCTGCCCGCTGATGGTCTCGGGTGGCGGCCACGATCTGATCACGCCCGGCAGCGAAGCGTGGCGCATCTTCGAGGGCGCGCGCTGCGAGCGCGAGCTGATCTACTACCCGAAAGGGGCGCACGACTGCTTCAACGTGATGGACGACCTGCGCCCGCGCATGGTCGGCTGGCTGGCGCGCCACCTCGAGAAGCACCGCACGCGATACGCCCTACCGCACGCGAGCGGCAACGGAACCGCGCCGGCGTGGATGGCGGCCGGAGCGGTCGACCCGGATTTCGCCGACGCACTGGAGGGCGACGTCCCGCGCCTCGTCTGGCATCGCGCGGCAGCCCCGCCGTCGCTGCCGCCGCCGTCCGCGCGCCGCGTCTGGCCGTGGAGCCCGGCGCATGCCAACGGCACCCACGTCGTGCATCGGACCGCGGCGCCGGGGCCGTTCGAGCCCTCGCTGCGAACGTCGCGCTGACCGCTTTAGGCTAGCCGGCGGGCCGCGCCGCTCAGCTTGCTCCGATACATGCGACTGTCGGCCTGATCGATCAACGCGCTCGCGCCCACGCGTCCATCGGAGATCACGATCCCGAGGCTCAGCTGGGAGTGTGCCGGCGAGCGCTCCCGGAAGTCACGTTCGATCCGGTGCGCCAGTAGCTCGGCGCCCGTGCGGTCGGTGACCAGGGTCATCACGAACTCGTCTCCCCCGACGCGATAGGCGACATCGGTGCCGCTGCGCGAGCACGAGCGCAACACGGCGCCGAGCGTGCGCAACGTCTCGTCGCCGAAACCGTGGCCGAAACGGTCGTTGAGCTGCTTGAACTCGTTGATGTCGAGGTAAAGGAGCGCCAGCGGCTCGCTCAGACGCTCCGATCGGCGCAGCCCCAGCGGCAGGTCGCGTTCGAGCGCGCGCCGGTTGCCGAGCCCGGTCAGAGGATCCGTGAGTGTGAGCTGCTCGAGATCTTCGAGATGGCGACGCGTGTAGATCTGCTCGCGCCGGATCAGGCTCACCACCCAGTATCCGATCACGAGGATGACCGCGGAGTTTACGATCTCGCGGATGGCCTCGCGCGGATTCGCCGGGAGGCGCCCATCCTCGAACCAGCTCCCGATCCACGGCAGCATCGCCGTCAGGAGCAGGAACAACGCCGGCAGCACAAGGATTCGTCGGGCGACGAGACCTCGGCGATAGGGGGCGACCAGGCTCATGCTTCTCCCGCGACCAGGTGACGGCCTGCTCATCCGCGTGCCGCAGCATAGGGACGCTCTCGGTCGGGGGTCAACACGCGCACCGGCCTCGCGTCGCGGAGCGCGCGATCGTCGTTCGGCGAGCGCGCGCGTCCCCTGACACGTGCGCGAAAAACCTGATAGGCTTGCCGCACTTTCGCCGCAAGTGCCTACCCGGTTGGAGGATTCGATGCCCGGAGTCGACGCCCAGGCTCGTGTTCGGCCGCTCGACGAGCTGGATATCGGGAGCATCGTGAGCATCGACGAGCGCATCACCGGCATTTACCGGCCGGACGTGTGGGAGCAGCGGATCGGCTACTACATCCGCCGCGACCCCGAGGCCTCGCGGGTCGCCGAAGTGCAAGGTCGCGTCGTGGGATTCATGCTCGGCGACCTGCGCGCCGGCGAGTTCGGGCTCGAGGAGCCGAGCGGCTGGATCGAGCGCTTCGGCATCGATCCCGACCACCGCGGCCACGATCTCGGCCGGCAGTTGTTCGAGGCGGTGCTACGGCATTTTCGTGAACGAGGCGCGGTGACCGTCCGAACGCTGGTGGATGGAAAGGACACGCGCATCGACGGATTCCTGCGCGCGCTGGGCTTCACGCCCTCTCCGCTGCAGGCGCTCGAGATTCGACTCCAGCCGGGTCCGCAGGAGCGAACATGAAGGTCGAGAAGATCACGCTCGAGAAGAAGTATCACGATGCCGTCGAGCATTGGCGCCGGCATTGGATGCCCGACTACGAGCTGCTGATGACGCATTGGGACAAGTACTTTCCGAAGGACGAGCCGTTCTGCCTGTGCGCCAAGCTGGAATGCGGGACACCGGAGACGATTCCGGTCGGCGACCACGCCGGCGAGAAGAAGCGCGCCCAGCCCGACCAGTTGAACGAGGAAGAGGCGAAGCATCTGCTCGCGATCATCCGCGCCCAGGCGTCGACCGAGTTCGGCTCGATCCAGCAGCATTCCGGCACGCTGGCGCGCGCCCAGGACGACGAAGATCGATTCTGGGTGCTGCGGGTGATGGCCGAGGAGCTGCGTCACGGCTATCAGATGTTCCATCTCCTGCTCTCGCAGGACTGGAGCCGCGCGTCCGGAGGCGTGAAGGGCGAAGACATGGTCGAGGAGATCCTCTCGATGGGGACCGGCTCGCACGTGCTCGACGCCTTCAACCTCGACTACGACTCGTTCGTCGACAACGTGTGCTTCGCGGCGCTCATCGACCGCGTCGGCAAGTATCAGCTCACGATGCAGAAGGCGTGCGCGTACAAGCCGATGGCCGACAGCATGCCGCCGATGCTGCGCGAAGAGGCGTTCCATCTCGCGGCCGGCGTGATCCCGCTCCGCCGCTGGGCGCAGCGCGCGGCTCATGGCAACGTGTTCATCACCATGTCCGCGATCCAGAAGTCGTTCAACAAGTGGTACCCGCGCGCGCTCGAGATGTTCGGCGACGAGCGGGGCGGCGACAGCAACATCCGGATGGGCTTCAAGGACATGAAGAACCGCCAGGCCCAGGATCTCTACATCGAGGAAGTCACCCGCATGGTGCGCGACATCAACGCCCGCTACCTGCGGGCGCGCTTCCCGGGCTACACGCTCGAGCGGGTCGAGCAGGTGCTGGACGAGCTGGAGCGCGACCGGGGCCGCCACGACGGTGTCACGTTCGAGGATCTGCTGCGGCTGCCGGACCGGCGCTTCTTCCGGCGCAAGGGCGAGCCGGCGTGGACGATGGTGGGCGTCGAAGGCGAAACGCACACCGACGCAGAGGCCTACCTGCGCTCTCTCGCGACCCATTTGCCCGAGCCCTACATGGCGAGCCGCGACATGAAGACCTATGCGGAAACCCTCCGCCAGGTCGCCACCGGCGAGCTGACCGTCGCCGACGCCATCAAGAAGATGCCGAAGCTCAAGCGAGTCGGCGGCACCTGCCCGTGCTCGCGGTCGGTGCGCTGGGTGGTGGAAGAGTCGGCGACCAACGGGCACTAGTCAGACCGTCCCCCGGAGACCGATGCCCGATCGCGCCACCGTCGCCTACTTCTGCATGGAGTACGGGCTCGACGCGTCGTTCCCGATCTATGCCGGTGGACTCGGGGTGCTGGCGGGTGACTTCATCAAATCGGCTCACGACCTCGGCCTGCCGATGGTGGCGATCGGATTGCGCTGGGAGCGCGGCTATTGCGTCCAGCGCATCGGCCCCGACGGCCAGCCCTACGACGAGTTTCCCGAGTACGATCACGGCTTTCTCCGAGACACCGGCGTGCGCGTCCGAGTCCGCGTGCGTGGGAAGGAAGTGGCGTGCGCGGTGTGGGTCACGGACCGGTTCGGGCACGTTCCGCTCTACCTGATCGAACCGTACCGCGACGCCGATCGCTGGATCACGCGGCGGCTCTACGAATCCGGCACCGATCCGCGTCTGGCCCAAGAGATCCTGCTCGGCATCGGCGGCCTGCGCGCGCTCAACTGGCTGGAGCCATCCGTCACCACCTATCACTTCAACGAGGGACACGCCGTGTTCGCCGGCGTCGAGATGATCTGCGAGCGCATGGAAGGCGGCATGCCGTTCCCGGACGCGTGGGCCGACACGCGCCGGCACATCGTCTTCACCACCCACACTCCGGTGAAAGAAGGCAACGAAGAGCATCCGCTCAAAGAGCTCCGCCGCATGGGGGCGTGTCTGGAGCTGTCGGAGGCCGAGATGCGGTCGCTCGGCGGCGACCCGTTCAACATGACGGTCGCGGGCCTGCGGTTGTCGCGGCGCGCCAACGCCGTGTCCCAGCTCCATGCGGAGACCTCGCGCTCGATGTGGGGCGCGATCGCCGACGCGGCGCCGATCGAAGGGATCACGAACGGCGTTCACGCCCCGACCTGGCAATCACCGCAGATTCGCTCCGCCGCGCGCGATCCGCAGGCGCTGTGGGCGGCGCATGGAGAGCACAAGCGCGAGCTGGTCGCCGAAGTCGAGCGCCGCACCGGCGTGCGCTTCGATCCGGACGCGCTGCTGATCGGGTTCGCGCGCCGGGCCGCAGGCTACAAGCGGCCCGATCTGATCCTGCGCGACGAAGCCTGGCTCTCGCGACTGTTCGCCGAGCATCCAGTGAATCTGCTGTTCTCGGGCAAGGCCCATCCCGACGATCGCGGCGGCAAGGGCGTGGTCTCCCATCTGGTCGCGGCCCAGGGCAGGTTCGAGGGGCGGGTCGTGTTCCTCGAGAACTACGAAATGAACCTCGGCCGGCTCCTGACGCGCGGCTGTGACGTGTGGCTCAACAACCCGGTGCGGCCGCTCGAGGCGAGCGGCACCTCGGGCATGAAGTCGGCGCTCAACGGCGGGCTCAACTTGAGCATCCTCGACGGCTGGTGGCCGGAGGCGTGCGAGCACGGCGTCAACGGTTGGGCGATCGGCTCGATCGACAGTGGCGACGACGTGCGCGACCTGAAGGCGCTCCAGGAGGTGCTGATCCGCCAGGTGCTGCCGGCCTGGACCGATCCGCCGCGCTGGATCGGAATGATGCAGGCGAGCCTCGCGACGGCGGAGGCGCGCTTCACCTCCGATCGCATGGTGCGGGAGTACTTCGAGAAGCTCTACCTGACGCCGAGCGACGTCCCGGTCGCGCACTCACGCTGAGAGCGCGACCCCGCCTCAGGTTGCTTCGGAAGCAGTCTCGTGCCCCTGGAGCGCCTCCACGTACTCCTCGGGCAGCCGGTGATGGCGCGCGCCGGCCAGTATCGTGTCCAGGTAGCGGCGCGACGGGGGCGAGGGATTCGAGGGGCGCGCCAGATACGCGGCCGCGCGCACTCGCCGCGGCACCGAGCCGTCGTCCGGCCGCACCAGCTCCACGGTGATCAGCTCGCGGTCGTAGAGATTGTGCTGGTTGCCGGGCCCCTGGAATCCCTCCAGCCGATCGAGGGTCGCGAGATCCTCGTCGCCGACTTCGTGGATCATTCCCCACACCGTCTGACCATGTGCATGCGTCACGCTCGCCATGCCGCCGCCCCAGTGATCGGAGTAGCGCGGGAACACGAGCCGGTGGTCGTGCAACACGGCGAGCCCGACCATGTGGTGCCCGGGCGCGCGCTCGCGCATCTGCGCGGGATTCAAGTTGGATGCGTAGGCGAAGTAGAGCATGTGGCGCGAGATTCCTCCCCGTTCACGTCGGCCAGAATACCGCAAATCGCGAGGGATCGAGGCGGAGCAAGCCGGACGGCGCGCCGCTCCGTTGTCAGGCCAGAAGGTCGCGGCTATGATTTCGCCCGCTTCGGTCGCGCACGTCTGCTTTCCAGGTCCAGAATGCACGGAGACATGTGATGTCCCTGGATTTCCTCGCTTTCGGCCCGCATCCCGACGACGCCGAGATCGGAGCCGGAGCGCTGCTCCGGAAGATGAAGGCGCTCGGGCACTCGACCGGCATCGTCGACATGACGACGGGAGACATGGGCTGGGGCACCCCCGAGATTCGCGCGGGAGAGAGCGATGAGGCCGCGAAGATCCTCAAGCTGGACGTGCGGGAGAATCTCGATCTCGGCGATGGCCGCATCGAAGACACCTTTGAGAATCGCTGCGCCGTTTCGGCCGTGATCCGGAAGCATCGGCCGCAGATCCTCCTCTCCCCTTATTACCAGTTGCCGATCGGTCGTGGCCTCGGACACAACGACCACTACAAGACCGGACAGCTGGTCGCGAACGCCTTCAATCTCGCGCATCTGCGCAAGGCGCCGGTCCCGGGCGAGCCGCACCAGGCGAAGGCCGTCTTCTTCTACTTCCTGCCGCCAGGAACGCCGCCGACCTTTATCGTCGACGTGACCGAGCACTTCGACGACTGGATGGCCGCGATCAACTGCCATCGGAGTCAGTTCGCCAATCCCGAGCGGCCGCGGCCCGCGAGCGTCCCCGCGGTGACCGAGGTCTTCGAGTCGTATGCTCGCTACTGGGGCTGGCAGATCGGCGTGCGCTATGCACAGGCATACCTGTCGGTCACGCCGCTGCGGATCGGCGACCCTTTGTTTCTCGTCAAGGACGTGGTGGCTCGACCCTGACCGCCGTCGGAGGTTTCGCATGAATAGGTGGATGATCGCGCTGATGTTGCTGGGATGCGTGGCGGCCGCCCCGGCGCTCGCGGCCGACGGCCCGGACGCGCGCTTCTCGGCGATGGCCGAGGAGTATCTGGCGCGCTGGCTTGCTCGCGCCCCGCACGTCGCGACCCGGCTCGGTGTCCACGACGGCGATGCGCTGCTCTACCCCGTCACCGAAGCGACCGTGGCGGAGGACGTCGTCTGGCTCAAGCGCTTTCGCTCGCGCCTCGAGGCGGTCCCCCGCGCGCGACTATCCTTCGACAACGCGCTCGACCGGGACGTGCTCGCCGCTCGCATCGAGCGCGAGCTGTTGAACCTCGAGGTGATCCGGCCCTTCGAGCGCAATCCCAACTTCTATCTCGACCTGATCGCCGGCTCGGTCCAGTCGCTGCTCCAGCGCAACTTTGCCTCCCCGTGCGAACGGATCCGCTCCGCCTCGCGCCGGCTGGCGCGCGTGCCCGAAGTACTGCGGGCCGCGAAGCTCAACCTGCGGAACCCCCCGAAAATCTACACGGAAGTGGCGATCACGCAGTATCAGGGCGCTCTGCGCTTCTACCGCGAAGTCGTGCCGGCGCTGGCGCGCGGATGCAAGGATTCCCAGGCGCAGGCCGGCCTCGCCGAAGCCGACTCGTCGGCGGTCAAGGCGGTCGAGAGCTTCCTCGCCTTTTTGCGCGAGGATCTACTGCCGGCCTCGACCGGCAGCTATGCGCTCGGCCGCGAGGTCTACCAGCGCAAGCTCGCGGCCGACGAGATGGAAACCACTCCGGTCGATACGCTGCTCGCCATGGCGTGGGCGGCGCTCGAAGAGCATCGCGTGCGGATGGAAGCGCTGGCGTCGCAGATCGCGCCGGGGCAGGGAGTGGCGGCGGCGCTCGACTCGCTCGAGCAGGAGCGCCCCGAGGCGTCGCAGCTCGTGCCGTTCATCGCCGCGCAGCTCGACACGATCCGCGATTTCCTGCGCCAGGCCGACGTGATCACGATGCCGGCGAAGGAGAACCTGAAGGTGCGCGAGACGCCTTTGTTTCAGCGCAGCCTCTCGTTCGCGTCGATGGATTCACCCGGCGTCTGGGAGAAGCGCGCCACCGAGGCGTATTACAACGTGACGCCGGTGGACCCATCCTGGACCGAGCAGCAGAAGCAGGATCACCTCGGCTTCTTCAATCGTTATGCGTCGGAGATCGTCTCGATCCACGAGGCGTTGCCCGGGCACTACTATCAGTTCCTCGTGCTCAAGAAGGTGCCGTCGCGGCTGCGCCAGGTGCTGGGCGCCGGGAGCAACGTCGAGGGTTGGGCGCACTATTGCGAGCAGATGATGCTCGAGCAAGGCTACGGGGGTGGCGACCCGCGCTACCAACTCGCGCAACTGGTGCTCGCCATTCGGCGGATCGGCCGATTCATCGCCGGCATTTCGCTGCACACGCAAGGCATGACTTACGAGCAAGCGGTCCAGCTCTTCCAGGAGCGCTGCTACATGGAACCGGTGAACGCGGAACGCGAGGCGCGCCGCGGCACCTCGGACCCGACCTACCTCGTCTACACGCTCGGGAAGTGGCGGATCCTCGAGCTGCGGGCGGAGGTGAAGCAGCGGCTCGGGGACCGATTCCGGCTCAAAGCCTTCCACGATGCCCTGCTGAGCCAGGGCAGCGCCGCCCTGCCGGTGGTTCGCGCCGGCGTGTTGCGCGAGCTGACGGGCGACGCCACGGACCGCGGCGAGTGAAAGCCGTGACCGAACGCTTCGCCGGCCGTTACGCGCTGCTGCGGCGCCTCGGGCAGGGAGGCATGGGTGAGGTGTTCCTCGCGCGCGACCTGTCCACGCGCCGTGAATGCGCGCTCAAGCGTCTGACCGCGCCCACCGCCGCGCCGGAGATTCTGAGGCGCGAGTTCGCGGTGCTCGCCCGCCTGCAACACCCGGCCGTGGTCGCGGTCCACGAGCTGGATTTCGCGCCCGATGGCAGCCCGTTCTACACCATGGAATACGTGCCCGGGCTGCCGGCCGACCGAGCGCTGGAGCCCGGCGACTGGCCGGGGTTCGCGTTCGCCGCGACCGAGGTGGCGCACGGGCTCGAGGTTCTTCACGGGCTGGGCGTGGTCCATGGCGACCTCAAGCCTTCCAACGTCCTGATCGTGAAACCGGCGAACGCCGGACCTCTTCCCTCGGCCGTACGCTTGCTCGATTTCGGCCTCGCCGCACTGCTCGGTCAGCCGGCGCACGGACATCGGGGCACGCCGGGCTACGCCGCGCCGGAGGTGGTGCGCGGCGAGCCGCCGTCGCCGGCCGCCGACCTCTACGGTTTCGGTGCCCTGCTGTACGCGATGATCACGGGGCGGCCGCCGTTCCAGGGCGAGAGCGCGCAGGCGTTGCTGCGCTCGCAACAGGCGGGACCGCCGCCCGCCCTGCCCCTGGCGGAGCGCGGAGCGAGCCCGGGGCTGGTTCAGCTCGTGCTGAGACTGATGGCGCCCGACCCGCGCGAGCGGCCCAGGGACGCGGGCGAGGTGCGCCGCGAGCTGGAGGGCCTCTATCCCGCCGCCCGGCGACCGCTCGCGGATCGGCTTCAGGCCGCATCGATCGTCGGGCGCGAACGCGAGCTCGCGAGGCTCGAGCACTGGCTGGCGATGCACGCGACGCGCTCCCGCGTCGCGGTCGTCTCGGGTCCGGCAGGCGCTGGAAAGACCGTGCTGCTCGCCGAAATGGCGGCTCGCGCCGCCCTGTCCGGGCGCAGCGTCGCGCATCTGTCGTGCTCCTCGTTCGCGGAGCCGGGCGCCGTCGCTCTCGCCATCGCTCGGCGCTGGGCGGGCGTCGCGCAAGCGGAGGCGGACGAGGCTCCGGCGAATCTCGCCCCGGACCTCCGCAGCTTGCTGGCGCGTCGCTCGGCGACGTTGGACGAAAGTCATCTGGACCGGCTCGTGGAAGCGGTCGTGGCGTTGGGGCGCGCTGCCACGCGACCAGACCGCATGCCGGTCGTCTTGCTCGACGACGCCGAGCGTCTGGACCCGTTGTCGCGCGCATTCGTGATCCGGCTCGCCCTACACCCCAAGGCCGCTCCGGCGGTTTGGATCTGGGCGCGGCGCAGCGGTGAGGGAATCGACGCCGACGAGGGCGAGCGCGTGCTGCTCGAAGCCGGGGCTGCGCACCGGCTCGCGCTCGGCCCGCTGGAGGAGCCCGAGGTCGAACGACTGGTCGCCGCACGGCTGCATCAGACTCCTCCCGCCGCTCTGCTCGCGTTCTTGTGGAAGCGTGCGGCGGGACATCCGGGACTGACGGTCGCGCTGCTCCAGACCGCGGCCGCGGCGGGGGCGGTGCGCGAAAGCGACGCCGGCCTGATCGTCGACGCCGCAACCCTGGAGACGTTGGAGCTGCCCGCCAGCTTCGAGGCGGCGCTGCTCGCCCGCTTGAAGGCACTACCCGAGCCGTCGCGTGCCGTCGCCGCGGCGTTAGCGATCTGGGGACACGGGCTCGAGCCGCGAGCGGCGCTCGAGCTGGCGAGCGCCGGACGAGCGGAACTCCTGCCGCCGGCGACGCTCGAGACGCTCGTGAGCTCAGGGCTCGCGGCGCGCGATGCCGAAGGTCGTGTGGGGCTCGCGCCGCCGGCTTTGGCCGAACGGCTGGTCGAAGGGCTTCCCTTCGAAATACGCCGCGCGCTGCATCGGGCGGCGCTCGCAGTGCCTGGACTCTCCGAAACGTCCCGGTTCCACCACCTCTCGGGAGCAGGCGACGTCGCCGCTGCGCTCGATGCCGCGGAACGAGCGCTGGCCGAGCATCCCGATCCCGGATTCGCGGCCCAAGCCGCGGCGCTGGCCGAGTCCGAGGCGCCGCAACGTGCCGCGGCCTGGCGCGAGCGTCACGCGCGCCTGCTGTCCGCCGCCGGGCGCTATGCCGACGCGATTCCGTCGTTCGAGCGGGCGCTGGCCTTGGAGCCTCGCGGCGAAACGCGGCACACGTTGCGAGTCGCGCTTTCGACGGCGTGCCTGCGCGCGGGCGACGCGGTGCGGCTGGCACAGGTCACGGCAGAAGCGCTGGCGGATGATCCCCCGCCCGCGCTGCGCTCGCGGATCCTGAGCAACGAGGCTGCCGGACATCTCGCGCTCGGCGCCCTGGATCGCTCGCAGGCGATCGCGCGGGAAGCTCTCGATCTCGCGGAAACCGCCGCCGATCCCGAGGCGATCGGCGTCGCATCCGTGACGCTCGGCGCGGTGCTCGGGCGGCTCGGACAGCTCAACGCCGCCGCGACTCTCGCGCGCCGCTCCTATCAGGCGCACGAGCAGTGCGGGCAGACCACGGGCTCGATCCGGGCGCTGGTGCTGCGCGGCTGGGTCGCGCACGCGCGCCAGGACCTGGCCGACGCGGACGGCGCGTATCGCGAAGCCTTGACCTTGGCGCGCGAAAATGGCCTGCGCCTGGCGCTCGAGGAAGTGCTCGTCAATCGCGCGGTGCTCCTGGGCGAGATCGGGCGCTGGAAGGAAGTGCGCGAGATCCAGGCGGAGGCCGCGCGCCTGGCACTCGAAGACGGCCGGCCGGGGGGAGCCGCGGTGGCGCTCGCCAATCTGGCGTTGCTCGAAGGACTGACCGGCGGGTCACGCTCAGCCTTGCGCAGGGCCCGCGGGGCGTTGCGGCTGGCGCGCAAGTACCTCCCGAACAATCGCCCGACGGCGTTGCGTGCACTGGCTCAGGCTTACCGGTACACCGGCTGGCCGGCGAAGGCGGAACGCGGCGCCCGGCGCGCGTTGAGCCTGGCGATCGAGATCCCTTCCGATGCCGACACGGAATGGTCGCGGATCGAGCTGATGCGTTGCTGGATGGCACTCGAGCGCTGGGAGGAAGTCAACGAGCTCGCGGAGCCGGCGCTCGACCCCCCACCGCGCATCGGCTCGATCGGTCTGATCGTGCTCGCATCGCTGGCCGGGCGCGCCGCGCTGCGAAACGGACATCTCGCGCTCGCCGAGGAGCGGCTCGCGCTGTGCAACCGCTGGCTCTCCGGGCGCGCTGCTCCCTTCGCCGCGGCCCAGACGGAAATGCTGCGAGCCGAGCTAGCCATGGCTCGCGGGAGCGCCGTGGACGGCATTCAGCACGCCGAGCAGGCATTAAAGACGCTGGCCTCTCTGCCGGCGCCGGCGGAGCGAGCCGCGGCTGCGGTCGAGTTCGTTCGCGTCGCGCTCGGGCGGCCGATCGACTCCGAACTGCCGTTCGGCGATTGGCTCGATCAGGCGGCGTCGACCTTCGAGCGACTTGGCGATCGCCGGGGGCACGCGGAGGCGCTGCGGTTGCAGGTCCAGTGGCTACGGCGGACCACGTCGGGCGCGCGCCGCACGGTACGCGATCGGGACCTGATCGAAGCCGTGAGCCGGCTGCTGAACTCGATGTCGGATCTCCGCAAGCTCACGCAGCGTGCGATGGAACTCGCCGGCGAGCAGCTCAACGCCGAACGCGGCGTGTTGTTGCTAGCTGATCCCGAGACCGGAAACCTGGAGCCGATGGCGGACTACGGCGCCGTGGACGCGACGACTCGCCACGACGCCGTGGGCTACAGCCGCCGGGTCGTCCAGCGCGTGGCCGAGAGCGGCGACAGCCTGCTGATCGGCGACGCGCCCAGCGACCCGAAGGCGCTCTCCGAGAGCGTGCTCGGCCTCGGGTTGCGCTCCATCGTGTGCGTGCCGATGTTCGTGAACGGACGCGTGGTCGGCGCCGTGTACCTGGACGACTCGCGTCGCTCGGCGACTTTCAGCGATGAGGATCGTGCTCTGCTCGAGGGGTTTGCGCAGCTCATGGCGCTCGCGATCGAGAAGAGCCGGGGCCATATCGAGGTGATGCGGGCCAACGAGGAGCTGGTCGGCGAGAACCTGGCGTTGCGTCAGGAAGCGACGGCGCGCTTCCAGCCGCGCGCGGTGATCGGCCCCAGCCTGGCGATGCAGCGCGTGATGGCAGTCGTCGAGCGAGCCGCGAACTCCTACGCCACGGTGTTGATCACCGGCGAGAACGGCACCGGCAAGGAGCTGATCGCCCGCATCCTCCACTATCACGGCAAGCGCGCCGCGATGCCGTTCGTGTCCGTGAACTGCGGGGCGATTCCCGAACAGCTCCTGGAGAGCGAGCTGTTCGGCATCCTCTCGTACGTGGCGACCGGCGTGCACGCGCGGGAGGGTCGCTTCGTCCAGGCGAACGGCGGCACGCTGTTCCTGGACGAGATCGGAGAGATGCCACTCCGCCAGCAAGTCGCGTTGCTGGCGGTGCTCGCGAACCGGGAGGTCCAACCGGTCGGCGGCGGGCCACCGATTCCCGTGGACGTCCGGATCATCGCCGCCACCAACCAGGATCTGCGCCTTCAAGTCGAGCAGGGGGCGTTCCGCCGCGATCTCTACTACCGTCTCAACGTCGTCCCGATCGAAGTGCCGCCGTTGCGCGAGCGTAAGGCGGACATCCCGACACTTGCCCGGCACTTCCTGGCCGAGTTCGCGCGCCAGCAGGAGCGCGAAGTGCCCGGGCTTTCGCCCAACTTCCTCGCCGTCCTGATGCAGAGCGATTGGTCGGGCAACGTGCGCGAGCTCCAGAACTACGTCGAGCGCGTGCTGGCGATGACCCCGGGCGATCTCCTCGAGCCCATTCCGCTTCCGCGCGATCTCGAGGACCGCGCCGGCTCGTTTCGCGTCAGGAGCGGACATACTTTGGGCGAGATGGTGGAAGCGCTCGAGCGCCGCATCATACTGGAGACGCTGGAGCGAGCCGGCGGCAACCAAAGCCTGGCGGCGCGCGAGCTTGGGATGACGGAACAGTCGATGCGCTACCGTATCCGCAAGTACGACCTCGGCTACCCTCGCCAGAATCAGCGATTTCGTTTAAACAGGCGAAACCGGCCCAACTAACTCTCACGCAATCGAATAAACCTCGTCCACCACCCGCAGATCGCCGAAGTCGGCGATGGTGGGATCGTTGGGTGGCGAACGATCGCTCGATCTTGATCTGATAAACCTCAACGTTGCAATCGAATAGAGGCATCTCGCGGGACCGGACGGACATGGCACGGTCCTGGCCTTCATGAGTTTTCCTAACTCGCCGGGAAACCACTCATGGAGGTCGTCATGCGATCTAACCGCAGGACTCTTTTCGTCGCGTTTCTGATCAGCGCCGCGCTCGTCTTTGGCTCGCAGTCCGCATTCGCTCAGTTCACCGGAAATCCGCCTTCCGGCGGCAGCTCGATGAGGCCGACAGGCGGCGAGCCCAGCGCGCCGGCACCCGCCATCGGCTCGCGGACTCCGGTCTTCGGGCACGGAATCGCGCGGCCCTTCGTCTCGAGCTCGTGGGTTTCCCGTACCGGGCTCGCGCTTCGAAGCACGTCGTTCCGCGTCTGGCAGAGTGTTCTGCTGCCGTTCTGATGACAATGATGGCGTCGCGTCAGCCCCAGCGAGTGGCCAGGGGGGCTCTGCATTCGCCCCCCGAGCAGCTCGTTCTGCGCCATCGCCACAGCCTGACGAACGTGCTGCTGCTCGGCGGTTCGGCGAGCGAGCGTCTCCGTTTGGCGCGCGCCTTCCACCGCGAGAGTCCGCTCCGACTCGGCTCGTTCGTGCCGGTCGACTGTGCCCGGCAGGAGGCCGCACTGCGCGCGGCGCTGAGCGGCTGGGTCTCTGCGGCGGGGCCGGGACCGACGGCACATGGTCTGCAGAGCGCCGAGCACGGCACGTTGTTCCTCGACGACGTCGATCGACTCGGCGTCGATTCTCAGCGTTTGCTGATGACGCTCGCCACCAGCTCGCTCGGCGACCGCTGGTTCGCGGAGTCGACGCCGCGCGTGGGCCGTTTGGTCTGCGGCAACGCCGCTGATCTCGCCACCGTCGCGGCCGAGGGCCGGTTTCTGCCGGCGCTGTTCGACGCCCTGGACAAGATTCGTGTCGAGCTGGATGTCGTTTCACGCGGAGGGGCGGCCTGATGCTGCGCGGCTCCCCCGCGATCGTGTTGTTGAGCGCCCGACCGGAAGCGCACGCAATCCTCGTCGATTCGCTGTGCGAAAGAGGCGTGACCGTCCGTGTCGCACGCCCTCCGGTCCGGGCGCTCTCTTGGCTGCGGGCAGAGCCCGAGCTGGTGCTGATCGATCTCGTGCACGGCGCGGGATTGAGTCCACAACTGGTCACGGCTCTGAACTCCAGACGCGGGCGCACTCGCGTGCTGGCGCTTCACTGTGGTGGGTTCGGGAATGATTCGTCGATGGCCGGCCTGACCGTCGACGGATTCTGCCGCGCCGATGCGACTGATTTCATCGCCGGCGCCCTGTCGACCTGCCGGCGGGTTCCCGCGACCACCCATTGAGCTCGGCACGTCACGTGCCTGCTCCTAGGCGCGGTACGTGTTTTGACCCCAATGTGACCCCGTGTCGTGCAAGACGCCCGTCCCGGGGATTGCAAACGGACAACGTGGACATCCAGCACGACCCGCGTTGACCCGCACGCATCGTAAGCCCTAAATTGGTTCGATCGATTGCCGACCATGGATGGCTCGGCACTCCCACCCGCCCCCTCGGCGCATACGATCAGGAGGTTGTTCATGTCGCTCCGCGCCCAGCGACTTTGGGGTGCTTTGCTCCTCATCGTCTTGACTGCGTTGCCGACCACGACGGTCACCCGCATCGCCGAAGCGCAATCCTCGTCCGGTCCGTCGGTTCAGAAGCGGACGATCACCCGATCGACCGCGAAGCGAAAGGTGCGGCGGCGTGTCCGCCGGGCCCCGCCGGGCGGCGTGTGGGCCCGGAACGCGATCGTCATGGATCCGGCGACCGGCGAGATCCTCTACGAGAAGAACTCGAGCAGCGCCGTGCCGATCGCGAGCCTGACGAAGCTCATGACGTCCTTGGTGTTCCTGGAGCAGTCCCCTGACCTCGAGCGCGAAGTCGAAGTCACGCAAATCGAGCTCAGCGGAGCCGGACGGACGAAGCTCCGTAGCGGCGAGCGCGTGAGGCTCGACGATCTCCTGCACATGAGCCTGATGGTCTCCGACAACGCGGCGACCCGGGTGCTGGTGCGTGAGTCGGGACTCGGCACCGAAGACTTCCTGGCACGGATGAACAGCAAGACCGTCGAGATCGGGCTCGCCCGCACTCGGTTCGTCGAGTTCACGGGTCTCGACGAACGCAACGTATCGACCGCCGCCGACTGCGCGCGGCTCCTGCGCGCCGCTGCGGAACATCCCGTCGTGCAGAAGATCAGCACGACTCGGACGCACGAGTTCCGCTCCGCGACGCGGCAGCACCTGTTCGGCAACACCAATCGGCTGGTGTACGGCCGCTACGAAGTCCTCGGCGGCAAGACCGGATTCATCAACGAGGCCGGCTACTGCCTCGCCACCTGGGTCCGGACTCAGGGACGCGACATGATCGCCGTCGTCCTCGGCGCTCCCACCGCGGCGACCCGTTTTGCGGACGTCACCCGCCTCGTCCAGCGCACCACGACGCCCGCCGTTACCGCGACCCACTAATCGCTCGATGATCGCCCGCGATCGCCTGCGCGGCCTCCTGACCGGGGTCGTCGCAGGAGTCGCGGGCGGTTTGTTCGGTGTCGGCGGTGGTCTCGTGCTGATCCCCCTGCTCACGAGCTTCTTCGGATTCACGCAACACCAGGCGCACGGAACCTCGCTCGCCGTGATGGGCGCCACGGCGCTGGCCGCGACCGCCGTCTACGGCGCGTTTGCGCACGTCGCCTGGCTGACCGCCGCAGCGGTGGCGCTCGCGAGCGTGTGGACCGCCCGCTATGGCGCGCGCTTCGCGACCCGGACGTCCCCCGTCGGGCTCAGGCGGGCGTTCGCGGTGTTCATTGCGGCCGTCGCGCTCCGGTTGCTGTGGCTACCGCCGGCGGTCGCCGACGCGCCGCTGTTCCACGGAGCCACCCGGTTGGGCTTCGATCTCCTGCTCGGATGCGCGGTCGGGCTCGTCTCCGGCTACATGGGAGTCGGCGGCGGCATCCTCGCCGTTCCCGCGTTCACGCTCGGTCTGGGTATGACGCAGCAGGCGGCGCAGGGGACATCCCTCGCGATCATCATCGTGACCGGGCCTGCGGGAGCGTTCGAGCATTCCCGTCACGGGAACGTGGTCTGGGCCTTGGTGCCGATGCTGGCTCTGGGTGGCTTTGCCGGGGCGCCACTCGCCTCCTGGCTCGCGCAACTAGTTCCCCATGAGTCGTTGGTGCGCGCGTTTGCCCTATTCCTGCTCGCCAACGCGGTCGCGACCTGGGTGCAGGGGGGGCGGAAGGACCCAAGCCCGGGACCCCTGCCCGTCAAGGGCGGCTGACACCCATCGACCGGCGAAGAGAGGCTCCGGATTGGCCGGAACAGGCCCAGAGTCCCTGCTTGAAGCGGTCTATGGCCGTCGGCTAGACTTATCGTGGCTCGAATACCAAACGTATGCTGAATGGTGTTCCGCCGGAGCCTTTGGGCGCGGTGGATCGGGCCGAAACGCATCGAGGCCGCGAGACGGCCGCCACCTCCACGCCTGGCATCGGTTTCGGGTCGAGCGGTATCTCCGCGAGCCCCGCTATGCATCACGGTCCATCACCCTGCAAGGAGCCCCTGATGAAGAGATCAGCTATCACGCTGCTCGTTCTGCTCGCGACGTGCGCTCTCGCGAGCTCCGCGTTCGCCGCCAATGTCGTCCGCATCAGCCAGGTGTACGGCGGCGGTGGCAACAGCGGCGCGCAGTTCTCCAACGATTATGTCGAGCTCCACAACTCTGGCGGCGTTCCGGTCGATATCAGCGGCTGGTCGCTCCAGTACGGCTCCGCCACGGGTACGGTCGACCTGGGCGCATGCACGAACTGTCTCACGGTGTTGCCGGCCGGCTCCGTCATTCCTGCCTGCGGCTACTTCCTGATCCAGCTCGCCGCCGGCGCGACGCCGAGCGGTGCACTGCCGACGCCCGACTACGCCGCTCCGCAAGCGACCGCCAACAACCTCGGCGCCACGGCCGGGAAGATCGGTCTCAAGAACAACGGCACCACGACGCCGTGCTCGCCGCAGACCGCGTTCGTCGACCTCGTCGGCTGGGGTGCAACGGCCAACTGTTTCGAGACCGCGGTTGCCCCCGCGCCCAGCAACAGCACGATGCTGGTCCGGGCTGGAGCCGGTTCGACGGATGTTGACAACAACAGCACGGATTTCACGGCCGTCGCCGCGACGCCGCGTAACTCGCAGAGCGCCGCGAATCCGAACTGCCAGGTGACCCCGACCCTTCGCGAGACGTGGGGCAAGGTCAAGTTCCTGTACCGCTAGTCGCAGTTCCGCTGAACGAGAAGCCCCGCTCCAACGAGCGGGGCTTCTTCTCTTGGGTCGCGCTCTCGCCGTCAAGGGCGACCAGCCGGCGGGCGTTTACGACTCGAAGTGATTCGGCTCGCCGCGACGGTACCGGGAGAGCTGAAGCGAAAAGCGCCGGACCTCCTCCGACTCGCCGGACGCATTCGCCAATGCGATCGCTCGTTCGCACGCCGCGATCGCTTCCGGGAAGCGTCCCTGTTCCGCGTACGCCCCGGCGAGCGTGGAGAAGATCGCCGCCACCGGCTGCGGGCTGTGGTCTCTCGCGCGCTCGGCGAGCCGCACGGCCTCTGGGGTCCAAACTGTCGGAGTTTCACACCGGATATCGCGCCTTCTCGCGTGAGCTGCTCGAATCGCTTCCGTTGGATCGCAACTCGGACGACTTCGTCTTCGACAATCAGATCCTAGCCGAGATCCTGTGGCGCGGAGCGCCGATCGCCGAGATCTCGTGCCCGACGAACTACTTCCACGAGGCTTCGTCGATCGGATTCACGCGCGCCGTGGCGTACGGGTTCGGGTGTCTTCAGACGGGAGTCGCTTACCGCCTCGCG
Source organism: Candidatus Limnocylindria bacterium (assembly GCA_035632955.1). Classification (GTDB taxonomy): domain Bacteria; phylum Eisenbacteria; class RBG-16-71-46; order RBG-16-71-46; family RBG-16-71-46; genus DASQFU01. The sequence goes on from DASQFU010000032.1 coordinate 26,194, forward strand.
AAACTCGGGGTGATTTCCTCCCCGCTATTCCCGCCCCGATCCCCCTGAAATTCGCTCTCGACTTCGAGCCACACGCCCGTGGTCCCGCTCCTCGACCGCGTCGGCTTCGGGCTCCGGACGTAAGGCGTTCCGACGCTTTCGTGTCCCGTCAGGTATGCGTCCTGCACGGGCGGGCCGCCTTTTCGGGGTGCCGGGTGAGCCGGCCCATCGCGAGGGTGGCCGGCAACGCCCAATCACCCTAGGCCGAACCGAGCACCCCGTTCGGAACCCTTGAGTTCGGAGGCTGCCTGTTTCTCAACGGACAACTTGCCAACAACTTAGGCCTGGCTGAATCGGCCTGTGCATTTTTCCCACGCTCCCGGCGAATGATTTGCTAATCGCAAGGGTGGCGGACTTCCCACCCAGAACCCGGGAGGCCGACTGGGCAGCTCCCTGCGACCCGTCCCAGAGGTCCCAACATGGCCCGTGCCCGACGCACACGTAGCGCCGCCAATAAGCCCAAGCGCACGCTTCGCGCAGGGATCGCCAAGCCCAAGCGCACGCTTCGCGCGGCGATCGCCGAGGGCTCCGCATTGCCCGGTCCCCCGCCCACCCTCCAGCGGGCGCCGCGGCTGACCGCGCCGCGCGCCCTACCGTCGGACGTGGCGCGGCAGGCTCAGCGCGAGATGGCCCGCCTCCGCCGACTGCCGAACGGATCGTCGGAAGCCGCTCAAGTGCGCGCGTATCTGCATTGGCTGTGGTCGGTGCCCTGGGACGTCCTGGCCAGCGAGGACGACGATCTCAAGCGCGTCGAGGCCGAGCTGCAGCGCGAGCACCTCGGACTTCACAAGGCCAAGGAACGCATCATCGAGTATCTCGCCGTGCGCCGGCTCAAGCCCGACCTGCCCGGCCCTGCGCTCTGTCTCGTGGGCCCTCCGGGCACCGGCAAGTCGTCGCTCGGCGCGGCCATGGCGCGGGCGCTCAAGCGTCCGTTCGCCCGCATCAGCGTCTCCGGAACCAGCGACGCGGACGAGCTCGGCGGCGTGACGCGCGTCTCGCCGGCCGGTCAGCCGGGCAAGATCCTGCGCGCCTTGCGCGATGCCGGGGCTCGCAACCCCGTGCTGATGATCGACGGCGTCGATCGGCTGTCGGGCGAAGGCGGGCTGCAGGTTCTCGAGCTGCTGCTCGAGCTGCTGGACCGCGAGAGCAGCTCCCGCTTCGTCGACCGCTACATCGGCATGCCGCTGGATCTCTCGAACGTGGCGCTGTTGCTGTGCGCCAACAATCTGGATCTCATGCCCGACGCGCTCCAGGAGCGCCTCGAGGTGATCGAAGTCCCCGGCTACAGCGAGGACGAGAAACTCGAGATCGCGCGACGATTCCTGGTGTCCCGTCAGCTCGCCGAGCACGGGCTCGCGCCCCGCGATCTCTCGATCTCCGTGGCGGCGCTGCGCGGGATCGTGCGCAGCTACACGCTCGAGGCGGGCGTTCGCGGGCTCGGCCGTCAGATCGCGACCGTGTGCCGCAAGGTGGCGCGCGCGCGCGCCGTCGGCGATGCCCGGCGCCACTCCGTGACCGTCGAGAACCTCGAGAGCTATCTCGGCCACCGCGTCTACATGCAGGAGGCGCCGGAGAAGGAAGACGAAGTCGGCGTCGCCACCGGCCTGGCGTGGACCGCGGCCGGAGGCGAGATCCTGGTCGTGGAAGCGCTCAAGATGCCGGGATCGGGCCGGATCGTCACGACCGGCCAGCTCGGAGAAGTCATGCGGGAATCGGTCCAGGCAGCGCACTCCTACGTGCGATCGCGAGCCGACCTGCTCGAGATCGATGCCGAGGCGTTCTCGACCTACGACATCCACATCCACTTTCCGGCCGCCGGCGTGCCCAAGGACGGACCGTCCGCAGGCGTCACCGTCGGGCTCGTCATCGCCTCGGTCCTGAGCGAGAAGCCGATCCGTCACAACATCGCGCTCACGGGTGAGGTGAGCTTGCGCGGCAAGGTGTTGCTGGTCGGCGGACTGCGGGAGAAGGCGCTCGCCGCCTACCGCGCGGGGATCCGGACGCTGGTGTTTCCGAGCGTCAACTTGAAAGATCTCGGCGAGATTCCGCAAGACGTTCGCGACCAGCTCGAGCTGATTCCGGTCGAGAACATGGACGAAGTGTTCTCGGTCGCCCTCCATCGCGTCATCGTCCCGCAACGCATCGGCGGCGACTTCGTGATCGAGGTCGACGGCGACGACGCGCTCGCGTCCGAAGAAGACATACGCGACGTGCCCAGGGCGGCGCGCAGCGGGCGCCCCGGCCGGCGCTCGTCTCGTAACTCCACCTAGCCGACCGCCTGTCCCCCCGCGCGGGGGTGTGCTTAATTCGCGCACCTCATGCGCTCATCCCGACCGCGACCTCGTGCGAGCGAGGCTCGGCGTCAGCCGCGCGCGATTCCTGCCGGGGCCGTTCCGCTGCTCTGGTCCGTGGGCTTCGCACTCGCGCCGCTCGTGCTCTATCTCGCCCTGGTCCCGCCGGTTTCTGGCGACAAGGACGGCAGCGAGTTCACGCTGGCGCTCGCGACCAGCGGCATCCCGCATCCGACGGGATATCCCATCTATACCCTCGCCGGCCACGGGTTCGCGCGACTGATCCACGCGTTCGGCGCGACCTGGCCGTATGCGGCCAACGCGTGGAGCGCGGTGGGAGCCGCGGTCGCGTTGTTCTTCTTTCATGCGACTGCAGTCCGCCTCCTGCCCGGGGGTCCCGTCCCGCGCGCGCTCGTGGCCGGCGCCTGCACGCTGTTGCTCGCGCTCCATCCCGTGTTCACGATGGAAGCCACGCTGGCCGAGGTCTACAGCTGGCATCTCGCGTGGCTCATGGGTCTGATCCTGCTGTTCGTGAGCTGGATGACGCGTCTGAACCACGAGCCGCGGCCGAGCTCCGGGTGGTCACGGCGCGCCGCGCTCTGGGGCGTCGCGTGCGGTCTCGGGCTCGCGCACCATTTCACCTCGGTGCTGTTCGCGCTTCCTGTCTCGCTGGCGCTCGCGCTCGCCCTTGCTCGCACCGGACACTGGCGAGCCCGTCTGGTGCTGGTCGCGGTTGCGGGCGCGGCGCTGCCACTCGCCGCATACGGTTACCTCGTGTTTCGCGCGTTCCACCCCGCGGCATGGCAATGGCCGCTCCTCGATGGATCGTTCGCCGGCATCCTGCGACACGTCACCGGCGTGGACTACCAGCGCTACCTGGGTCGTTTCGCGCCCAACGTGGTGCAGGCGCGCTGGCTCGCGCTCTATGTCTACCCGTTGCTGGTCGTCGGGTTATCCACGCTCGCCATCGGAGCGGCACGTGCGCGCGATGCCGGCGGGCGCTGGATCCGCGTGACGCTGCTTGCCGGGGCCTCGTTGCAGCTCGTCCACGCGTTCAACTACGGCGTGACCGATCCGGCGTCGTACTTCCTGCCGCCGCTGGCGATCTCACTTCTCGGTGTGCTCGGGCTCGCATCCTGGTTGGCAGCCCAAGGCCGAACCGCTGTCGCGCTGGGCGCGGTCGTCGCGGTCACCCTGGTGGCCGGCGTCTCGTGGATCCCGCTGGCGGTCGAGCGCCGCGCGCTACTGGGCGCTTTCGAAGGGAATATTCGGACCATGTGGCGCGCCATCCCGGTCGATGACGCATTCGTCTTCTGGGCCGATGACCTGTCGATGCGCCTGCACGAGTACCAGCTCCTCGCCGGCGAGCGGCCTCACCTCGACGTCGAGAACCCGCACGCCTTCACGTATCCCGAACCGCGCCGAAGGTTCGCACAGCGCCACGGATTCGATCCGCTCGCCGGGCTCGATCCAATCACGCGCGAGAAGCTGGCCCGCATTCCCGAGAACGTCAGCCGCCAGACGTCCCGCCCGGTGGTCGTGTTCGATCACCTGAGCGGATCGGTCCGCGTCGTGCCAAAGGCCGAGTCGCACGAGCTCTCGCGTTGACGCGAAGACGCGAGCCGCGGCGCTACCCGGGCCCAGTGCCTTCCACGTCTTCGTCGCGTACCTCGCCGCCGCGTTCGAGCGCCTGGAGGTAGTCGGCGATCAGCGCGCGCGCCTCGGCGACCTCGCGCCTGCGCACCAGGATCTCTCCCCACGCCGACGTGGACCAGTCGCGCCGCACCGAGCCGTAGCCCGGCAAGGTCGCGCTGCGCAGGAGCGCGCGAATGCCTTGATGCTCCAGGATCCCGCACAGCAGCGCGCCGGCAGCGGCGTCCGGAACCCGGTGCACGACTTCGGGCCCCTCGCCATCGGCGCCCCGCGGCGGCTCGTCGGCGAGGACCGCACGGCACTTCGGGCAGGCCACGACGGCCGGGGGATATTCGGCGCCGCACTCCGGGCAGAATCCCACGTGAGCGGAGTCGCTCAGCCGGCGCGCACGGCGGTCACGTGGTGTTTGAGGCGGGCGGCCGCCGCGACGATGTCCTCGCGCCGCGTCGCGAGCGACATCCGCACCCAGCCGCGATACTCCGCACCGAATGCGGTTCCGGGCAGCACCGCGACTCCGATCGACAGCCACTCCTCGATCAGCGCCCAGATGTCGCGCCCGGCCAGCGCCAAGCCGACGTCGGCGAACGCATAGAACGCTCCCTGCGGAGCCGGCACGCGAATCGCCGTCTGGCCCGCCAGCCCTTCGAGGAGCCGATCGCGCCGGTCCTGATAGGCGCGGCGCATGCTCTCGACCGCCGTTTGCTCACCCGTGACCGCGGCACGGGCTGCGCTCTGAACCGAAGGGAACACGCCGTGGGTCGTGTAGAAGGCGAGCAACGGCCCGAGCACGGCGCGCAGCGCCGGAGGAGCGGCGAGATAGCCGACCCGCCATCCCGTCATCGCGTACGACTTGGAGAAGGTGTAGACGCTCAGGGTGTGCTCGCCCATGTCCGGAAGCGATCCGATGCTGTGGTGACGAGTGCCGTCGAACAACACGTGCTCGTAGGCCTCGTCGCTGATTACCCATAGATCGCGCGCGCGCGCGACGGCCGCGATCGCCTCCAGATGTTCGCGCGACAGGACGGCGCCGGTCGGGTTGTTGGGGGTGTTGAGATAGAGACCGCGCGTCTCGGGACGCAGCGCGCTCTGCAGCCGAGCCGCGAGTCCGGCCGGATCCAGGCGTCCTTCCAAAACGTCGAGATAGGCCGGCATCGTGCGGTACGTGGCGCCGTGAGCGAATCCGACCAGCTTGGGGATCGCCATCCAGTGCGGTGACAGCACCAGGACCTCGTCGCCCGCGCCGAGCAACGCCTGGAACGCCAGGTAGAGCGCATGCGTGCCGCCGTTGGTGACGACCACGTCATCGGGCTCGCACGCGATTCGATTCTCGCGCGCCAGCTTTTCGACCAGCGCGAGTCGCAGCGGCATCGAGCCCCGCTGATCCGGATAGTGGGTCTCGCCGGCGCGAGCCGCGGCCGCGAGCGCCTCGACGACGTGCGGCGGAGTTTCGAAGTCCGGCTCGCCGCGCTCCAGATGGAGGATGTGCTCGCCGGCCAGCTCGCGGGCGCGGGCGGCGGCCATCACCCGGCCCAGCTCGGAGGTCATCGCCAGCACCGGGCGGTCCGCGATCAGTCTGGGCACGTGGTCAATCCTCCGCTCCGAATGCTCGAGACCTGGCGGTTCGCGAATCTAGCATGGGGTCCGTGCCCCAGGAAACGTCGGCCGGCCTCCCCGGCACGTGGCGCGACTCGCGCGCGCCGCGAACACCAGAACCGCGACATAGAGGCGGATCGAGGTTGCGCGGCACGCGCCTTGCCTTGCTCTAGTGGCACCTCGACCGTTCCCTTCCACCTGGGGGTTTTGCCATGTCGAAGTTCGATCTCCGGGACATCTCGGAGCGCCTGGCCGCGTCGCGGGACACCGAGGCGGTGGTGTTCGAGTTCCTCGGATATCTCCAGGCCGTGCGCTCGGATTGGCGCGCTTCGCTGGCCTTCTACGAGGTCAGTCGCGACGCCCTGGTCAATATTTACGAGCGGCATGGGAACCGCCTGGCGCGGAAAGACGTCGTCCTCCCGGCGGACGATCTGCCGCCGCGACTCGTGCGAAAGTTCTTTCATCCCAGTGCATTTTTCAATACGGCGAACCGCCGATCGCTTCTCACCCACCTATTCCAGTCGTCACCGTACTACGAGCCCGATCCGATCGAGGCGCCGGGGCTCATGCCGCTGACGCCGATTCCGAACTGGCAATCGTGCGTGTGTCTCCCGCTCGCCGATCAGGAGGACCTGATCGCGATGGTCGTGATCGTGAGCGACAGGAAGGGTGCGTTCGGCAGCAAGACCATCGGCGAGATCATTCCGCTCAAGAGCATGGCGGCCCTCGCGCTCGCTCAGCATCTCCACCGCTCCGCGCGGCCGCGGGCCTCCGACGATCGCAGCGCGCGCGCCGCCGCGGCCGAGTTCCAGGAACGCATTCGCCGGCTCAACGCCGAGACCGCGGAGCTGACCGAGGAGAACAAGGTCAAGGCCGCCCGGCTACAGGCGCTCGCGTGCGAGATCGAGCTGCTCGACAAGAGCTCGAATCAGTACAAGCAGGAGCTCGATGGCGTGAAGAGCCAGCTGTTCGCGCTCGAAGAACAATCGGCCGCCGCGACCCAGCATCTGTCCGAGGCGTACTCGCAGCTCACCGACACTCAGACCCGCCTCGCGGGTCTGCAGAGCACGGTCGGGTTCCTCAAGGAGGCGTTTCAGGTGCTCTCTCAGGAACACGACCCGGACGCGTTCTCGCACACGCTGGTGACCTGGTTCTGTGAGCACTTCGGCCTCGACCGCTGCAGCCTCATGGTGCTCGACGGATCCAAGGAGACGCTGCGGATCAGCGCGCAGCAGGGCATCGATCCGGCGATCGCCGACAACGTGAAGGTGCGGGTCGGGCAGGGCATCGCGGGATGGGTCGCGCACAATCGCAAGCCGCTGCTGGTGCGCGTGCGCAAGGACGCCGAGTCCGTGAAGCACACCCATCAGGACGCCTACAACTCGGATTCGTTCATCTCGGTGCCGCTGATCTACAACAACCGTCTTCGTGGCGTGCTCAACCTGAGTAACAAGCGGGACGGTGAGCCGTTCGACGACCTGGATCTGGATCGCGCGCTGCTCGCCGGATCGATCATGGCGATGACGCTCGGCGCGCAGGACGTGTCACGCCGATCCGCCGCCTGGGCGTAGCCGAGGCGCCCGGCCGCGAGCTAGCCGCGCGCAGCTCTTCGAGTGCCTGGCGGTGGGAAGCGAAGGCGATCCTCCGAGGCGGTTGCTCGAGCGGGAAGAACCTCGCCTCGAGCGCGTCGTCCCCCGGCTTGAGCCTGCCGCCGACGCGCACGCCGGTGTAGAGGATCAGAACCGCCCGCGCGCGCGGGTCGTCGCGACCCGCATAGACGCCGAACAAGCCCGTCAAGCGCGCGGCGATGCCGGTCTCTTCGAGCAGCTCGCGCCGCGCGCATCGCCGCGGCGTCTCGCCGTACTCCATGAATCCCGCCGGCAAGCACCACGCTCGCGCCGCGGGCGCATAGCGCCGCCGCACCATCAGCACTCCACGGCGCTCGACCAGGATCACGCCCGCGGCCGGCACGGGGTTGCGGTAGAGGATCAGCCCGCATGCCGGGCACGTCGGCCGGGATTGCCCGTGATCCTCGCGAGGGATCAGCCGGGTTCCACAGCGGGGGCAGAAACGAGGTCGCGCCAGCGTCGACATGGACGTCGCACACTGCCACGAGCGGGCGGCGCAAAGGAAGAGCCCGGTCGTCGTCGCACGACCGGGCTTCCTCGCCACCGCCTCCAGAGGGCGTCGCGCTGCACCTTACCGTCCGGCTAACGCGCCATTCATGTCTGATTGGCGCGGACGGCTCGGACCGACGCCCCCTTCGGGCGGTGAACTTCGTTCCTCGTCAGTTGCGATCCATGCGATCCAGTCTCTCGCGCAGCTCGCGCAGCTCTTCCCGCAGCTCGCGCAGCTCTTCGCGCAGCATCCGGCCGTCAGGTCCTTCGGGCCTCAGGACCCGAATGCGCTCGCGATCGCTGAACCCGAGTGATTCGCGGCCCATCGCCCGCCGGCGCGCGGGCGCCGCGTCCAGCTCGGTCTCGAAGGTGCGGCGAGCGCCCTTGCGGATCACCCGCAAGGAGACTTTGCCGTCCGCGTCGTTCAGGGCGCGGATCAGCGCTTCCGCATCGGCGACCGTCCGATCGCCGACACCCGTGATCACGTCACCCGCCTTGAGCCCGATTCGATCCGCGGGCGTGTCCGGCAACACTTCGACGACGAGCGCGCCCTTGCCGTCCTTGACTCCGAAGTAGTCGCCGAGATCCGCGTTCAAGGTCTCGACGCGGACGCCGAGCCGGCCGCGACCCATGCCCCGATACAAAACGTCCGGTTCGGGCGCCGGCATAACGTCCACCCGGCCCTTGCGGATGGCCGGCGGCGACGGCGGCACCGGAACGTCGAACTCCTCGGACTCGAGATCACGAGTCTCCTCTCCCGAGTCTCGGCCGGCGAGCCGGGCCTCGAGCGTGTGGCGCTCGCCGTTGCGAACCACCACCAGGCTCACGCTCTGACCGACGCGCGCGCCGCGAACAACGCTCGACAGCTCGTCCGGCGTGTGGACGGTGCGCGAGTTGACGCTCACGATCACGTCACCCTTCTCGACTCCGGCGCGCTCCGCCGGACTGCCGCTCACGACACGGTTGACGAGCACTCCGTCACCGCGGAAATCCATGGCGTCGCGCAGGCTGCTGGTCATCTCCTGCGTGTACACGCCGAGCCACGGCGTCTCATTACGATCCTGGGCTCGAGCGCCCCCGACCAGCGCACCCGCGAGGCCGAGCGCGCACACACAAGCACCCAGACCCCAACTCACGAGGCCTGCCGGCTTCCTCATTGAACCCCTCCTTTTGTGCTAGCGTCCCAACTCCATCGTTGTCCCAGGGAGCGCTGTGCTTTACAACGCCCCATCCCCCGTCGCGGTTCCCGGAAGTTGCCTGCTCCGCACCGCGAGCCCGCGGAGTCTCATGAAGGTCAATGACGTGTTAAGCCTGGACCTCGCCGACCTGGCCATCGGCGGCAAGAGCCTGGCCCGGCACGACGGGCGCGTCGTGTTCGTGGACCGCGGGCTCCCCGGCGATCACGTGCGTGCCCGGCTCACGCGGGTTAGACACAGCTATGCCGAGGCAAGGTTGGAATCGATCGAAGAGCACTCCGCAGACCGGGTGCCGACCGACTGCCCGCACGTCCACCAATGCGGCGGTTGCCGCCTCCTGGATCTGGCCTATCCCGTCCAATGCCGGATCAAGGAGCGTCACGTGCGGGAAGCGCTCGAGCACCTTGCGGGAATCGCGGCTCCGCCGGTGCGATCACTGGTGCCCGCTCCCGAAATCTTCGGCTACCGGAACAAGATGGAGTTCAGCTTCCATCCCGGGCCGCAGGGGGCAGTGCTTGGGCTGCACGAGCGCGGGACCTTCGATCGGGTGTTTTCGCTCGCCACCTGCCTGCTTCCGAGCGCGCTCACCGTCGAGATCGTCCGGCTGACGCAACGCTTCGCGATGGATCACGGATGGGCGGCGTATCACGCGCGAACGCATCAGGGCGTGGTGCGCTTCCTGACGGTCCGGCATTTGCCGGCCACGGATCAATGCGGCGTGAGTCTGGTCGCGGCATCGGACGCGGTGCCGGGGATCGAGCAGTGGGCGCGCGCGCTGGCGGCACTCTCCCCGACCGTGCGGACCGTGAGCCTGCTGCTCAACCGTGGGCGAGCGAACGTCGCGGTCGGCGAGGAAGAGCGCGTGCTGCACGGCGAGGGCGTGCTGCTCGAGCGCGTGCTCGGGCTCGAGTTCGAGGTTTCGGCGGGCGCTTTCCTGCAGACCAACAGCCGCCAGGCGGGAACGTTGTACGAAACGGCGCTGCGGGCCGCGGAGATCGGCAGCCACGAGACCGTGCTCGACCTCTATTGCGGCACCGGGACCTTGACGCTGATGTGCGCGCGGCACGCTCGCGCGGCGGTAGGCGTCGAGAGCGCCGGCACCGCGGTCGCCTGCGCGCGTCGCAACGCCGGCCGGAACCGAGTCACGAACGCCCGCTTCGTGGAAGGCGAGGCGCGCCGGGTGCTCCGCGAGTGGGCGCGCGGAGAACGGGCGGACGGCGTGCAGCCGGCGGTCGTGGTCGTGGATCCGCCCCGCGCCGGGCTCCACCCTCGAGTCGTGGCGCGGGTCACCGAGCTCGCACCCCGGCGGGTCGTGTACGTGTCGTGCAACCCGGCGTCTCTGGCGAGGGACGTCAAGGACTTCGCGGCGCGGGGCTATGCGCTGGCCGAGGTGACGCCGATCGACATGTTCCCCCACACGCCCCACATCGAGTGTGTGGCGCGGCTCGACCGTGCGGCCGCTTGAGCCATCCCGAACCCCGGCCGCCGTGCCGCCTGGTCGGCTTTGCAAACGCTTGCGCTTCGAGGTGAAGCGCTTTGCTAGACTCGTCCGAATGCGATTCGCTCTCGTCGCTTCCCTGGCGCTCCTATTCGCCTCGAACGCCCTCGCCGCGCCTACTCCCGTGGACAGCGGGACGTTCATCGTCAGTCAGGGCGAGCGCCGGCTCGGCACCGAAGTATTCGTGGTTCAGGGGCGCGGAGATTCGCTGCTGATGACATCCCTGGTCGAGCACACGGTCCCGACCCCCGATGGCGACGTCCCGCTGGAGAAGAGCTCCTTTCTGGTCGCCAGCCTGTTCGACTTCGGGCTCCGGCGGTACGACTCGCATCAGATTTTCCGCAACCGGCGGCTATCGCGGTCGGTACAGGTCGCCGAAACCACGCTGACGATCTATCGCGAGCTGGACAAGGCCGGCAATGCAGACGTCATCGCTGCGCCGCCGGGGCGCTTGTTCATCATCGACCCGATGATGTTCTCGCTGTTCGACCTCATGTGCCTGAGCCTGCACGAACGCACCTTCGAAACGCGTCCGCTGTCGGTGCTGGTGCTCGGCCCCAGCGACAGCCTGCTCCAAGCGCGTGTCACCGACCTCGGCACCGAGACGATCCGCTGGGGCGAGCGAACCATTCAGGCGCGCAAGCTCCAGATCGGCGACGACCAGACGTCGTTCTTCGCCTGGGTCGACCCGAAGGGCGCGATGCTCCGCCTCCATCAGCCGCAGCAGGATTTGCGCGTCGAACGCCGGCCGCCGGCCGTCAAGAAGCGCGCGCCGCGGCCCGCGAAGCCGCCCGGAGGCTGAGCCACTCGAGCAGCAGGCGCACGCCGAATCCGGTCCCGCCGCGGCGCTCGTGCGGCCGGTCCGCCGGCGACCAGGCGGTGCTCGCGATGTCGAGATGCGCCCACCGCATGCCGCGCGCGAAGTGCTTGAGGAAGACCGCGGCTAGGGTCGCTCCGCCCTCACGACCTGCGGAGTTCAGCAGGTCTCCGGTGTCGCTTCGCATCTCGGCGGCGTACTCGTTCCACAGCGGCAGCGGCCACAGCCGTTCGCCCGACGCCGCGGCCGCGCCGGACAGCTCCCGCGCCAGCGCCTCGTCCTCGGTGAACAGGCCGGCCGCCAGATGCCCGAGCGCGATCGTGACGGCGCCGGTGAGGGTCGCGAGATCCACGACCACGGTCGGTGACAGGCGTCGCGCATAGGCGAGCGCATCGGCCAGCAGCAGCCGGCCCTCCGCGTCGGTGTTGGTCACCTCCACGGTCGTGCCGTCCAAGGTCCGGACGATGTCGCCGGGCTTGAGCGCTCGTCCTCCCGGCATGTTCTCGACGGTCGGGATCAGCCCGACGACGCGAAACGGCGGCGCGACCGACGGCAGCGCGGAGAACATGCCGAGCACGGCCGCCGCTCCTCCCATGTCGTACTTCATCCGCTGCATGCCCTCCTTCGGCTTGAGGGAGATGCCGCCGGTATCGAACGTGACGCCTTTGCCGATCACGACCACGGTTTCCTCACGGGCGTGGCCGGCGGGGCGATGGTCGAGAACGATGAAGCGAGGCGGATGAACGCTGCCGCGCCCGACGGCCAGCACCGCGCCCATCCCGAGCCGCTCCATCTGCGGCACTCCGAACACCTCGACCTTGAGCCGAGCACCCCGAGCGATCTCGCGCGCGTGCGCCGCGAGCCGTTCCGGATCCAGATCCTGGCCCGGCGTGTTGACGAGGTCGCGCGCCAGACAGGCGGCTTCCGCCCAACCGGCTCCACGCGCCACCGCCTCGCGGACCTGGCGCGCACGTGACGCGTCGTGCTCGATCACCTCGAGGCGCCGGAGCGGAGCCTCCGGCGCCCGCGTGCGATAGGCGCCAAACCGATACTGGCCGAGCACCGTCCCCTCGACCGTGGCTTGGGCCGCACGCTCCGGCTCCAGCCCGCCGCGTCCGGCGCCGTGGATCACGGTCGCAAGCGTCGCGACCCCGAGCGCACGAGCCTTGTGTGCCGCCTGCGCCGCAGCCAGCCGGACGCGGTGGAGATCGAGCTCCGCCCGCGGTCCGAGCCCGACCAGGATGACGCGGCGCGTGCGCAAGCCGCGCGGATAGAGCACCAGCGTCTCCAGAAACCGTCCGGTGAAGTCGCCGGCGCGGCGCACGCTGGTGATCGCGCCGCGCGTCGCGCGATCGACGGCGAGGGCGGCGCCGCGAAGCGCGCCACCATCCTCGACGATGCCCACGACCCAAGCCGCCACCGGCCGAGCGGCAACGTTGCCATGCTTGACCTGGACTTGCATTCGTATCCCCCTGGCGCCATGCAAAACGCATCCGAACGCACAACTCCCGACCCGCGTGGGTCGTCGGGTCGTGAAACGGTCGCGGACGGAGGCGCTTCGACTTGAAGATTCGTTACGCCGGCTGGCATTCTATCGCGGTTGCGCGTGACTCCCGGTGATCGAGTTACGTATCATCGCGCGGCGATCTTCCAGCGGCCAAGACGGTCACGTGGAAGCCTCCGCCAACCAGGCGGAGGAACGAGGATGCCGGCTGGGATGCCGGCGGAGCAAAAGGAGCGTAGTAATGCGTACTGTGTCGAGAGCTGTCTTGGCGACTCTGTTGCTCGCCGGTGTGTTGGCCGGATGCGCTAGGAAACAAACCGACGAGGCGTTGTATTCGAGCAGCGACAGCCTGCTCGCGTCGGATCCGACGGAGCAGACGTCCGGGGACCTCACACCCCAGACCGACTATCGGCCTGCGGAGCCGCCTCCGGCCGCGCCCGCCCGTCCCGCTCCGGTTTCCAGGCCGAGGCCTTCTCGCCCGGCGCCCGCGCCGGATCCAGCGCCTTCGAATCCCGGCGTGACGGTTCCCGCCGGCACGGACCTACAAGTGTCGGTGGACGCGAAGATCTCATCGCAGACCGCTCAGTCGGGCGACACTTGGACCGGCGTGATCAACGCTCCGGTGGTCGTGGATGGCGAAACCGTCATTCCGGCCGGCAGCACGGTGACCGGCACCGTCACCGGCGCCATGGGAGCGGAACGAGGCAGCCGCGCGTTCCTGGTGCTGGCGGTGAGATCGATCGACGTCGGCGGCAAGACCTACTCGGTCTCGGCCGGCACCGACAGCATCATCGCGGGTTCGACGCGCGCGCGGAACCTGGGCGCGATCGCGGGCGGTGCCGCGGCCGGCGCGCTGATCGGCAAAGCGGTCGGCGGCAGCGGCAAGGGCGCATTGATCGGCGGCCTGATCGGCGGCGCGGCCGCAACCGGCGCCGTCGCGAAGTCGAAGGGCTATCAGGTCGAGCTCAAGCAAGGCACGGAGCTGACGTTCAACGTCAATCGCTCGGTCGCGATTCGATCTTGATGATGTAGGGCTCGGGATCCAGTGATCTCCCCGAGGGCGGAGGCGATCGGCCTCCGCTCTCGGTTTTTTTGCGCGCCTGGCTCGGACTCGGGACGCGCCTGCACAGAGTGTCCCTGTCCCGCGACGACCTTGACGACGTCTCCGTGTGAACGCCGGAGTACACGGCGCGGCCGATCCGGTAAAGGAGCTCCCAAGCGGGGTAACGGCTTGGCGGTCCCGGCTGCGTGGCACGACGCCTGCAGCGCGCGATGGCGGCCTTTGTCCCGCCCTTCGCCCTAGGGCCCGCGCCAGTCCCTGGCGCCGTTTGGAGGAACGCTCATGCATTCGCCGAATCGACTGACCCTGATCCTGCTCCTCGTGCTCGGCTTCCTCGCCGGCTGCAGCCCGAGCGGCGACCCTCTCTCACCCGGCGAGCCGGACGGCTCGGGCAGCGACCAGACCGAGGTCCAGGACGAGATCGCGCGCCATCCCGACATGGTCGAGGACGGTGTGTACGAGAGCGAAGGAACGATCTGGTTGGGAACCGTAACGCCCCAGGGCTCCCTCGCCGCGATCACGCCGCTCACCTATTGGCGCAAGATCACGAGCGTGGACCGGCGCCTCGAGGTCGTCTTCAGCGATCCCGACTCGAGCGATCGCCCGACCACGGCGACGGTCACCGTTCACAAGCGCCTCCACGGCAGCTTCAACATTCTGACGGGCGACGTCCCCGAGGACAGCGTGCGCAGCGTCGTGCGCAAACGATTGAACGATCATTGGGTGCGGCGTGTCCTGCTGAAGCGCATCTGGTCGGAGGACGCGAGCGACCGCAACCGGTGGCGCTGGCGGTGGCGCGTGGCGGCGATCACCGGCGTTCAGGTCACTGCGCACGAGGCGCAGACTCGGATCGTCAGCCTCGAGGTTCAGGCGGGGGTCATGGACACGACGATCACCGATCCGCTGGTGTTCTTCCGGCTGCGCCGCATCCTCCAGCTCGAGCCTGAGACGGAAGTGACGCTGACCGTGACCACGCTGCGAAACGACGACGTCGTCGTGCTCCATCATCGGGACCGGCGGTTCCGCTTCCACAACAACGGCGACAACACGTACAGCGGAGTGTGGCGCGTGGGCGCGGTGGCGGGGCTCCGGCACGTGGGGGTGAACGCGCTCTCGCACGGGACGCTGTACGACGATCAGGAGCGGTACGATTCGCAGTCCTGGATCCTGCCGTACCTGGTGCGCCCGAACCAGCTCGCGGAGTACGCGGACTGACGTTCTAACGATGCGCTGCGGGCCGCCGGTCCGGAACGCCGGCGGCCCGCGGCGTTTCAGCGCCTCACTCGGGCTCGTCGTCTTTCGGCGCCGATTTGCGGCGGCTGAACAGCTCGGCCCACTCCTCGAGCTCTTTCCTCGTCAGCGTGGTTGGCTTCTCGCTTTGATCCTCGGATTCCGCCTGCGACGGGAGCAAGCTCGCCAGGAACAGGTCGGAGATCGCGATGTCGGCGCCCATGGCGCGAGCGTGACGCGCGACTTCGAGGTCGGACGTCACCACGGTCAGCCGCTCCACCCGCTCGATCTGGTCTTCGACCAAATCGCGGATCAGATCGTCGGCCTTGGCCGGAGGGCGTGCGTAGCGGACCGCCACCCGGCCGGAGGGTTCATCGTGGCTAACGTCGTTCGCACCATCGAACACGACGACGAAGCGTGAATCTCCCGGCCCGACCGCCCAGGACAGGAGGTTCACGAGCTTCTCGCGAGATTCGCGCAGGGTCCGCGACGGCCCAGGCTTGAGATGGGGCGAGCGCAAGATCAGGTTGTAGCCATCGATGACGATCAGCCGTTCGAGCGCCATGTTTGCCTCACTTCGTTCGCCCGACTGATCACACCCGGCCAATCCCAACGTCGCGCGGCGCGCCGGGAGTCCAGCGCGCCGCGGAGCTGGTCACGATGGCAGCCCGCCCTACTGTCTTCCGCCCCGCGCCGTGTGAACGATCGTGCCGAGATCTCCGACCGCCCAACCGCGCAACGCGTCCACGAAGAACACGTCGTTGAGCTGGACGCTGGCATGCGAGATCTGCGGGTCCCACGTCAAGCCGCCGTCGTCGGTGCGCAGCACCGACCCTTGTCCGCTGTTCGAGCCGACCGCGTAGCCGATCAGGTCGGTCGGATAGTACACGCCCTGGAGCTGGAACTGAGCTCCGGCGTTGCGTAGCTCCCAGCGCGTGGTGTCCGGCTGGCTCGTCCGCGGTGTGACCCCCTGCTGCCCGACCGCCCATGCGAGCGGCTCACTTCTCCGGAACACCGAGCGCAGGGGTTGAGAGGTCAGCGCCGGCAGCATGACGAACCAGCTCAAACCGCGATCGTGGGTGCCGAGAATGACGCCGCCGTCGCCCACGGCCCAGCCATCGCGCGTGCCGGTGAACGAGACGCTGTTGAGGTTGTTTGCGGTCGGATTGACCTTTTGCCAGGAAGCGCCCCGGTTGAACGTGTGCAAAATGACGCCATTGGTCCCGACCGCCCAGCCGGTGTCTGGAGACGCGAACGTGACGTCGCGCAGCGTCTCGCCCGTGTTCACCTGCGAGTTGTTGAGCCGCGTCCAGGTGGATCCGCTGTTTACCGTCTTGAGCACGGTGCCGTTGGCGCCGACCGCCCAGCCTTCGAAATCGCTCGTGAACCAGACAGCGTTCAGCACGAACGCCGTGTTGCTGACCTGTCGCTCCCAGACCGCGCCGGCGTCGTCGGTGTGAACGACCGTGCCTCCGGCGCCGACCGCCCAGCCACGCCGGCCATCAGGCCGGAAGAACACGCCGTTCAAGTCGGCGTTGTTGGCGTCGCTGTCCTGGGAGAACCAGCCCGTGTCCGGGAACACGCTCACGATCGACGAGTCGCTGAATCCGCCGGCACTCGCGAGCACCCAAGCGCTGCCCTCGCCGACGGCTCGCACGCGCCCCGCCGTGACGGTGATGATGCCCGGGTCGCTGGTGCGCCACTGGAACGTGGCGTTCTGCACGGCCACGCCACTCGTGTCGAACGCGACCGCGGTGAACAGGCGCGTCTGCCCGATCTGGAGCGTGTCCGTGAACGGAGTCAAGGTGACGGCGCTCAGGGGCGGCAGAACCGGCGCGACCAGATTTGTGCTGGAACAGCCAGACATGGAAAGCGCGAGCCAGGCGCCGAGCGCGCCCAGGAAGGCGACGATTCGTGGCGGGCGATTCGGGTTCGGTGAGCTCATGGGCACCAATGGTAGCGAAGTGTTCTCGCGCCCGCCATTCGGGCACGGTTGGAGACGGCCAGGGCCGGAGACGGCTTGCAAGAGCGAGGCCCGACATCCGCCATTGCCAGATGGTCACTTAGCGGGCTCCCCAAACGCGATCCGGCGCAGGATTGCGCGGCCATGTGACGCCTTTTCAGCGGTGGGCAACGCAGGGCCCCGGGCTTGTCTGGCCGCGACAGGTGCCGTAACGTGCCGCCCCCGCGGCGCCGGCCCTCCGCGCCGCCTCCGACCACCTGGACCCGCCCTCATGCTCGAGGTTCTCGACGTCACGAAGTCGTACGAGGGGCGCGCGGTTGTCCATCGGGTCTCGTTCCAGGTGGAGACGGGAGAGGTATTCGCCTTGCTCGGTCCGAACGGAGCGGGCAAGACAACCCTGATCCGGATGATCACGGACATCCTGCGGCCGGATTCGGGGGCGATCCGCCTCGACGGACAGCCGATCGACCGGCGCTTCCAGCAACGCATCGCGTACCTGCCGGAAGAGCGCGGGCTCTACCGCCGGTCCAAGGTCATCGAAGTGCTCGCGTACTTCGGAGAGCTGAAAGGCCTCACGTCCTCCGAGGCGCGCCGCGAAGGCCTTGCCCTGCTCGAGCGAGTCGAGCTGCGCGAGTGGGCCGACCACCAGGTCCAGGCGCTCTCGAAGGGGATGCAGCAGAAGGTTCAGCTGTGCACGGCGCTGATCGGCCGGCCGCGGCTGCTGATCCTGGACGAGCCGTTCAGCGGCCTGGATCCGCTGAACGTCGAGCTGTTCGAGGAACTGCTGCAGGAGCGGCGCGCCGCCGGCAGCACGGTGCTGCTCTCCACCCACCAGATGAACAAAGTCGAGGAAGTGTGCGACCGCGCGCTGATGATCAATCGCGGCCACATGGTCCTCTACGGATCCGTGCGCGAGATCCGGCGGCGCCACGCGGACCATGCCGTGGTGGTGCGGACGGAGAGCCCGATCGCGGACATCCCCGGCGTGAAGTCGATCGCGGCCGTGAACGGCGTTCACAAGCTCACGCTCGAGCCGGACGCGACGCCCCAAGCCGTGCTGCGGGCGCTTCTGGCGCGCGACGTCGCCATCGAGTCGTTCGCGCTCGCCAGCCTGCCGCTGGAAGACATCTTCGTCAAAGTCGTGCGCGAGGGCCTCGGGCTCGACCACGGCCTGAGCGGCCCTCCGACCTTGGACGAGCCCGCGGCGGTCCGATGATCCGTTCGTGGCCGCGTGTCGGGGTGGTTGCGCGCCGGGAGCTCCTGACCACGGTGCGCCGCAAGGCGTTCATCCTGACCGTGCTCGGGACTCCGGCGTACTTCGTGTTCGTGATGTGGCTCTCGGCCTCGGCGGAGATGAAGGAGCGGCGTCAGGTTCTGAAGGAGCTCGACGCGATCGCCTTGGTCGATTCGTCGGGACTCTACGCGCAGGCGTCGGGGGAGATGCTCACCGAGCTGCGCGCCGACCAGAGCCCGTTCGCCCGCTCCGGCGGACCCGCGGCCGCGATCGATGCGTTCCCGGCCCAGTCCTTCCGCACCGAGGTTCGCTCCTATCCCGACCTCGCGCGCGCCGAGGCGGCGCTGCGCGCGAAGCAGGTGAGTCAGGTGCTGGTGGTGCCCGCCGACTATCTCCACACCGGGCAAGTCCGCCGCTACGCGCGCTCGAGCAGCCTGTTCTCGTCCGCGGATCGTCGGGCGATCTCCGCGTGGCTGGCGCGCAACCTGATCGCGGGCCGAGTCGACTCGTTGCTGGCGGCGCGCGCCGCGCGGCCGGCCGAGAACGAAGTCCTCTACACGTTGAATGCGCGCGGACAGTTCGAGCTCAAGGACGAAAATCGCGAGCTGGTGGACTTCATGCTGCCGCTTATGTTCACGGTGCTGCTCGGCCTCTCGATCACGCTCGGCGGGCAATATCTGCTCCAGGGCGTCGCCGAAGAAAAGGAATCGCGGATCCTGGAGTCGTTGCTGTGCACCATGAGCCCGGAGGAGCTGATGGCGGGTAAGCTCGTCGGACTCGGGGCGGCCGGGTTGCTCGTGGTCGCGATCTGGGTCGGCATGGGCCTGCTGTTCGTCGGGCCCACGCTGGCGATGATGCAGGTCGAGATCCCGGCTGGACTGCTGGCGCTGGCGCTCGTCTATTTCGTCCTCGGGTACCTGTTCTTCGGCAGCCTGATGATCGGCATAGGCGCGGTCACGAACCACATGCGCGAAGCCCAGCAGTTCGCGGTCTGGTTCACGTTCGCGAACTTCGTCCCCTTGATTCTGATCACCAGCATTCTCGGGCGGCCGAACTCGCCCCTCGCGGTGTTGCTCTCGCTCCTGCCCCCGACCGCGCCGACGACGATGATGATGCGAATGACGGCGCCCTCCGCCTCGGTGCCCCCGGCCCAGATCGTCCTGTCGCTGGCGCTGCTCGCTGCCACCGCCCTGCTCGCCCTGCTCGGCGCGGCCCGGGTGTTTCGGATCGGGCTCCTCATGTACGGCAAGACGCCGAGCCTGCCCGAGATCCTGCGTTGGGCCAGGCGGGGTTAGAGCGGCCCGGTCAGCCGCGGCCAATCTCCGCCTGCCGTTGCAGATTGCCGACAGTTCTTCGGCTTGACGCCCGGCCAGCCGGGGCCGGAAAAAGGCCTTGGCAGGACGGTCGACGAGGAGCGACAATCACTTAGCAGGTCAAGGCCAGTCCGTCCGCACTGGGGAACGGGACTTGCTCGACTTGCAGTGCGGCGTTGGACCTGAGATCCGACGCCCCAAGCGGTTCAAGAGCCTCACGGCGTCTCGTAAAGACATGGGTCCGAGAGACCCCGGCCGCCGGCGAGGGTGGAAGCTGAAAGATCAGGCGACAAGAGCCTGGGTCGTCGCTTCTCTCTTGAATGGCGGGCGTATCGTCCGCCAGAAACGGGATCGCCCGGTCCACGGACCGGGCGCTTTCGTTTTCCGGGCAATCCCGCTTCCTGCCTCCTCCGCCGAGCCTCTAATGGCTCCCGGCCGTCGTGTCGGGAGTAGCGCCTGGCGGGTTGCGCGGGGCATCCCACGGCGGCGGTGGCGGGAAGACGAGCGCGGCCCCGGTCGCGGTCGACCCGGGGGCAACGCGTCCGGAATCTTGTGGCTCACGGCGGGCAGGGTTCTTCAAGTAGGCGGCGATGGCGTTCGCATCCTCGTCCGTCAGGTGCGAGTACGAAGGCCAGGGCATCGGCGGCAGGAGCTGCGAGCCGCCTCGGCGGGCGGCGGCTTCGCGGCCGTGCACGAGAGCACCACGGCCACCAGGACCATCCCGCTGCCGGCGACGGCTGTCCATCGCATCCAGTTCGGTTCTCCGCAATCATGGGGTCGGCCTGCTGAGCGGCGACAAGTTGAGAAGCGTGAGGCCGCTTGTCAATGCTCCGGAACCACGACGGCGCGTTGCGAGCGCGGCGTGATTCTCCGAAACGTGCCGCGCCCACCGCGCCTTGCGCGGACCGAGGCGAGGGCTCACAATCGCCGGCCCTATGCGACAGCTCCGGCTGGGCCTGGCTCAGCTCAACGCGACGGTCGGAGACCTCGACGGCAACTTCCAGCGCGTCGTGGAGAACATCGAGCGCGCCCGCGAGCTCGGTGTCGAGCTGATCGCGTTCCCCGAGATGGTCATCACGGGCTATCCGCCCGAAGACCTGCTGCTCAAGCCGTCGTTCATCGAGCGCGCCGTCTCGCGCACCCGCGATCTGCTACCGCACACGCGTGGCCTGACGGTCGTGGTCGGCACCGTGGAGCGCGACGTGGATCTCTTCAACGCCGCCGCGGTGCTGCATGACGGTCAGTGGATCGGGACCTACCGCAAGCGCTATCTGCCGAACTATGGCGTGTTCGACGAGAACCGCTACTTCATGCCGGCCACCCAGACCCCGGTGTTCGTGCGCGACGGCACGGTGATCGGAGTCAACATCTGCGAGGACATCTGGTATCCGGGCGGCCCCGTCGAGGAGCAGGTGATCCGGGGCGGCGCGGAAGTCATCCTCAACCTCTCGGCCTCGCCGTATCACGCGGGCAAGGCGCAAGGCCGCCGGCGCATGCTGTGCACGCGTGCCGCCGACAACATCGCGATCGTCTGCTACGTGAACCTGGTCGGCGGGCAGGACGAGATCGTCTTCGACGGGGGCAGTCTCGTCGTCGACGAGCAGGGGCAGGTTCTCGCCGAGAGCGACATGTTTTCCGAGGATCTGCTGGTCGCCGACGTCGAGTTGAACGGCGTCTTCAGCACGCGCCTCCACGACCCGCGCCTGCGCAAGGAGCGCGCACTGGGCGGCGGCGAGCCGATCGCCCGCGTCGACCTGCCGCCATTCGCGGCCGTGGATACGAACGCCGCGAGCGACGCGGGCGGCGGCATGGCGACCGCGGTCTCGACCAAGCCCGCACTCGATAGGCGGATCGCGATCCGGCGCGAGCTGGTAGCCGAAGTCTACGACGCCCTGGTGCTCGGGACTCGCGACTACGTGCGCAAGAATGGCTTCTCGTCCGTGGTCCTCGGCCTCTCCGGGGGCGTGGATTCGGCGTTGTGCGCGTGCCTCGCCGCCGATGCGCTCGGCCCGGCGCACGTCGTCGGCGTCTCGATGCCGTCCGAGTTCACGTCGGGGGCCTCCAAGGAGGATGCCGAGTCGTTGGCGAGGGCGCTCGGATTCCGCTTCTACGCGATCCCGATCCAGGACGTTTTCGAAGCCTACCGGCGTGCGCTGCAACCTGCATTCGTGAACCGCGAGGCGGACACCACCGAGGAGAACTTGCAGGCTCGTATCCGCGGCAACTACCTGATGGCGCTGTCGAACAAGTTCGGCTGGCTGGTGCTCGCGACCGGCAACAAGAGCGAAGTCTCGGTCGGCTACAGCACGCTGTACGGAGATCTGGCCGGCGGATTCGCGGTGCTCAAGGACGTGTACAAGACGATGGTCTATCGGCTCGCCCAGTATCGGAACCGCATCGGCGGCACGACGCCGATCCCCGAGCGGACCTTGACGCGGCCGCCGAGCGCCGAGCTCAAGCCCGATCAGACCGACCAGGACTCCCTCCCGCCCTACGACGTCCTCGATCCCGTGCTGAGGTTCTACGTGGAGGAGGACCGCTCCGCCCACGAGATCGCCGCACTCGGCTACGACGAATCGCTGGTCCGGCGCATCGTCCACCTGGTGGACCGCGCCGAGTACAAGCGGCGCCAAAGCCCCCCCGGGATCAAGATCACGCCGCGCGCGTTCGGCAAGGACCGACGGCTCCCGATCACGAACCGCTGGGAGGGGTGACGCGCGCCCGCCTCGGGCAGCCACCGCGGGCCGAGACGTGCGGCCGCCAGCTGCTCCGCAAACGAGAAGCGGGCCCGTGACGGAGCCCGCTTCGTCGTCGCAATGGACTGGTTGGACTAGAGACCGGCGTCGAGCACCAGCACCAGGAAGCCGTCGTCCACTCGCACGTTGTAGGTGCCGCCAGGGGTGCCGACGGTGTAGATGGTGAACCTGCCGTCACCCTCGGCTTCGTCGAGCACGATTTGCTTTCCCGCCGCATCGAGCAGCGCCGCCGAATCGTCCCAGGACAACGTCACTGTCTCGGTGGCGGAACCCGCCGCACCGATCGACGCCGGCCCCCAGAGCTTGGTGGCGTTGTTGATGACCGCCTGGGCGTTCGCATGGTTGGTCGTGCCGGCGTCGATGTAGACCGTCACCGTGCCCGCCGGACCCAGGGTATTCGTGAACGTTCCGAGTACCGCAAAGTCGCTCAGTCCTTTCAGCTTGTCCTTGTTGTCCGCGTAATCGGAGATTCTGTTGAGGTCGACCGTGACCCTTTCCATGTTGTCGGTCGCGTCGATCGTAAACGGATTGGGGAGGTCAAAACTCGCGAGAATCTGCGCGGACGTGAGCACGCATCCCGTCGAGGTCAGCGCCGCCAGCGCCAAGCCCGA
The DNA here is from genome assembly GCA_035632955.1 of Candidatus Limnocylindria bacterium. Lineage (GTDB taxonomy): Bacteria > Eisenbacteria > RBG-16-71-46 > RBG-16-71-46 > RBG-16-71-46 > DASQFU01. Next base: position 49,069 of record DASQFU010000032.1, read on the forward strand.
AAAGATCCAACGAGCCGTCTTCATGCGCGCCCTCCTCAAGGCATGCTCACGAGGCTGTACGACGCCCCGAGCGTGATGTTCGCGAACTTCTGGGACGTCTCGTCGGTGGTCACCATGTTGAACTCGCCGCGCGCGTTGACGCCGATCTTGGGGATCGGCGAGAAGCCGATGCCGAGCCCGAAGTTGTAGCCGATGTCGGTGATGTCTTCGGAGCCGTCGCGCTCGATCTTGTACGAGCCGATCCCGGCGAACGGGAAGAACTGGACTCCGGTGCCGAACGTGAACAGCACGTTGGCGCCGAATCCGGTGTTCTTGCCTCCGTCCCGCTCGAACGTCGTCGGGCCGAACGTCTCCTCGACGTTGCCGAGCGACGAGGTGGCAAAGAACGGCTCGACCGTGAGCAGCGGCACGAGGTTCACGGGAACACGGACACCGAACTGGGATCCGTTCGACGAGAGGTCGTTGACGATCGGGATGCTGGCTCCACCGAACGCCCCGATGCCGATGCTGGCAGCGGTCGCCGTGGTGCTACCAAGGGCGAGCGCGACCAACACCGTCGCGAACATCTTCTTCATCATGCGACCTCCTTATAGGCGGGGGATTGAGTCGACGCGCCGAATGGCGATGTGGCTGAACCCCGCGAGCGGCAGCAGTCTAGCAGCCGACCGCTTCGCGTCAAGCAAACGCAGACGACCGCGGGGTGTCCTCGGCGATGCGCGCTGCGTCACGCATCGCGGCTCTCGCGATGCGGGGTTCGCGTGCGCCGCGTGCGCTCATTGCACGACGCGTACGGCGATCACGTTCGCGTTGCAGCATCGCGTCAGCAGCTCCGCGATGTGCTCGAGCCCGACGGACAGGTGCCCGCCCGCGCGGTCGGGCGGGCAGAAGATGACGACGAGCAGATTGCGCGTCTTGGCGGTCACCGCGGTGCGCTGGGAGTCCGAGGTCGGAGCGCCGAACGGCCCGCCGTCGTCGGCCAGCACCAGACGTCCGGCGAGATTCACCCACTGCTTGCGGATGCCGGCGTAACCTTCGGTTTCGCGACCGACGCGGACCCGGACCGTGCCCTTGACGAGATCGCGGTCGTAGAGACCGAGCGGGAGCTGGTGCTCCAACGAGCACAGGTTACAGACGTCGACCGCCGCGTTCACATGCGGCAGACCCTTGCCCTGCAGCACGCGGCGCAGCAGGGCTTCACTGCTCGGTCGCGTCTTGGTCGGATCGATGTCCAACTGGTGGAACATCGCCCGGGTCTCGGCGACTCCCGGGATGTCCGCGGGCTGTTTGCCGGCATAGTGCGCGGCAAGGCGAGCAGTGAGGCGGTCGCGCTCCTCCTCGAACTCCGCCGGCAGGCGCCCGAGCTGAACGCCTTCCGCCTCGAGCAAGCCGAGCGCGACCACGCCACGCAAGCCATCGTCCACGGTGAGATGGAGGCTCTGACTGCGGGCCTGGAGGGACATTCGTGTTCCTCCGGCTGAACCCGGCGCGTGCGACGTGCGCCGAGCGCCTTCGCCGATGTCGTGGCGAAGACGCGGAAAAAGAAGCGGGCGGCGGGAACTCCCTTTCCGACCCAACACACAAGACGGCGCAAAGGCCGACCGTACGCTGCGGCCAACATCATGTCATCGCCGCCCGCCTGCTCATCATCGTTGGTTGCGGGCGTCGGGGTGGGAGCCGATCTAGAAACGCAGGCGCTCACCCCTTCGTTGCGGCGACCGTAAATCGTCCGCGCGAACATAGCGTGACGCGCGCTCGCGCCCAAGAGGATTTCGCGCGGGGTCCTATGCGCTGTGTTTCACGACGAGACGAATCCGCTTGACTTCGCTTTCACGCGCAATCGATCGGGCTTGCAGCAAGGATGCACATCGACGGCCACGCGTCGATGCGCTGTGTTCATGCGCTCGGGAGCGATTCTTCGCGATCCGCAGGCGGCAGCTTGCGCTCGATCGACACGACGCGATAGCGGCGGGGCGCGCCTTCGTGATCGAGCTCCACCGTGTCGCCGATCGACTTGCCCATCAGCGCACGGCCGACCGGAGCCTGGAACGACACGACGTGGTCGCCGTGGTGCTGCTCGCCTTCGCCGAGGATCCAATAGGTGGTCAGCGCATCGTCGCTTTCGAGCACCACCTCCGTGCCAAGCCCGACCACCCCTTCCTCGAGCTCCGCATCTTCGACGAACCGCGCGCGACCCAGGCGGAGCTGCAGCGAAGCAACCTGCTTGCTCACGTTCGCCTGCTTCAGCTTCGCGGAATGGTACTCCGCGTTCTCCTTCAGATCGCCGAGCTCACGGGCCTTCTGAATCGTGGCCGGGATCGTGGTCCGCAGCTCGCGCTGCAGCCGTTCGAGCTCGCTCTTGAGCCGCTTCCACGTGGCGCGGGTCATCACCGGGATGTCGATGTCCCCTTGCTGGCCAACCTGGGAGAACAGCTTCGCGGTCCGCTGCTCCCTCGCTCCGTGCACGGTGTCGACCGCTTCCCCGAGGCCGAAACGGCGAGCGGCATCGAGGGCCGGGAATAGATAGCGGTCGCTCGAGCGCCACTGGCGGAGGAGAACCGTGAATTTGAGCACCAGCCTCTCCGGGCACGGCACGTTCGCCAGGTGGCGGTCGAACGCCCCCTGAGGCTCGAGCCAGGCGAGCACCTTCTCGGCCACCGAGGGCTTGGGACGATCCTCGATCACCGCGAGCGCCGCCCACAGCAACCGCCAGCCGTTGGGATGCGGCGGCGGCATCGCCAGCTCGCGCTCCAGCATGCGTATCGCGGCCGCCGGATAGCGCGCCGCGTGTTCGACCAGCGTGCGCCGCATATCGTCGCGACCGGATTCGTCCAGAGCCTCGCGGTAGCGCTCGGCCGCTTCGCGCACCGAGGAGAATCGCGAGTCGAGCGCGGAGAGCAGGGCGTCGGCCTCGACACCGGCCGCGTGTGAAGCGTCGAGCAGATCGCGCTGCTCGCGCTCGCCGGAAAGGTCGGAGATCGCGAGCCCTCGCTCCCACAGCTCGCGCAACGCCGATCGCCATTCCTCCATGCGGGCCGGAAACCAGCGCGAGAAGTAGAGACCGGCCCGGGCGCGATCCGCCAGCACTCCCTCCTCGTCGAGCAGCGCCCGTTCGACGAACTTCCCGAAGCGCTGCTCCACCGTCGCTTCGGCGGTCGGATGCTGAGTGAGGAACTTGCGCAGCGTCGCGAGATTGGTGCGCACCGGCTTGCCCGGCGCGAGCGGCGGCAGCGGTAGCGGCGGCTCCACGGATCCCTGCGCGCGCTCCGGCGCCAGCCGGTAGTGCTGCTCGAAAGCCCGCGCGCTGTCCACTCGCGCGTCCTGCTCGGCCGCCGCACGCACCCGGCGGTAGAAGGCCGTCCACTCCCCGCTCGGAACCAGATTGGCCCCGACCAGGAACACCTTCAGCTTCTGCGCGTCGGCGGCGCCGCCGAGCGCGCGCAGCGCGCGCACCAGCATTTCGCCCGGCGCCTCGGCGCGCAGGCGTTGGAGCTCGCCGGGATCGGTCAGATGGAGCAACCGGAGATCGTCCTCTGCGATGGGCGTGAGGCTCCGGCGCGCGGCTGGGTACGGCATGCGATGGCCTCGCGAGCGCGCGAAGTCGATCACCACCACCTCGCCGTCGTCGGAGACGACGCGGCCCGGCCCGAACGACCCGTGCAACACGGCGCGGCCGGGCGGCAGCGCGGCGATCTGATCGAAGCGCTCGAGCGCCGGCAGCAAAGGCTTGAGCGGGTCCGAGAGTCCGGAGGCGGCCAGCACGGCCTTGGCGTCCGGGAGTGCCTGGCCGGGGCCCGCGGCGAGCGCGATCAGCAGCGGCGCCCGGAACGGCTCGCCGCCGGCTGCGCCCAGGGCCAGGATCGCGCGCGTGGCGACGGCGCGCAGCGCGGCATACCCGTCCCCGGCCCGTCCCCGCTCCGCGATCACCGGCAGCGCGATCGCGATCAACTGCTGGGATTCGGTGAACGCCTCGTGTTCGGCGAGCCTCGGGAGCGTGTCGATCAGATTCACCAGCGCTTCGGCGTCGCCGTGCTCGGCGAACTCGAGCGCCGCCTCCTCGAGACCGGCGTAGCGCCGCTCTTCCGCAAAGCGCGGCAGCAGCTCGGCCAGCAACTCGCGACGATGCTCGCCCTGACCCGCTTCGTCGAGGCGCACGGCGAGCAGCAGACCGAGCTCGAGGTCGTCGGGCATCAACGCCCAGGCGCGCTCCAGCGCTTCGATGCGCTCGGGGTCGCGGCCGAGCCCTTCGTGGGCGCGGACCAGCAGGTGCGCGGCGGCGTGCGTCTCGTTCAACGCCAACGCGGTCTCGGCGACCGCCGCGAGCGGCTCCCACGCCGCGGCCGCGACCAGGCGCTCGCCGAGTGCCAGGAGCGTCTGATGCGCGCGCTCGAGCTCGCCGTTGAGCGCGCACGCGGCCGCCAGCAGGTATTCGACGCTCGAGCTGGCGCCCGGCTGACGCAACCTCGCCGCGCATTCGTCACGCACGTACACGACCTGTCCCTCCGCGTGAGCACGATGGGCGAGATCGTCCAGGCGGTGGCGCGTCTCCGGATCGAGAGCGGTCGGCTCCTCGCCACGAAGGATCGGCGGCAGCTCGTCGCGTAAGGTCATGCCTGCTCGGGCGCGGGTGGGGGCGATAGGGTCGGTCAAGGGGTCACGAATGATGTCGAAAACACCGCGGCGAGGCAAGCGCTTGTGCGCGTGCGTGCTCGGCCCCTAGACTGCCGGCTCGTGAAGATCTATACCCGCACCGGAGACGACGGAACCACGGCACTGCTGGGAGCCGGGCGGCTCTTGAAGTCGGACGTGCGCGTCGAAGCCTACGGGACGGTCGACGAGCTGAACGCGGCGCTCGGCTCGGCCCGGGCACAGGACTCGGGCAGCTGGCTCGCCGAGCCGTTGAGCGCGATTCAATCGCAGCTCTTCATGGTCGGCGCCGAGCTGGCCGCGCGCTCGAGCGAGTTGCTCGCGAAGCTCGACCGTGTCGGCGAGCCGGAGATCGCGGCCCTCGAGCGTGAAATCGACCGGCTCGACGCCGAGCTGCCTCCTTTGAAGCAGTTCGTCCTGCCGGCGGGAACGCCGTTCGCGACCTCGCTGCATCAGGCGCGCACCGTGTGCCGCCGGGCGGAGCGTCGCGTGGTGGCGCTCGCCCAGAGCGAAACGGTCGCGCCGCACGTCATCCGCTACCTCAATCGGCTGGCCGACCTGTTGTTCGTCATGGCCCGCTGGAGCAACCAACGCGCGGGCGCCGCCGAAGTGCCGTGGCGTCCCGAAAAACGTCCTGGGGCATGACTCGGCCCGACGCGGTGACGGCTGGACATCCGAGGCCCTCATCCCCATAATGCGGGCACACGCCGTTCGAGGAGGATCGATGATCCGGATGCCGGCGGGAACAGACCCGGCAACCGCGCCCCTCGCGGGTGGCTCCCTGATCTGAGCGCCGCCCTCGCTGAAATCGCGAGCGCGAACTTCGCGGCGAAAGCAACCGACCGCCTCCTTCGAGACTTGCCGAGGAGACGCCGCCGCGTCCAGGACCCTGACGGCGGCGATGCACCACAGCCGCTGCGAGGTTTGCCGAACCACCGCACCCCACTTGGTGCGATTCCCCTACCCGCGGGCCTGTTGCCTGGGCCGCGAAGGAAACCCGATGAGACCACGCCGTCGCCGACCCCGCGGTCCGCGTCCCACCACTCCCGGCACTCCCGGCGAGACACCCGCCGCCGGCGCACCCACCCAGCTCGGGCCGCGGCCGGCAGGACGCCGGCGCCGGCGCCGTAGCGGCAACAACCGCCCGATCAACAGCTCTCCGGGCCCCTACGCCGGCGCCAACAGCGGCGGCCGCGAAGCAACGACGTCGCAACGGCCACCGAGCCCCGGTCCGCGGCGCGGCGGCCGGCGTGGGCGGAGCGGCCCGCGCGGCAATGGCCCAGGAGAGCGGCGTCGCGGGCTCGAGGTGCTGCGCGATCTCCAGCAGATCGGCGTCGCGCTCGATCCGACCGAGCGGCTGCTGCTCGAGCTTCCGCCCGGCAAGGCCGAGCCGCCCTACGGGGATCGCATCACCGGTCGTGCGATCGACCTGATCGCACCGATCGGCCGGGGCCAGCGATGCCTGATCGTGTCGCCCCCCAAGGCCGGCAAGACCCGCATCCTCCAGATCATCGCGGCCTCGGTCGCGTTCAACCACCCCGAGGTCGGGATCTACGCGCTGCTCGTGGACGAGCGCCCGGAGGAAGTGACGGATTTCCGCCGCAACACTCCGGCCGAGGTGATCGCGGCCTCGAGCGACATGAGCGTGGACGAGCACATCGAGACCGCCGAGCACGCGATGGAGGTCGTGGCCAGCAAAGTGCTCGAAGGCAAAGACGTGGTGCTGCTGCTCGATTCGATCACGCGACTGGCTCGTGCCTACAACGCGGGCGCCGAGGGCAGCGGGCGCACGATGTCGGGAGGCCTCGATTCGGCGGCGATGCAAGCCCCGCGGCAGATCTTCGGCGCCGCACGCAAGATCGAGGACGCCGGCTCACTGACGATCGTCGGCACCGCGCTGGTCGACACTGGCTCGCGCATGGACCAGGTGATCTTCGAGGAGTTCAAGGGCACCGGCAACATGGAGCTGGTGCTGTCGCGCGAGCTCGCCGAGAAGCGCATCTACCCGGCGATCGACATCGCCAAGAGCGGTACGCGCAAGGAAGAGAAGCTCTATCCGCCCGAGATCGTCCCGCGGCTCCATTTGTTGCGCCGCGGACTGGCGGGACTCCATCCGGTCGAGGCGATGACCAAGCTGCTCGAGCTGCTCACCAAGCTGAAGAGCAACCAGGACATCTTCGACCTGCTCAAGTCGTGAGCTCGCGCCCGCGACGCCTGCATGGGCCGGCATGAGTTGAGCGGAGCGTCCCTACCGAGATGAACGCCCTGGCCGCCACGGGTGCGGTGCGATCTTCTGCATCTCGCCGAGACTTCCTGCTCGGGTTGGCCGGACTCGCGATCGCCGCGTCCGCCACGTGGTCCGCGTTCCGTCTCGCGCGCATTGCCATATCCGATCCCGGTCTGCCGCTCTGGGACGAGGCCGCCCAGTGTCTGGCCAGTCTTCGCCTTGCGGATGCGATCCGCCACCTCGACGTGCTGACGTTTCTCGCCGTCATCAATCAGCAGGTGGTGTGGCCGTTCGTACAGCCCGTGCTTCTGATGCCGTTCTTCCTGGCACTCGGACCCGGCTACGACACGGGCTCGGTTGGCGGTGCCGTGCTGTTCGTGGCCGCGACCATTGCCCTGTTCGCCGCCGGGGCGGCGCTCCATTCCTCCCGCGGCGCCTGGGTGGGCGCTGCGAGCGCCGCGCTGCTCCTGGCCGCACCCTACCCTCATGTGTTCGGGACGCTCGGGCTGACCGAGATGTCGGGAGCGTTTCTGCTCGCGACCACGGTGGCGCTCCATGCGCGCGCCGCGCGTCATCGCGGATTCGATGTGGCGGCGGGCCTCACGACCGCGGCTCTGTTCCTGTGCAAGTACAACTACGGCCTGCTGTGGCTCGTGCCGCTCGTCTGGCACGAGTGGACGCGCCTGCCCGCCCCTTCGCGATCCGCCGCGACGTCGCAGGTGCGGGCATGGCTCGCAGCCGGGCGATGGATGCAGCCCATGCCGTTGCTCGTGGGGGCTGGCGGCCTGGCGATCGCCGCGATTCTCGTGACCGGTGGCGGAGTCCTCGATCTACTCGGGCATCGCGTTTCGGTTCACTCGCCAGGGAACCTGGCCTACGCGCTCTATCTGATCGTGATCGCGTGGGCCCTGTTGCCGGTTCGCCGGCGTCTGGCGGAATGGCGCGATCGCTGGGACCGGCTCTCGCCACATCACCGCGTGATGCTGGTCACGATCGCGTTCCCTCTCGCGCTGTGGTTCGTGATCCCCTATCCCAATCGCGTCAAAGAGTTCTTTGGCTTCATCGTCAACCGCGCGGCCGGGCCATCGCCGTGGTCGCTCGAAGGACTGCTCTACTACCCGCGCGCCTTCGCCTCCGAATACTCGCCAAGTCCCTTCGTCGGCTGGTCGGTGCTGGCGCTCGCGTTCGTGCCGCCGCGCCCCGGGTATAGGGCGGCGACCCTCGTGTACCGCGCGCTTTGGGTGGGGCTGGTCGCGACCACGCTCCACCGCTATCACGATCCGCGGTTTCTCTTCACCGTGGCGCCGCTCGTGTGGCTCAGCGCCGCGCGCGCAGCAAGCGAGCTGGTCGACATCGCGCTTCGGCCACTACCGTCACAGGCGCGCGCTCTGCTCTCGGGGGCCGTGCTGGTCGCGGTGCTGGCCTGGGTCGCGTGGGGTTCACCGGACGAGTCTCGGGTGCTCGCCGGGCATCGGGCCTATCGCACGTCCGACGTTTTGGCGCCGGTCATGGACCGTGTGCTCGACCTGGCCCACGAGAAAGACGCCGTGCTGCTCGGCTACTCGAACCCACTGAGCCCCGGTCTGCTCGCATGGCATGCGAGACGACGTCGGCCGGAGCGGCCACATCCACGACTGCCGGAGCGGGCCCCGTGGCTCGCCGAAGGCGCGGACGAGAGCGCCATCCAAGCTCGCATCGCGGGACTGAGAGGTCCCGGGCGCTTGGTGATCGCGGCGATTCCGAAACCTGACTCGCCCGCGTACTCCGACGCCTATCGGCGTGAAGTGTGGGCCGACAGCGTGACCGCAGAGCGCCTGGCCATCAGCCCCGGCGTACGTCACGAAGCCGACGAGGAGATCGGGGTCGCCCGGTTTCGGCTACGCGTTTTTGCCTTCGCGAACTGAGCCGAGGTGACGAGCGCGTTCCGGGGTCAACGAAGACTCTGCCTGCGCACGACCGTCTTTGCCCGATCGCGGCGCCAGGCGGCCGCTTGATGCAAGGCCGTACGTGTAGGAGGATGCCGGCCACAGAGCGAGGTTGTTTTCTCTGAACCTTCCATGAACGCCCCCGTCAAACGCCTGTATCGCTCGCGCACCGACCGAAAGATTGCCGGCATCTGCGGCGGCCTCGGCGCCTACATTGGCGCTGACCCGGTCATCTTCCGGATCATCTGGGTGTTGCTCGTGCTGGGATACGGCTTCGGAATTCTCGCCTACCTGATCGCCTGGCTGGTCATTCCTCAGGAGCCTGCCACTCAGAATTGAGCGCCGTGGGTTCGGCGTGGCTCCAGTCCCGCACGGTTGTCGCTACGCGCGCTCCACGAACTCCCCGGTGCGGGTGTCGATCTTCACCCGGTTGCCCGGCTCGATGTAGGGTGGCACCTTGATCTCGAAGCCGGTCTCGAGCGTGGCGGGCTTGGACGTGTTCTGCACCGCGGCGCCTTTGATGTTGGGCGTCGTTTCGGTGACCGTCAGCTCCACGAACATCGGTACCTCGACGCCCACGACCCGCCCCTCGTAGTACATCGCCTTGAGCATCATGCCCTCGGTCAGGTAGTTCGTGGCGTCGCCGAGCACGTCGGTGTGCAGCGGGATCATCTCGTACGACTCGGTGTTCATGAAGTGGTACTCGTCGCCGGCCCGGTAGCTGAACTGGAGCGAGTGTTCCTCGAGATTCGCGCGCTCGACCTTGTCCTCGGAACGGAACCGGTGCTCGGCGTTGGAGCCGGTCTCGATGTTGACCAGGCGCGTCTGCACCATGCCCCGCCAGTTGCCGGGCGTCACGTGGAGAACGTTGGTCACCCGGTGGGGCCTGCCGTTGTGCATGATGACGTTGCCGACTTTGAGCTGGGTCGCGACGATCACGGATGACTCCCTTGCAGAACTGAAACGGCGAATCGGTTCACGGCGGCCTGGAACGCGCGTGCACGTCCCGGGAGGCGATTCCGAAGATGGCCGAAGATTCTGCCGAAACGCGGCCGCCGGATCAACCGAACGCAGGCCTCGCGCCGATCCTGGGCGACGAAACGGCCCGCCCCCACGACGTGCGTGGAGCGCGGGCCGTCCGTGAGCGGAGCTACTTCACGAGCGCGTTGGCGCCGCCGGGCCCACCCGTGCCCGCCGTTTCGATATCCCGGCCCGCTTCCAGCGCACGCTTGATGCGGGCGCGCGACTCGAGCAGGTGCGCCCGCGTGTAGTCGCCGAGCGGCGCTTCGCCGGCCAGCGTCTGGCGTGCGCGAGCGTCGATTCGGGTGAGCTGCAGCCGGGCGAGCGCGCGGGCGTCGTCCGGCGTTGCAGGCGCCGGGGCGACGACCAACGCGGCGAGCCGATCAACGTAGGCGCGCTGCAGCTCCCGCCGCGTGCTCGGACCTTCGAGCGCGCGCAACCCCGCTACTCCGCCGCCCACCTCGCTCCACAGGGAGCTGGTGAGCCGATCGAACAGCTCGGAGAGCTTGAACGCCTCCGGCGAGCGCGACTCGGCTTCGCGCACTCGAGCCATTAGGCTCGGGTTCATGAGCCCGCCGAGCAGCGCGTTCTGGATCGCGAACACCTTGTCGTTGAGGTTGTAGTCCACGCGCGCCTGCGGGGCGAACGGGCCCGGGATGCCCCAGTGACTCCAGCGATCCGGCCCGAGCCGGTTGAGCAACGCCGGCGAGACCTTGAACGCGTCGGTCGCAAACGCCCGCTGGCTGATCAGAGCCAGCGCTTCCCGCTGCGTCGCCGCCGGGATCGGCACCAGCGGATCGCCGCCGCCGTTCTGGCCGCGACGAGTCCGGAACTGATGCTGCCCACCGACATACTTGACGCTGAGCCCGAGCGCCTGACCGTACTGGCCGAGCAGGTTGTCCATTGCCCGGCGCAGCACCGGATATTCGCCCTCGGCGCCGATGATCCGGTCTTCGAGCTTGCCGCTCTTCCACAGCCCGGCGATGTACGCGCTGCGCTCGCGCGCGAACGACAACGGATCGGCGCTGAGATCCCAGATGTTCGTGCGCGGGTCGAGCGCGTGCGCCGGGTAGGTGTCGTCATCGGTCGAGTACTCGTGCCCCGGCAACGCGGATTCGGCGGCGACCTTCTTCATGATCGCGTAATCCGCCTGCGGATCGGCCGCGCCCGTCGGCGTGTGCGCGTAGCGGATCGCCCACACGTCGTAATCGCCCACGACCGTGCCGAAGTAATCGCCCTGCTTCGAACGGTCGGCGGCGATGTTCGGCGTCAGGTAGTCCATCACCGACGCCGTGAGCCCGTGCTGCCTGGTCCACGACACGTCGTGGAGCTTGTCCACAGGCGTCGCCGTGCTCGAGCGGAAGTTGTGCCTCAACCCGAGCGTGTGCCCGACCTCGTGCATCGTCACCCATGTCAGCATCTCGCCGAGGAACTCCATCGGCACCGGGCTGCCGGGCGGTAGCGCTCCGTCGACGAGCAGCGCCGTGCGCAGCAGGCCGCCGGCGTCGGCGAGCCCCATCTGCGCGTCGCAGCGCAGGTCCTGCGGCAGATACGAAGGCCAGTTCCCGAGCGTGGGCTGCACCATCTCCGCCAGCGCGTCGGGACCGACGTAGCGGCGGTATGCGTTACGCCAGTTCTGAACGAACGCGCCCTCGATCAGGATATCGGCATCGAGAATCTCGCCGGTGCGTGGGTCGCGCCGCGAGGGTCCGATCGCGCCGAACGCCGGCTCGTGCGAGACGATCCAGCGAATCGTGCTGTAACGGACATCCTCGGGATCCCAGTTGGGGTCGCTGGGCGCGTCTACGGCGACGATCGCGTCCCTGAACCCGGCGGCTTCAAAGGCCTTCCGCCACGCCTCGACCCCCTTCTTGATGTAAGGCCGGTACTCCACCGGCACGGTGTGATCGATGTAGAACGTGATCGGCTTGACCGGCTCGGAGAGTGTGGCGTTCGGGTCCTTCTTCTCCAATCGCCAACGGTTGGCGTAGCGGACCCAGAAGCTCTCGTGGTTGTCGTGGCTGAAATCCTTCACCACCGTGAGGAAGTTGCCGACCCGCTCGTCGGCGAGCCGCGGCATCATCGGCTGGTCGGGCAGCTTCGAGAACGAGTAGTGGACGGTCAGCGGAATGTAGCGGTCGTCCGGCACCGACGAGAGATCGAGCCCCTGGCGGTCGCCGGGCGCGTACGTGAGCAGCGCCTCGATCTCGACGTTCTCGGGGAACACTTTCGCGGAGGTGATGGCCGACCGATCCTTGTCGAAGCGCGCGGGCTTGTTATTCATCGCCTGGCGCATGCCATCGCCGAGATCGGTGAGATCGCTCACCAGGAAGGGCGCGAAGTCGACGAGGAGCGCCTTGCTCGAATCGTGGACGCTCTCGATCTTGAGCTTGGCGAGCACCGAATGGCCGTGCGAGAGGTCGCGCGCCGCCTCGAACGGGCTCCCCTTGGGCGCGACGAAGCGCGTGTTCTTCTCGAGCACGATCACGTAGTCGCCGTTGCGCTGGAATTCGAGCACGCGATCGTTGAGCGGCAGGCCGCCGAGCAGGAAATGCGACCCGATGCCGCGCGCCAGGCTGAAGATGCCGAGCACCGGCGTGTCGAGCTGGCTCGCAGGCAGCTCGAGGTAGAGGTTCTCGCGTTTCCTATAGAGCGTGAAGAAACCGCTCAGAACTTCGGCATCCTTGGTCACTTTCTTCCACTCCTGATACGGCTTGTCCTTGTCGGCCGTAGCCTCGCTTTCCTTCCCCTTGGCGGGCTTCTTGGGTGCGGCGACGGCCGCCGAGGCGAGCCCGAGCAATCCGATCACGGCCAGCGCCAGGGAGGCGCGAAAAAGCGGGACGCGCGACGACATGAGAAATCCTCCAAAGTGACGGTTCGGATGCGAAGCACCGGTGCCACCAATCATGCACCCGCACCGAAGCGGATCGTAGCGGGAAGTCGGATCGGGAGCTTAAGTCGCGGCGAAGCGTGGTCGCGCGGGGCTCTGACCGGCGCGGTATTTCGACGAACCGGCGGCGCGCTTCGCCGCCCGGCTGCGTTCATGTCCTGCCGGTTTCTTCGGTTGGGTGCACCAGGCGGAGGGGCAAACCAGAGCCCAGATACACCCGCTCCGAAGGCTATACGCCGGAACGGTCCAAGCATTAGCTGTATTGACCCAACCCGGCTCCTATAGCAGATGAGCTGGATGTTGCCGCGATTCATACGCTCCGCGCCGCCGTTGACCCCGACTTGACGACCCGGGCAGGGAAGGTCTTCGTGACGCGGGGCCGTGGGCTGTTGCGCACGCGCGTAGACGCACGAAGGGCCGGAGGATGGTTCCTCCCGGCCCTTCGCGGTGTGACGCTGCAGCGCTCGGACTAGAAGTCCTCGCCGCC
>DASQFU010000033.1:0-2237 GCA_035632955.1 Candidatus Limnocylindria bacterium
GGGTTGCATGCGGAAGCACATGAACGTCTTTGTTGTCCTCGGCGTGTTCGCGTTTGCGGCGGTCCCGGTTGTGGCCTCCGCTGCCACGCTCGGGGGCGAAGTGTTTGGCGCGTTCAATAGCTACAGCATGGGGGACGTCAACGACGCGCTGGACGCGAGCAACCAGACCGGCTCGAACTTCGACGAGATCTCGAGCGGCATCACCGGCGGGCTGGCCCTGCGGATGTGGGCCAATCCGAACTGGATGTTCGCGGCAGGCTGGGAGCCGCTGTTTGCCCAGTCCGAGGATTCTGTGAACGACGAGAAGTGGGACGTGGGCGCGAACTCGTTCCAGCTCACGGCCGGCTACTTCTTCCCGACCGCGACCAGCGCGAAGTACGGAATCGCTGGCGGCCTCGGCTACTACACGTTGAACGGTGAGTTCAGCGATCCGACCACGACCGTCGACGTCAGTGGCAGCAGTGTCGGCTTCCACTTCCTCGGTATGGGCGAGTGGACCGTCAGCCCCGGCTTCGCGGTCACCGGCGGCGCCGGCTACCGTGTCGCCGACGTCACCGTCGACGAGACCTCGCCCGAATCCAGCGTGGACTACTCCGGCTTCATGGGCCGGGTGGGTCTCGCGTTCTACATGCCGAACAGCTCGCAGTAGCTCCGGCACGGGCAACGCCCGAGCGAAGCACGACACCGGGTCCGATTCATGGACCCGGTGTCGGTGTTTTAGGCATTCTGAATGGCCATCGCCCGACGACCAGTCCAGCCGCGCGAGAACGGCTGGATCCGCCCGTGCGCTAGACTGACCGCTGCGCATGACCAAGCACCGTGCTCCCAAGCCGCCGCGCCGCGCCGCGGCCCCACGCGCGCCCTGGTTCACACTTCATGCCCCCACCCTCCTCTCGGACGCCGAGACGCGCCTCGACACCCGTCTGGCGTGGGTGTTCGCAGCACTCCTGGCAATCGCACTGTTCCTGGTCGCGACCGGCCCGCACGTCGTCGGCGATGCGTTCACCGAGACGGACTTCTACGGCGCATACGCCGAGGGCGCTCGCCTCCTGCAGCAGGGACAGATCGACCCGACCCGCTACCGGGTCGTCGGCCCGGGCTACGAGGCCGCGCTGGCGTTGTTCGGCCTGCCGTTCCGTGATCTCCTGCTCGCGGCCGAGATGCTCTCGTTGGTGTCGATGGTCGCCGGGTGGTTGCTATGGGTCGTGCTCCTCAAACGCAGGACCGACGCCCGGCTGGCGTTGATCGCCGGCGCGTTCATCGCCCTCAACCCGACCTTCTTTCGCTACGGGTACTCTGCGACCACCGACGCGCTCGCGTTCGCGCTCCAGGCGCTGGCTCTGTTTCTGTTGCTCGCGCGGTCCGGCCTGGCGAGCGCGGCGCTCGCGGGGGTCGTCGCCGCGCTTGCATTCCTGACGCGTTACAACGCCGTCTACCTGTTGCCGGCGGGGCTGGTGGCGTTGTGGCTCGGCGGAACGCTGCAAGAGCGGCGCGGCCGGGCCGCGCTTCTGTTCGCGGCCGGATTCGTCGCGCCGGTCGTTCCCTGGGTCCTGTTCTCGCTTGCGCGCGGCGGTGCGCTCGGACTCGAGCTCCACCACAACATCGCCTACGACGTGTTCGCGCGCTCCCGGAAGATCCCGTGGGACGAGTATCAGGAGAAGATGCAGCCCCAGTTCAAGACCCTATGGGACGTGATCGCCAAGGATCCGGCTGCGGTGATCAAACGCGAGCTTTTCAACGTCTGGGACCACCTGCGGCTGGACGCGGAAAAGCTCTTGCGCTGGCCGGTCGCCGCTGCGGCGCTGATCGGCATCGGCTTCGCATGGGTGGACGGAACCCTGCGCCGGACGTGGCCGGTCGTGCTCGCAGGCGCGCTGCTGTTCCTGACCTTGGTGCCGGTGTTTCATTCCGAGCGCTACTCGCTCCCGCTGGTGCCGATCTACGCGCTGCTTGCCGCCGCGACCTTCGCCTCGCGGCGATGGGCGCTCGCCATCGGCCGTTCGCGCCGGCTCTGGCTCAAGGCCGTCGTCGCCGTGGTCGTGCTCGCGCTCTCGCTATTCGCGTCCGTGCGCTATCAAGTCCGCAGCCTGCAGCCACTGCCGATCGAAGTGCTCGAGGTTTCCCGAACCCTGCGGGCGCTCAAGGGCCCGAGCGACCGGCTGCTCGCGCGCAAACCGCACATCGCGTTTCATGGCCAGATCAAGATGGTGCCGTTCCCGTTCACGAAGAATCTCCCC
>DASQFU010000034.1:0-11860 GCA_035632955.1 Candidatus Limnocylindria bacterium
CGTGCTCGCACGCTGCGCGGGTACGCTCGAGTCCGCGCGGCCCGCAATCCATCAGGTGATTGTTGGCGAGCGACACGACGTGAACCCCGGCGCGCACCAGCGCCGGGATCAGATCGGGCTCGTTCCAGAACTCCGGAGCACGGCCGGGCCGCACCCACTCCGGCGCGCCGACCGGCATTTCGAGATTCGCGAAGCCGACGTCGGCGGCGCGCAGTCCCGGGCCCAGAGCCTCGAGCACGGCGTCGTAGCCGTCGCGACGCGCGCGTGCGCGCGCGCTGCCGATCACGGCCACGTCGCCGATCGCGGCGATGCGCATCCGCACCTCACCCTGCGGCTCAAGAAGCTGCATGGCGCTCCTCGGTTCCGGCGCCGGTCCACGCCGCGGGCGCGGCCGTGCGATCGGGCCGCTCGCGATACAGCGCCTCCGTCTCCCGCACCATGCGCTCGGCCGTGAAGCGCACGCGCCAGCGGCGCTCCGCGGCCGCCCCCAGCATGGCCGCGCGCGCCGGGTCTGCGAGCAGCTCCCCCAGGGCCCGGGCCAGAGCGGCGCGGTCGTCCACCGCCACGACCCGCCCGGTCTCGCCGTCCACCACGGCTTCCGCGTTGCCGCCGATGCCGGTGACCACCGCCGGGCGGCCGGCGCGCATCGCTTCGAGCAGCGTCACTGAAAGACCCTCGCGCACCGACGAGAGCACGAATACGTCCGCCGCGACCATCAGCTCGCTGACGTCACCGCGCGCGCCGAGGAACTGCACGCGCTCGGCGATACCCAGCGTCCGTGCCAGCGTTTCCAGCTCCGCGCGTCGCGGTCCCTCCCCGACCACCCAGAGCCGCGCGCGGGGCTGGGTCCGCGCCGTTTCCGCGAACCCCTCGAGCAGCACGTGCTGCGCCTTCTGCCACGTCAGGCTGCCGACGTTGATGACGACCCGATCGGCTGGGTCGAGCTCGAGCTCGCGACGCAGAACCTCACGCGGGCGGGTGTGCGGTGCAGGGGAGATGCCGTTCGCCACGTTGACGAAGCGCCGTGCCGCCCAAGGCAGGCGACTGACGTGACTGTGCAGCACCGCCTGACACACGCACACCACGCGTCGCGTGAGTACGGTCATCAACGGCTCGAGCCAGCGGTAGAGCAGAGAGTGGCGTCCCGGGTAGTGGAGGCTGTGCTCGGTGCGGATTACGATCGGGATGCCGGACAGCCGGGCGGCCAGCGTCGCGTACAGCGCGCCCGTCGGGTTGTGGCCGTTGACCGCCACGACGCGCTCGCGCCGCATGAGCGCCGCCAGACGTGCGATCCGGCGCGGCGGCGCACCGCGACCTCCGAGCACGAACGTGCGCGCCCCGTGCGCGCGCGCCGCCTCGAGGGCTGGGCCGCCGCGGTTGAGCGCCGCGACCAGCACCTCGACGCCGGGACCCGCATGCCGGGCATGCTCGATCACGAGCGACTCGGCTCCGCCTTGATGCATCGCCTCGATGACGTGCAGGACCCGCATCAGCCGCCCTTCCACACCGGCGGTGGTCATGACGCGGCCGCCTTCGCCACCGCCACCCGCGCGGGTTCGACCGGCGCGTCCGCCCCGCTCCCGGCAAGGAGTGCGGCGAGCCGCTCGAAATTGCGCGCGGCGTCGAAATCCCGGAGCACGCGCGCGCGCGCGCGCCGCCCCATCGCATCGAGGGCCGAGGGATCGCGCAGCAGGGGCTCGAGCGCCGCCGCCAGCGCGCCCGGATCGTCCGGGGGCACGAGTGTACCCGTCTCGCCCGGGACGATGACCTCCTCGAGCCCCGCGGCCCGCGTGCCGGCGCACGGCACCGCCATCGCCATGGCCTCGACGACGACGTTCGGAATCCCGTCCCGCCGGCCGTTCGGCAGCACCCGGCAGGGTGCGAGCAGCAGCCACGCCCGGCGGTAGAGCGGCAGCAGCGCCTGGTGCGTGAGCGCACCCACGAACTCGACCCGCTCGGCCACACCCAGCTCGTGCGCCAGCCGCTCGAGGGCCGGCCGCTCGGGACCGTCCCCGACGACCGTGAGCCGCGCCACGATCCCGCGCCGGCCGAGCTCGGCGAATGCCCGCACCGCGTCGTCGAATCCCTTCGCCGGTGACAGGCGGCCGACGCACAGCAGCTCGGGAGCCGGCGAGCGCTCGCGCCCTGCAGCGTCGAAGCGCTCGAGGTCGACGCCGTGGTACAGCCACTCCACGCGCGACGCGGGCCCGCCCAGAGCCCTCAGCATCTCGACGTTGCCGCGCACGCAGCCGACCACGAACTCGGCAGCGCGCACCTTCTCGGCCAGGAACGCCCGGGTGCGATAGAGATCGGCGCCGGCGTGGGCCGCCATGCTGAATCGCCGGCCGGTAAGGCGCGCGGCTAGGTACGCGACGCTGGCCGGAAAGTGGGCCCAGGCCCCGTGCACGCGATCCAGCGATTCGCGCTCGAGCGCACTCGCCACGCGTGCCGCCGCCGGCAGATAGCCGGCGTGTCCCGCGAGCGCGTAGAGGCTCGCGCGCGACGCCCACAACATGCGCAGCACTTCGGGAACCAGCACGTGCGGGCGGCGGACCAGCCAGCCGAGCAGCGCGAGCCATCCCGCAGGATGGAACGGCGAGCCGATCGGGCGCGTCAACGAGACCAGCGCGGCGTGCTCGGGCTGATAGTCACGCCCGAGCGGCCGCAGCGTGAACACCCGCACGCGGACACCGCGCGCGTGCAGGCGACGGACCTCCGACTCGATGAACGACGCGAGGGTCGGGAACGTGGTCGTGACGTAGGCGACCGAGGTCACGCCGCCTCCTTCCCCGCGAGCGACCAGTAGGCGTCCTCGTGCCGCTGCACCATCGCCTCGATGCTGAGCGCCTCGCGCGCGTGCCGCTGCGCGTTCCGGCCACGCCGCTCGGCTTCCGCGGGATCGGCCAGCGCGGCTTCGATCGCCGCCGCCAATCGCTCCGGGTTTCCCGGTGGCACCATCCATCCGGTCTCGCCATCCTGCATCACCTCGGGCGTGCCACCGACCGCGGTCGCCACCGCCGCCCGCCCCGCCGCCATCGCCTCGAGCAGCGCGTTGGGAATGCCCTCCTCGCGCGACGACAGCACGAACACGTGCATGGCCGGCAGCAAGCGCTCGACGTCCGAGCGCTCACCGAGAAAGTGCACGCGGCCCGCGATCCCGAGCTCGTGCGCCCGGGCCTCGAGCGGAGCGCGCTCGGGCCCGTCGCCGACCAGAGCCGCCTGGAAGGCGCGGCCGCGGCCGGCGAGCAGCGCGAGCGCCTCGAGCAGCGTCGCGTAGTCCTTGCGCGCCGCGAGGCAACCGACGCTGCCGATCAGAGGATCTCCGCCGTTCAGGCCGAGCCGCGCCCGAGCGTCCCCGGGCGGCGCGTGCACGAAGCGCTCCGCGTCGACGCCGTTCGGAATCACGATCACCCGCTCGCGCCGCACGCCGAGCTTCACGACCGTGTCCGCCACGGTCTCGCTGACGGCGGTCACGTGCGTGGCCCAGCGGTGCGCCAGCGATTGCAACCATGCCTGGCGCGGCGACTCGAACGTATCGACGTTGCGCTTCGCGACCACCACCGCCCGCACGCGACACAGTCGGCCAGCCAGCACCGCGAACAGATTCGGCCCAAACAGATAGCCATGGATGACGTCGGGCTTGAACGCGAACGTGTGGTGGATCAGGCGCAGCAGGCCGCGTAAGCCCTGCGGATCGTAGATGCGCCGGCCGACGCCCAGCTCCACGACCGGCCAGCCGAGCCTCGCGACGGCGTCGGCGAACTGGCCCTCGCGACGGAAGCACGCGATCCGGACCTCGAAACGGTCGCGGTCGATGCGGCTCCAGAGCTCGAGCAGGTGACGCTCGGCCCCGCCGGCGACGAAGTTGCCGACCACGTACAGCACGCGCACGCGCGGCCCGGGATTCATGCCGCGGCCTCCGCGGCGGCGGCGCCCGCACGCAGGCGATCGAAGGCGCCGTCCAGTTCGGCGGTCGTGAGATGGCGGGAGAACCGTCCGCCCGGTCCGAGGCAGGCGCCCTCCGGCAGACCGCGGCGCAGCAGCTCGTGACGCGGCTGGTCGATGGCATTGTCGCCGGCTCGCGTGCTGGCCGCGTAGGCGAGCCCGGCAAGGCGTGCGACGTCGAGGCTGACCGCGTCGTAGTCGCCGCCCGGATAGGCGAGCCCCTGCACGCGCACGCCCAGACGTCGCTGGATGAGATCCATCGAGCCCCGGATCTCCGCGTCCTGCTCCGAGCCCGGAAGCAGGCTCAGGAAGGGATGGCTCATGGTGTGCGCTCCGACTTCCATTCCGGCCGCGACCAGCGCCTCGGATTCCGCCCAGGTGGCAAGCTCGCACGACGCGGGATCGGAGACTCCGAGCGCGGAGCGCAGGGACCCGAGACGCTCGGCCTGCTCGGCGGGGACAACGCGCAGGCTCGGGATCAGCGCGGCCAGGGCCCGGACGCGCGCGCGGAGATCATGGAGCGACAGGTCGTAGGTGCGGCCGCCGGCGCTCCACTCGAGGCGATCGCCCGAGCTCCGCTCGAGTGCGTGAGCGAGCACGTCCCACCACGGCGCGCGCCGTGTCTCCATCAACCCCGCCGTCAGATAGAAGGTCGCGCACGCACCCCGCGCCGCGAGCAGGGGCAGCGCCGCGCGCACGTTGTCGGCGTAACCGTCGTCGAAGCTCAGCGCGACCCAATGGCCTGCCCGACCTTCGTCGAGGCGCCGCACGCCCTCGGCGACTCCGAGCGGCGTCAGCCCGAGCTGCTGCAGCAGTTCGAGCTGGTCGCGCAGCACGCTCTCCCGCACCCCGAGCCGGTACAGCGGCCGCTCGCCGTCGCGATAGACGCGATGGTGCCGGATGATCGTCAGCCGCGCCGTGCCGGCGTCCGCCCGGCGGTGGGCGAGGCTCATCAACCAACGCAGCGCGCGGCCGCTCACGTCGCCGCCTCCCGGCGCTCGGCGACCAGGTCGTCGACCAACGCGCACAGCATCCAGAAGTTGCCGGTGATGATGATCGGAAAGAACCGATCGCCGAACCAGCACGAGACGGCCAGCGCCACGGTCGCAGCGCACAGCCCGAGCGCGAGCTGGCGGTCGAAACGCGTGCGGGCGCGCCGCATGCCTTCGCTGCCGAGACTCCAGCACTGCCAAAACAGCAGGAGCAGCAGCAGCAACCCGAACACGCCGAGCTCGGCCAGCAGGCGCAGGTAGGTGTTGTGCGCGGAGTCCTTGACTTCGATGCCGAGCTCGCCGCCGGTCTCCGGGAGCACCCACGCCAGGCCGACGAAGCCGACGCCGTCGATCGGATGCTCCGACACCACCTTGAGGATCGCGTTCCAGGTGTCGATCCGGATCTGCGCCGAGCCTTCGAGCTGGACGTCGTCGGAATCTTCGGCTTCCTCCTGCGTCGCGAGCACGCGCTCGCGGACGTCCTGGGGCGCCCACCACGGGCTCGCCAGCAACGCGAGCACGAGCGCCGCCGCCAGCAGTCGCGAGCTCCGCAGCGCCACCAGCATCAGTCCCAGCGCGAGCGCGATCATCGCGCCGCGCGAGAGCGTCATCAGCGTCGCGATCGCGCCGGCCACGGTGGTGGCGAACAGCACGGCGCGCGCCCAGAAGCGCTGCGAGCCGAGTGCGATCGCGGCCGTGAACACGGTGAAGATTGCGAGGAACGTGCCGAGCTCGTTCGGCTGGCCGAAGCTGCCTTCGGCGCGCCCGCCGCTGCCGGATTTTCCGTAGGCGTACGTCACCACCGACTCGAGCAGGAGCGCGATCGCGATCGCCCAGGCCAGGAGCTTGCGATCGGCCGCACCGCGAGCCATGGACATGGTGATGTAGAAGATCGTGAAGGTCATGGCGCCGCGGAACAGCCACAGCGCCGCATCCGCAGGATCGTACTCGTAGCCGGTCGGGAACGCGGCGCCGCGCACGATCGACAGCGCGCCCAGCCCGATCAGCAGGCCGATCACCAGGCCGAGCCGGCTCGGCCGGAACAGTTGCTCGTGGTTCATGACCCGCGTCAGGCCCCACGGCAGAAAGATCCCGAGCACGAGCACGTTGAGCGGGTTCAGCCCCGGGATCGGCAGCTTCGGCATCCAGGGCAGGAACGGCGTGGCGATCGGCAGCAGGAACAGTCCGATCCACGGCCGCATCAGGATCACGCCCATCGCCGCGAGGCCGAGCAGGATCTTGACCAGCCGGTGCGGGTCCTGCTCGAACTTGTAGTCGAGGAGCGTGAACGCGGCGACGACCGCGATCGCGAATCCGGCGCCGAGCACCGCCATCAACCCGCCCGAGAGCTTGCGGGCCTGGTGGCGGGCGCGCGCTTGAAGCTTGGTGATCTCCGGAGCGCCGGCCGGGCGAGCCTCGAAGGTCACGAAGCGCCTCCCGGCGCGGAGATCGGCAGCAGGGCCGGCTCGGCCCGCAACGCCACGCGATCCTGGCGCAACGCCGGCGCCGCGACGCCGTGGACCGCCCAGCGCTGGCGGCGCAGCCCTGCGAGCCATGCCGCCGGCAGCCAGCTCGCGAGCCAAGCTCCCGCGACCGGCAGCGCGCGCTCGGGGAACAGCCACGCCGCCCCGAACGCGCGGCGCGCCTCGCGGCCGCGACCTGCGCGCAACGCGGCGAAGCCGAGCTTGAAGTGGGCCAGGCTCGCGCGGTGGCGCGCGCGCCGCCGCAGCGGGGGCGCGAGCTCCCGGTCGCCGGCCAGGCGCCCGAACAACGCCACGTCTCCCAGCAACCGCGATTCGAGCTGGCGGGTGAGCCCGCCTTCCCGATGCTGGTAGCGAACGAGGGAGCGGCGTGACGCGGTCGCCGGCGCGCGCCGCGCGAGCCGGATCCACAGATCCACGTCCTCGGCGTGGCTCAGCTTCGCGTCGAACCCGCCGGTCGCCGCGAGCAAGTCGCGGCGCACGACCACCGATGAGGTGAGGATGAAGTTGACCTCGAGCAACTCCGCCAGAGGGCGCCCCGCGTAGGGCTCGGGCAGCTCCGCGTAGCTCGCGAGCCACGAGTGATGGAGCTCGCCGGTCAGGGTGCGAAAGGCGCCGTCGCTGAAGAACCAGCCGGCGCTCGGCACCGCATCCAGTGCGGCTTCGGCTGCGGCCAGCTTGTCCGGGAACCACAAGTCGTCGGCGTCGAGGAACGCGATCCACGGCGAGCGCGCCGCCTGCCAGCCGGCGTTGCGCGCGGCTGCCGCGCTCCCGAAGCGTCCCCGCACCACCCGCACCGCAGGGTGCGCATCGGCGAACCGTTGTTCGACGGCCGCTCCGGTGCCGTCACTCGAGCCGTCGTCGACCACCACGATCTCCTCGGCCGGCCGGCGCTGGGCGAGGACGGACTCCACCGCCTCCAGCACGAACGGCAGCGCGTCGTGCGCAGGGATCACGGCGGAGACCGAGAACGGACGGTCGTTCACGTTCGTCCTCCCGCGTTCGGACTGTCCGGCATACGCCCGCGCACCCCCTGGACAGTGCCCTTGATCCATGGCGACCGCATCAGCGTCCGCAACGAGCCATTCGGCGTCATCGCGCCGCCGATCGCCAGGGCACGCCGCGCGATCGGGCCCGGACCGACCGCGGCGCGCATGAGCCGCACGCGGCCTTCGCGGATGCGGCCGGAGCGCAGGCACATGACGCCGAGGTCGAACTCCAGCGCCGCGGCGCGCTCCGCCGCCAGCCGCTGCAGGCCGGCATCGCGGCGCAAGGCGCCGTTCGCCACGCGCCGCATCAGCTTGAGATCGTCGCGGAACCGCTCCTCGATCCGCCGCGAGAGCTGTCCGGGGCTCGAGTAGTAACGCACCAGCGAGTCGACCTGGACCGCGGCCGGATAGCGAGCTGCAAGCCGCAGCCACAGGTCGTAGTCCTGCGAATAGGAGATCCCGACGTCGAAGCCCCCGACGTCGTGATAGGCGCGCGCCTCGAACAAAGCCGAGCTGACGAGCGCGAAGCAGCGGTCGATCAGCAGCGGGAACAGATCCCCCGCGCGATCCTGGACCGGCCGGAAGTAGTCGGAGAGCCACGATTCCCGGATCACGGCCTGCTCGGAGAGGTAGGGACCGTCGCTCGTCAGCCAGCGCACTTCCGGATGCCGTTCCAGGAATCCAACCTGGGAGGCGAGCTTGTTCGGAAGCCACTCGTCGTCGGCGTCGAGCAACGCAATCCAGTTGCCCGTCGCGGCCTCGACCGCGGCGCGACGGCTCGGGGTCAAGCCGCAGTGCGGCAGGCGCAGAACGCGCACCCGGTCGCCGTAGCGGGCGACGATGCGCTCGACGGTGTCGTCGGTCGAGCCGTCGTCGGACACCAGGATCTCGTCGGCCGCTCGCGTCTGCGCGATCACGCTGTCGAGCGCGCGCTCGATGCACCACGCCGCGTTGTAGCACGTCAGCACCGCGCTGACACGGAACGCGGTCATGGCCGGCCTCCGGATGAGGGGATCGGCGCCGGCGTCGGCGCGGCGCCGTCCAGCAACCGGGGCACCAGGTGCACCCAGCGGGCCCGCTCCTCGGCACTGAGGGAGAAGCGCCACGCGCAGGCCGCGAACGGCAGCCAGCAGCCCGCCACGGTGAGGCCGAGCGGCAGCCATCCGATCGGGCGCCACAACGCTTGCACCACGAGTGCCGGCGCCAGGAACGCCAGCGTCGCGAATCCGGGTCTCACCATTCCTTCCCAGGTGTAGCGGCGCAGCGACAGGCCCATCACGCGGCACACGAACACGCCGGTCGCGACGCCGCCGATCAGCACCAGCGGCACCGCGGTGCCCATCGCCACACCGGTCAGACCGAACGGCCGCACCCACCAGATCGACAAGCCGAGATTGGCGAGCGCACCGGCGAGCGACAAAACGACCGCGCCCCGATGGCGGCTGATCCCGTAGAGCACCGAGCTGGCGGTGGACTGGGGCAGGGCGATGAACGTCGGCAGCGCGAGAATGGTCAGCAACGTCGCGGCCGAAGCGTACGCGGGGCCAATCCAGGTCTCGATCAGGTTGCCGCCGAACACGACCAGCGCCATCAGCACCGGCCAGCTCAGCAGCACCGAGTACTTGGTTCCGGCGATCAGCATCGCGCCGAGCTGGTCGGACTCGCCGAGCGTGTGCATCTCGCTCGCCGTCGGCGACAGCACGAAGGTCGCCGAATAGACCAGCGATCGCGCCTGCTCCACGAGACCTGCCGCGAGCGCGAACGGGGTGACCAGCGCCGCGCCGAGGAAGGCGGTGATCACGAGCGCGTCGGTCTGGAACGCCAGGCTGTTGGCCAGGGCTCCGATAAAGGCGATGCCGCTGTAGGAGCCGATGCGCCGCAGGTGCTCGCCGGTCACGAAGCGCGGTCCGAACCGAACCGTCGGCATCAGGCGTCGCGCCCAGTACCACGACAACAAATGGCCGAGCAGGTTCGCGCCGAGCGAGGCCCACGCGAGTCCGACGATTCCGCCGCCGGTGCGCAGCACGGCGACGAACGCGATGCCGCGCAGAATACCGATCGCGATCCCGAGCCCGTTCGCGATGTCGTAACGCTGCAATCCCGAGAGCGCCGCGCCAAACACGCCGAGCGGGAAACCGAGGGCGAGCGAGAGCCCCGCCAGCAACACCGTCGTCCGCGCCGACTCGACTTGCTCGGGGGCGACCTTGAACCAGACCGCGAAGTTGGCGGCCAGCACGATGCTCGCGATCGCGACCAGCACCCCGACCGACGTGTAGAGCGCGATCGCGCTGTTGATCGTGCGCGAGAGACCTTGGTCGTCGCTCGCGGCCCGATGCTGCGAAACGTAGCGCACCAGGGAGGGGCGGATGCCTTGATCGACGAGCCCGAAGTAACCGGTGAGGGAGAACACGGTGACCCACAGCCCGTAGTCCCCGTCGCCCAGCAAATGGACCATGACGGGCGTGATCACGAATCCGATCACGCCCGCGATCGCGAAGCGCAGATAGTTCGTGACGACGTTTCGCAGCACGCGGATGCTTCGCACGCTCCCCGGCTTTCCTGGTGTGCCCATGGACCGCGCGGACCCCGGCGCGGAGGACGGGCGGCCCGGCGCCGGCGCGGCGCTCTGGGCTACGACTCTCCGCCGGCGGCCTCGGGCGTGTAGCCGTAGTAGTTGGAACGGTACCCGTAGTACTGAGGCAGGATCTCGCCCGAGTCGTTGATCAATACGCCGATCATGTTGTCCCGGGCTTCCCGCTGAACCTTGACGCCGTACTCGGCGGCTTTGCGGACCGTGGTGCCGGCCTTGATCACGTATAGGACGCCTTCCGCCGCCCGCCCGAGGATCAACGGATCGGGCACCGCCAGATTCGGGGGCGCATCGAGGATCACGAGCGAATAGCGCGCGCTGGCTTCCTTGAGGAACCACTCCACCGAATCAGAGTCGACCAGCTCGGCGGCCGGCCGCTCGCTCTTGCCGGCGGGCAGGAACTCCAGATGCGGCAGCACCGTCGCACGCACGAACCGCTCGTCGAACAGACGCTGGTTCAGCATCTGCGCGAGTCCCCAGCTGCTGGTCGGCAGCCCGAGGGCGCGATGGAGCGCCGGGCTGCGCAGATCGAAGTCGACGAGCAGCACCTTCTGGCGCAGCTCGCGCGCGAGAGTGATCGCCAGACACGCGGTCGTCGTCGTCTTGCCTTCGCCCCGCGTCGCGCTGGTCACGACCAGCGTGTGCGGCAGTGGCCGGCCACGGCCCTTGGCGAGCTTGAGGTAGATGCGCCGGAACTCGAGCCCGAGCGGGCTCTCGACCTTGAGCCGGTGCAGCAGTCCGTGGTCGCGCGGCGCGGGCACGCCGATCGGCGCCGCGCCCGCGGCGCGCGGCCGCCGGCGCGAGCGCTCCAGCTCGGCCACACGCGGCACCGCTCCGAGCACCGGCAGCCCGAGCACACTCTCGACTTCGTCCGCGTTGCGCATCGACTGGTCGTGCTGCTCGACGACCAGCACCGAGCCGACACCGATCACCGCGCCCGCGAACAGCGACAGCAGCAGCAGGGCTGGGCGGTTCGGCTTGCCCGGCGCCTGCGGACGGTTGGCCGGCTCCAGGATCACGAACCGGCCACTGACCTTCGCGTTTTCGAACGCTTCACGGATCTGCGCCGCCGCCGACTGCTGGAGAAACGAGTTGTAGAGCGCCCGGTTGTTCTCGACTTCCTGAGCGAGCCAGGTCTGCTCGATCTCGCGATCGGGCGCGGTCACGACCTGCCGCTCGAAGTTCGCCACTTGGCCGGCGAGCCACTGCCGGCGCGCTTCGACGCCGGACCAATCCACTTGCGCCAGACGATAGCCGACCAGCAGCTCGCGCACCGGCACGGCAAGCTGCGGCAGGTTCTTGGCGGCCGCGAGCCCCAGCTCCACTTCGAGCTCGGCGCGCTTGCGCACCACCGACAGCCGCAGGCCCGCGAGCGCATGATCGCCGGTCTCGCTCAGGCTCGCGGTCGCGAGCTGCCGCTCGAGCGAGACGATCTGGCCCGCGAGGCTCGTCACCTGCGAGCTGGTCAGGAGCGCCGGATCGTTCTCCCGCGCCTTCCCCGCCCACTGCTCGCGGAGCTTCTCCGCGCGCTGCCGCACGTCCTCCACTTCGAAGTTGGCTTGATCGAGCAGGGAGCGCGCCTTCGGCAGATTCGCGTTGCTGACCGACGAGCCCTGCACCGAGTTCGACGCCGCGGTGCGCCGGAACGACTCGAGGCGCGCTTCGCTCTCCTCGAGTTTGGCCTTGTAGATCCGCTGCTGCTCCTGACTGAACGCCAGCGTCAGGCGCACCGCCTCGATCTGCGCCGCCTTGGACGACTCCACGAACTGGTTCGCGACCGCTTCGGCGAGCCGCTGAGCGCGATCGCGGTCGTGGTCGCCGACCGTGATCTCGAACACGTTGCCCTTGCTGCGCCGGATGGCG
>DASQFU010000035.1:0-1756 GCA_035632955.1 Candidatus Limnocylindria bacterium
GCCCGCCGCGGCGAGCTCGAAGTCCCCCTGCCCGTGGGCTTCGTGTATGACACCGCCGGGCGAGTCGGTCTGGATCCGGATCGGCAGGTCCAGGACACCATCCGCGCCTTCTTCCAGACGTTTCGGCGGACCGGCTCCGCCACCGCGACCGTGAAAGCGTTCCGCGATCAGCAGGTCCCCTTTCCACGTCGTGCGCGCTACGGGCCGCACCAAGGCGAGACGCTGTGGGGCCGGTTGGAGCACTCGCGCGTGCTCTGGGTCCTCCATAATCCACGCTATGCGGGCGCGTTCTTTTTCGGGCGCAGCCGGCAACGTCACACCGCCGACGCGCGACTCGTGTCCGAGCGGCTGCCGCGCGAGGAGTGGACGGCGCTGATCCCGAACGCGCATGTCGGCTACATCACCTGGGAGGACTTTGAAGAGAATCAGCGCCGGCTGCGCGAGAACGCGCAGGCCAATGGGGCCGACCGACGCCGGAGTCCCCCCCGCGAGGGCCCCGCGCTCCTCCAAGGGCTCGCGGTCTGCGGGATCTGTGGAGATCGGATGACCGTGCGCTATCACCGCCGCCAGGGGACCGCCTGGCCCACCTACGTCTGTCAGCGTCGAGGGATCGCGCAGGCCGAACCGATTTGTCAAAGCATCCCGGGCCGGGGTCTCGATCACGCGATCGGGCGCGTGCTGCTCGAGACCGTCACGCCGCTGACCTTGGAGATCACCCTGACGGTCCAGCAGGAGCTCCAGACGCGGCTCGACGAGACCGACCGGCTGCATCGTCGCGCCGTCGAGCGCGCGCGCTACGAAGCGGATCTCGCCCGCCGCCGGTACTTGCAGGTCGATCCCGCGAATCGGCTCGTCGCGGACGAATTGGAAGCCCACTGGAATCGCGCGCTGCAGCAAGTCACCGAGGCACAGGCGATCTACGAACGGCAACGGCAAGCGGACCGCGTGGCCGTCGACGCTGACGCCCGTGCGCGGATTCTCGCGCTCGCGACGGACTTCCCGCGGTTATGGCACGATCCGCACACGCCCGATCGTGAACGGAAACGCATGGTCCGCCTGCTGATGGACGATGTCACGCTGATCAAAGCCGCCGACGGCCTGACCGCGCACGTCCGTTTTCGCGGAGGCGCGACCACCACGCTCACGCTGGCGAGAGCGCTCAACGCCTGGCAGCTTCGGGAGACCAGCGCGGAGATTGTGTCGCTGATCGATCAGCTTCTCGAGTCTCACACCGACAAGGATATCGCCACGCTGCTGAACGCCCGCGGCTATGTGTCAGGGAAAGGGCAGCGATTCCACCGCCGCATCGTGCTGAAGATCCGGCGCAGTCATGGCCTCCGCTCGCGGTACACCCGACTCCGAGACCGAGGGATGCTCACACCGGACGAGATCGCCACACGCCTGGACGTCTGTGTCGACACCGTGAAAATCTGGGGTCGGCACGGATTACTGCGAGGCCATCGCTGCAACGACAAACTCGAATACTTGTACGAGCCGCCCGGCCCGAACGCACCCATTAAAATGCAGGGTCGACGTCTGTCCGATCGTCGACGGCTCGACGTCCTCCCGGATCAGGCCAGTGAGGTGCAGTATGAAGCGTAGTCCTTCGCTTGCGGCGAACTCGCGGCGATGATCTGAATCCCCAACGACGCGCACATGCGGCCAAACTGCGTCAGCGGCACGGCCCCCGTGACCTGCTCCTCCGCATTCGGCACCCGCACATACACATTCTTCCAATCCGTATACAGCGCCAGCG
>DASQFU010000036.1:0-2034 GCA_035632955.1 Candidatus Limnocylindria bacterium
GTGACGCGCGACCAGGGACGCATGGCTGTCATCCGCGGCGAGGTTGCCGAAACCTGCGCCAGCGATTCGAATCGCGTCCGGGGTGCGGAGTTCGTTCGCGGGCACGTCGCCGCGGTTGGCGGTGAGCACACGATGATCGGCGGTGAGCCGAAGCTCTAGTCCTGCCTTGGTTCTCAGCAGAAACACCTGCTTGCGACCGGTCTTGAAGCTGCCGGTGGTTCTGTGTGGTTGCCCATCGGAGCCGATAACCCCGGTCGGCTGGTCAACCAGCGAATCGATGCGCCGCCAGCCGTCGGTGGTGGCAACCAGCGTGTCACCGGTGACGCACGGGTTCGTTGCGTAGATGCGATCCGTCGTTTTGCACGTGTGCCAGCGCTGGATCGTGTCGTCGAACTGCACTCCGGGATCCGCGCATTGCCACGCGGAGTCGGCGATCTCGCGCCACAGCTCCCGCGCGCGGTGCGTCTGCGCTACCGCGCCGGTCGTGCGCATCGTCGTCTGCCAGGGTCCGTCCTGAACCACGGCTTCCATCAAACGATCGGGAATCCGCACCGAGTTGTTCGAGTTCTGCCCGGAGACGGTCCCGTAGGCGTCGCCGTTGAAATCGGAGGAATAGCCGCCGGCGACCAGTGCGGCGACTTTCTTCTCCTCGCGCACTTTCCAGCGGACGAAGTCCAGGATCTCCGGATGATCCGCATCCAGGACCACCATCTTCGCGGCGCGGCGCGTCGTGCCGCCCGACTTCGTGGCGCCGGCGCCTTTGTCGAGCACTTCGAGGAACGACATCAACCCCGACGACGTCCCGCCGCCCGAGAGCTTCTCCATCCGGCCGCGAAGCTTCGAGAAATTGGACCCAGTACCCGAGCCGAATTTGAAGACGCGGGCTTCGTTGCGGGCCAGGTCGAAGATCGACATCAGGTCGTCTTCGACCGACTGAATGAAGCACGCCGAGATCTGAGGCCGGGAGTAGGAATCGGTGGTGGTCTGGACGCTCCGAGAGGCCTCGTCCCAGTAGAAGTTACCGCCCGAGCCGCGGATTCCGTATTCGTGGAACAGCCCGCAGTTGAACCACACCGGCGAGTTGAAGGCGCCGATCTGGTGCACCAGCATGTAGGCGAGCTCGGCCTCGAAGACGTCGGCGTCCTCGCGCGTCGCGAAGTAGCCGCCCTGCTCCTCGCCGGTGGTGCGGATCGTGTGCGCGATCCGGTGAACCACCTGGCGCACGCTGTTCTCGTGTCCCGGCGCGCCCGGAAGCCCGGCCTTGCGGAAGTACTTGCTCACCACGATGTCGGTGGCGAGCTGCGACCACTCGGCGGGCACCTCGACGTCGTTCATCTGGAAAACGACCGAGCCGTCGGGATTGGCGATGACGGTGCGGCGCTTGTCCCACGTCACTTCGTCGAGGGGATTGACACCCGGCTTCGTGTAGCGCCTGGGCACGCGCAGGCCGGCGCCGGTCGGCGTGGCTTCGTTCGAGCGGGAGACGTGTGGTTGTTTCTCGACGGCCTGGGTCATCCGTGACCTCCCTGGTCAGGAAGAGCTGAACGATGCTCCTCGTCGCAAAGACCTCTTCCCTGGAGGCGAAACCGAACCGGCTCCCGTGGGGAACGAAAAAGCCGGATGGGTCTGGCCCGCTGCAACGATCCGTGACGAAGTGTCGCGCGCGTGATTGGGAAGATGCTCCCCGCTCGAGCGCGAGGAGTCGATCCGCCGCGAGCGGTGCCGTGCGTTATACCACGCGGCGGTGTTGCCGCGGCAAGAACGAAGTTATCCAGCAACGACGGGGCTCGCGTGACGCCACGATCATTTCGTGCAGCAAACGCCAGCGCGTGCGCGGGCGTGTAACGAAAGAACCGCGCACTGCCTTGGAACTCGCGCATCGGTCGGGCTGCGCTGCGTGTCTGGCGAGCGTTCGAGCGTCGTCGCGTGCGCGAGTTGCGTGACGCTCGATCATCACGCGGCGTGAGGTTGCAACGATCGCTCTCGCGCCGGTTGTCGATGTCCACGCCCATCGTTCTCATCGCTCTCGTTTCC
>DASQFU010000037.1:0-2793 GCA_035632955.1 Candidatus Limnocylindria bacterium
CTTCCCCCACAACAGCGCGAGCGGCTTACCCGGAAAACGAGACGCGCCGTACCGGGCGGGGACCACACCCAGAACGGCGGCGGAATGGAATCCATGCTCGACCGGCACGGGACTGCAAGCTAGCACACGCCGCGCGCGGCACGAAGCCGGCCTGCGTCCGGGTCAGAGCTTGACGGCCCGCGTCATGAGGTAGCTCTGCCTCGTCGTGTTGTTCTCGAAGTACTCCGACGCCAGCGACTCGTACTCGCTACGGAACGCTTCGAGTTTGGCGGGGTCCGAGGACTCGAGCATCGCGACGAGCTTGAGCACGGGTCCCGCCGTGCGTTCCATGTGATGGCGCTGATGCCGGGGGCTCAGCGCCGGGAAGAGCATGAGGTCGCGTTCGAAGCTCAGGTCCTTGACGGCCGAACCGAGCCGCTCGCGCACGAGGTTCGGGTCGCCCCACTGTCCCGGCGGCGAGACGCCCGGCGGCGGCGGTGGCATGTAGCGGCCCACGAGCGCGAAGACCCGTCCCGTGAAGAGCTCGGGCGGCCAGGTCGAGAACGCGATCGTTCCTCCCGGCTTGAGCACGCGTAGCATCTCGGCGATGGTCACGTCGGGCTGCGGAGCGAACATGTGGCCGAACTGGCTGAGCACGACGTCGAACTCACGGTCGGCGAAAGGAAGCTGTTCCGCGTCGCCCTCGTGCCAGTCGATGTCGAGGCTGCCCGTGCGCGCGTTCTCTCGGGCGCGATCGAGCAGCTCGGGCGTGAGATCAAGGCCGGTCGTCTTGGCCCCCTGGAGCGCCGCGGTCACGGCGACGACCCCGGTGCCGCAGCCGACATCGAGCACGTGCTGTCCCGACCGCACGCCGGCAAACCTCACCAAGCGAGCCGCCGGCGGCGTCGTGAAGGCCTCGAGCGGCGCGAAATGCGCCCAACCCTGTCGTTGCGCGGCCTTGAAGGCATCGAGAGCGTGAACGTCGACGGCTTGCACGTGGAACCTCCTCGGCGGGGATGAACTAGCGATCGGTCATCAAGCCCGATGGTTTACCCTCACCATCAGGCGCCTCCCACAGTCACGTAGCTCCTGCCTTCTTCATCTGCTTCCAGCTTCCCCTCCACGACCGCTAACAGAATCTCCGCAGCCGTCTTAACATGATCGTCACTGATCATTGGTGCGGAGCTTCCTCCACAATAGCGGTGGATACGAAGATGTGCGTGTGCATTCGGTGGCAGCTCGGCAATGGCTTGTTCACGAACGCACTTCGGAGGTCGAGGCCAGCTCCGCGATCATGTCGCTCACGTCCTTGCCCGACTTGTGGAGCGCGGCACGCTCTTCGCTCGACAGATCGAGCGCCACGATCCGCTCGACGCCCTTGGCGCCGAGCACGACCGGGACACCGATGAACAAGTCCTTCAGGCCGTACTCGCCCTCGAGCAGCACCGAGCACGGAACCAGCCGCTTCTGGTCGGTGAGGATCGCTTCCACCATCTCCACCGCGGACATCGCCGGAGCGTAGTAGGCGGAACCGGTCTTGAGCAGCTTGACGATCTCGGCGCCGCCGTCCCGCGTGCGCTGGACGATCTGTGCGAGCCGCTCGGCCGGAATCAGCTCGGTGACGGTGATGCCGCCGACCGTCGTGTAGCGAGGCAGCGGCACCATCGAGTCGCCGTGCCCGCCGAGCACCATCGCCTGCACGTCGCCGCCCGAGATGCCGAGCTCCATGGCGATGAACGCACGGAAGCGCGCCGAGTCGAGAATGCCGGCCATGCCCATGACGCGGGTCTTGGGAAAGCCCGTGACCTTCCAGAACAGGTGCGCCATCACGTCGAGCGGATTGGTGACGACGACGACAATCGCCTTCGGGGCATGCTGCTTCACGGCCTCCGCCGCGGGCCGCACGATGTCGGCGTTCGCCTTGAGCAGGTCGGAGCGCGACATCCCGGGCTTGCGCGGGAATCCCGCCGTCATGACGACCACGTCCGCGCCCCGGACCGCCGCCAGGTCGTTGGCGCCTTCGATGCGCACGCCGCGGTGCCAGAGCGGCGCCGCCTGCTGCATGTCGAGCGCCTTGCCCTGCGGCATGCCCTCGACGATGTCGATCAACGTGACGTCGGCGAGCCCGCGCTCGGCGACGAACAGAGCGGCGCTCGCGCCCACGTTTCCTGCCCCGATCACTGCGACCTTGTGCTTCACCGCGTGGCCTCCTTCAACGGCTGGCGACGAGTTGCGAACAACCAAAACGCCACGTCCCCGTTCGGCCGATCGGCCGCGGCGGCGTGGCGCTCGCAGAGAACTTCGGTGTGGCTACGCGGTCTCGGCGGCCGCCACCGGATCGATGTGCACCCGCTTGCGGTCGCGACCATAGCGGGCGAAGCGAACCTTGCCATCCACGAGCGCGAACAGTGTGTCGTCGCTGCCCTTGCCCACGTTCTCGCCCGGGTGGAACTTCGTTCCACGCTGGCGCACGAGGATGTTCCCAGCGAGTACGAACTGGCCGCCGAAGCGCTTCACGCCGAGTCGTTGTGCATTCGATTCGCGACCGTTCCTGGACGAGGACTGACCTTTTTTGTGCGCCATGACTTGATTTGCTCCTAGAGCTGAATGCCGAGCACGCGAAGACGCGTCTGCTCGTCGCGGTGGCCGCGGCTGCGGCTGTAGTCGCGCCTGCGCTTGAACTTGAGGATGCGAAGCTTCGGACCGCGCTTTTGCTCGATCACTTCAGCCGTCAGCATCGCGCCCTTCAGGAACGGGCTGCCGATCGAGATCTTGTCGCCGTCGCTCACCATCAGCACTTGATCGAAGCTCAGC
>DASQFU010000038.1:0-12762 GCA_035632955.1 Candidatus Limnocylindria bacterium
CGGCGTGCCGGGCGTGCCGGGTGCGGGCGGCACCGGCGCTGGCGGCCGCACTGGCTCGGGCGGGGGTCGCAGCGGAGGAGGCTCGTGATGCCGATCGGCGAAACCCTGAGCGTCGCCCTCGAGGCGTTGCGCGCGAACAAGTTGCGATCGTTCCTCACCATGCTCGGCATCGTCATCGGTGTGGCGGCCGTGATCGCCATGGTCGCCCTCGGCCGCGGCGCCCAGCAATCGGTCCAGCAGCGCATCGCTTCGCTCGGGACGACGCTGTTGACCGTGACGCCGGGACAACAGCGCGGTCCGGGCTTCGTCGCATCCCAGACCGACCGTGCGCCGCTGACGCTGGACGATGCCGCCGCGATCGAAGCGCGGGCGACGTCGGTCGCCGGCGTTCAGCCGGAGATGTCGCGCTCGCTCCAGGTGGTCTTCGAGAACCACAACACGAGCACCTCGGTGATCGGCGCGACGGCGAATTATCTCGAAGTCCGCAAGTTCGCGATCGCCGACGGGCGGATGTTCACCGCCGGCGAGGACGCCGCGCGCCGGCGCGTCGCGGTCCTCGGACCGCAAGTGCTAGCGGATCTCGGGATCGGTTCCGCGGCGACGTTCGTCGGCGAGAACATCCGCATCGCCGGCGTCCAGTTCGAAGTCGTCGGCGTGCTCGCGGCCAAGGGTCAGGGTGGCGGCTTCTCGAATCCCGACGACCAGGTGCTGGTGCCGATCCAGACCGCGCGCTATCGCCTGATGGGGGACTCTCGGCTGCGCTCGATCAACGTGCTCGCCCCGTCGGAGCAGGAGATCCCGGTCACGATGGCCGAAGTGCAGCGGATCCTGCGCCGCGAGCATCGCCTCCGGGCCGGGCGGGAGGACGACTTCACGGTCCGCAATCAGGCGGATTTCCTCGCCACGCTCGGCGAGACCACGCAGGTCTTCACGTATCTGCTCGCGGGCATCGCTGCCGTGAGCCTGCTCGTCGGTGGGATCGGCATCATGAACATCATGCTGGTCTCGGTGACCGAGCGCACCCGTGAAATCGGCGTTCGCAAAGCGCTGGGCGCCACGCAGGGGAACATCCTGCTGCAGTTCCTGATCGAAGCCGTCGTGCTCTGTCTTTTGGGTGGCATCATCGGTATCGCGATTGGCGCGGGGTCCGCCATGTTCTTGCACTCCGCCTTCCAGTGGCAGACGTCGGTCGGGATGTCCTCGATCGTGCTCGCGTTCGTGTTCGCGGCGGCGGTCGGAATCCTGTTCGGCGTGTGGCCGGCGCGGCGGGCGGCGGCGCTCGATCCAATCGAGGCGCTGCGTTACGAGTGACGCGTGCGGGCCGGCCTGCGGCCCGTGTTAGGCTCCCGGCGATCGTCTCGAACTCGATCTCCGGGAGGTGACCCATGAAGCTCGCTCGTTCGGGAATCGCGGCACTGCTGCTTGCGATGCCCCTCGTATTCGGCGTAGCGCAGGCAGCTCTGACCGAGGACCAACTCGCCAAACGCCTCGCGGATGCGGGCGCTGTCTACCAGGAGTTGGTCCGCACCCCCGACCGCGGGATTCCCGAGGCCCTCCACGACAAGTGCAAGTGCGTCGCGGTGTTTCCGCACGTCTACAAAGGCGCGATCGGATTCGGCGCGCGTCATGGCAACGGCGTGGCGACCTGTCGCGACGCAGCGGGCCACTGGAGCCCGGTCGCGTTCCTCAAGCTGACCGGCGGGAGCTGGGGGCTGCAGCTCGGGGCCACGGCCACGGATGTCGTGCTGTTCTTCATGACCGAGCGCGGAGCGCAATCGCTGCTCGAGAGCAAGTTCACGCTCGGCGCCAACGCTGGCGTCGCGGCGGGTCCGGTCGGTCGTACGGCGGAGGCCAGCACTGACCTCAAGCTCGAGGCCGAGATCTACTCCTATGCGCGGTCGAAGGGATTGTTTGCGGGTCTTTCGTTGGAAGGCGCGCGGCTGGCCGCCGATGAAAAGGCCAACCGCCAGTTCTACGGCGCGCCAGTGAGCGCGAAGGCGCTGCTGTTCGAGCACGGCGCTCCGCGTCGGCCGCCGGAGGGAGAGGCCTTCCTCGGTCTCCTGCCGTAGTGCTCGCGCGCGGAGTCGCGCGGCGAAGAGATGCCGCGCGACTGCGCGGGAGCGAAGTGATCAGCGCGACTCCCGGTTCAGGGATGGATCGAATCCGGGCGCCAGCCGAGCTTCTTCATCTTCTTATAGAGGTGGCTGCGCTCGAGACCCAGGCGCGAGGCCGCCTGCGTCACGTTGCCCCCCGTCGCGAGCAGCGCCGCCTCGATCTGACGCTTCTCGAACTCGTGCACCGCCTCGCTCAGACCCAGATCGTGAGCCGGCGGCGGCTCGCTGCCCGGGGGAAGCACCGCGCGCACGTGCTCGGGACCGATGGTCGCGCCGGGGCTCATGATGATCAGCCGCTCGATAAGGTTGCGCAGCTCGCGCACGTTGCCCGGGAACGAATGGCGCTGCAGCAGCTCGACCGCACCCGGCGCAAACGTCCGCGGCCTGCCGCTGGTCTCCTTCGCGAGCTGCGCCGTGAAGTGCTCGACCAGGAGCGGGATGTCATCCCGGCGCTCGCGGAGCGGCGGGACGGTGATCGGGATCACGGCGAGGCGAAAGTAGAGGTCGTCGCGGAACGAGTTCGACGGGCTCCGGTCGGTCAGGCTGCGATTGGTGGCGGCAATGACGCGGACGTCGACGCGAATCGCGCGATTGCCGCCGACGCGCGTCAGCTCGCCTTCCTGCAGCACGCGCAGCAGCTTGGTCTGGGCGCGCGGGCTCAGGTCTCCGACTTCGTCGAGGAACAGCGTGCCGCCGTGCGCTTCTTCGAAACGCCCTCGACGCGCCTGGGTCGCTCCGGTGAACGAGCCCCGCTCGTGCCCGAACAGCTCCGATTCGATCAACTCCTCCGGAATGGCGGAGCAGTTGACCGCGACGAACGGCATCTCGCGACGCGGTCCGGAGGCGTGCAGCGCACGCGCGACGAGTTCCTTGCCGGTGCCGTGCTCGCCTTGAATCAGCACCCGCGAGGTGCTCGGTCCGGCGAGCGCGATCTCGCGCAGCAGACCCTGAACCGCGGCCGAGCGGCCGACGATCGGCAGCATCCAAGGGCGGCGCAGCGAGCGGTTCTCGGTCGCGAGCGCCCGCGCGGTCGCCGCATTGCGGAGCAGCACGAGCAGGCGCTCGAGTCCGAGCGGCTTCTCGAGAAAGTCGTAGGCGCCGAGCCGCGTGGCGCGAACCGCGGCGTCGATGGTCGCGTGGCCGGACATCATGATGACCGTGGTCTCCGGAGTCCCCGTCATGATCTCCGCCAGCAGATCCAGGCCGCTGCCGTCGGGGAGCGAGACGTCGAGGAGCACGAAGTCGTACGCCTCGCGGAGCGCGCGCGCCTCGGCGAGCGTCGCGGCGCAATCGACCTGATAACCCTCGCGGCCGAGAGCGCCTTGCAGGCTGGTCAGGATGTTGGCTTCATCGTCGACGACCAGCAGGGATGGCATGGTCAGGTCCTCGGTTCAACTGGGATGCGGATGCGAAACGTGGTGCCCGGTCCGGGATCGCCATCGACCGTGATCGTGCCGTGATGATCGTTCACGATCCGCTCGACGATCGTCAGTCCCAAACCACTGCCATGGGCCTTGGTCGTGAACCCCGGCTCGAACAGGTGCGCCTTCTGCTCGGCGTCGAGACCGGGGCCGGTATCGGAGACCGCGACCTCCAGCATCTCGCTCGCGATCGCCGCCGAAACGACGACGCGGCCGTTCCCATCCAGCGCTTCGAGTCCGTTCTTGATCAGGTTCACCAGCGCCTGCCGCATCTGGCCCGCGTCCGCGTGAATCGTGGCGTCGCGGTCGGGACGGGCGAAGCTCAGGCGACCCTCGGCGACGTCGCGCACGTACAGCGTTTCGAGCTGGGACAGCAGGTTGGAGAGAGCCACCGGCGCCAGCCGCGGGGCCGGGAACCGCCCGAACTCCGAGAACTCCTGGAGCAGGCGCTTGAGTGTTTCGACTTCCTGGGCGACCACGCGGGCAGCCTGATCGAGGATCTGCGGGAAGTCCGCCCGCTTCAGCTCGTAGCTGCGCTTGAGATCGGCGACCGATACGGCGATCGGGGTGAGCGGATTCTTGATCTCGTGCGCCACCTTGCGCGCCATCTGGCTCCATGCCGCCTGGCGCTCGCTCGTGAGGAGCCGAGCGCGATAGGTCTGCAGATCGCTTCGCATCCCGTCGAGTGCGATGACCAGCGTCTGTAGCTCGCGGACGCTGTCGAGCTTCAACGGCCGATCCCAGCGACCCTGCGACAGCTCGTGAGAATAGGCGGCCAGTTGCTCGACCGGCCGTGAGATCTGCGACGACCAGAAGATTCCGAGCAGGATGGCGATGCCCACGCCCATCACGCCGAGAAACGCCGCGGTGAGCTGCAATGTGGCGATGGTTTGATCGGCCGGCGCCGTCGAGACCAGCCCGGTGATGCTCGCATGGGGCGATGGACCGACTTCCAGTGCGAAGCTCCGGCCGAGATAGGAGCCGCCGCCGAGCTCGAGTCGATCGAAGCGTTTCGCGGCCGGGAGAGCGGATTGCTGCGCGCTGTCGAGCGTCGCGGCCACGACGCGGTCCTGAGCGTCGCGCAGGATAAGCTCGACGCCGCTCGCTCGCCCGAGCCGGGTCAGGAACGCCGAATCGAAGACCAGGCCTCCTTGCAGCAGGCCTGCCGTCGCGTTCTCGTAGCGGATCGGCGCCGTCGCGGTCATCGCGAGCCCGGGGGCGCCTTCGAGTTGCGCGATCGCGAGCCCGGGGCGTTGCGTCGCTCCGACGCGCCACGGCTCCTGCTCGTCGCGCGTCGTCAGCGAGGCATCGGCGACGACGTTGCCGCTCGAATCCACGACCTGGAGGAAATCCAGGTCGAGCAGGAAGCGCCGTTCCGCGACGTGCTCGGAGAGATCGCGGTTGCCCTCCGGTCGCAGCAGGTAGAGCCGCTTGAACGTGGGATCCCGGCCGAGGATCCGAAGCTTGCCAGCCAGCTGTTCCCCATCGAATCGCAGGCGCGTCTGGAGACTGCCGAGCGCAGCGTTCAGCCGCTCGGTGGCCTGCGTCCGCATCATGACCCCGATCCTCTGCGAGAGCAGGAACATCACGATCGCGAGCGGCACGAGCGCCACCAGCGAAGAGCCGAGAATCAGCCGGGAGCGGAGCGATCTCATGGCCGATCCTTCGGTCCGCACACCAGCATGTCTGCGAGCACTCCGGCGCCGAGCGCGCTCACGTAACGCCGTAGTTCGGGCGCACCCACGATCGGGCAGCGCACGGTGAAGATTGGCGTGACGTTCGCCGGTGGCGCCGAGGCGGGAGCGTCCACGTAGCTCAGGCGAACGGTACGCGCCGGTTTCGAATACGGAACACGATTGAGGAACCGCTCCATCGTTCGCGACCCCGGCAAGGCAGGATCCACGTTGTAGTGCGTGCCAGAGTCCGCTCGCACGCGCAGATTGGAGTTGGTGGTCAATGGTTCTCGGTGCCAAGGATCGAGATCGCCGCGAAACAAGTCCCGATTGAGGGCATACAACGCGGCCCAATCGGGAACCCACATCGTGGAGTCTCCCGGACCGGAGTTATCGATTGCCCTCGCAGCGACGACGCCGCGCGGCCGGTTGCCATAAGAGAAATCGCGCCACTTGGGGTCTTGGCGCAGGTGCGTGGACAGCTCGCCTGGCCAGAAGATGGCGACGTCGAGATGCCCTCGCTCCAACGCGATCTCTTCGTCCGCCGGATCGTCGAACAGGCGCAGGTGAAGGGTGTCGGGCCACGGAGCGTCCGCGACGCCCATGCGCACTAGGCGATACGAGCGCTCGCTGCCGACCTCCGACCGATAGAGGCTGTCCGGCAACGGCGGTCGAATCACGAGCCCCGGGCACGAGAACAGGAGATTCTGTCGCTGCGCCGACGGGACACCAATCCGCAGGAGTGCCGGCGCGCGCATCGGCGGTCGCTCGACCAGGATCCGAACGCGCTCCAGGCGCTTCTCCTTCTTCAACGAACCCGACGTCAGCGTCGCGAGCGCTAGCTCGCGATCGTAAGCGCGCGCCACTTCGCCGGTCGCGATGGGCTTGCCCCGCGACGTGAAGGTCAGGAGATCGCCTGGCTCCAGGGCGAGCGAGTCGGAGATCGTGATGTAGATCCGTTCGTCTCGCGTCCAGGCGACGGTGGCGTTCACGGCGATGGGATCACCGAATGCCGGATCGATCGTGCCGGCGAGAGCAAAGAACATCACGGCCAGCGCGACGCCGGCGAGCCTCGCTACGGGTCGCGCCGGTAAGTGCGTTTGCGGTGTGTCTCGAATGGCCATCTCCGTGTCAGATCGGCATCGCTCGTCCGAGCGGCTGTGAATCGCAGTTCACCGCTGCGAGGCAGCCTCTGCCGCGCCGGGACCTGTGTCAAGAGTGACACAGGAAGTTCGAGTGACGCGAGCACTCAAAAGAGCAAGTTGCTGTCCGACAGCCTCCTGCAGCATCGGCACGTCGCTTGAGATAGCACCGTCCCGAGCGCGGCGCCAACCGAGCGCCGCCGATGCGGTCCTGGCCCACAAAGAACGACGGCCAGGCGTTCAGCGAGAGTTGCCGGCAACTGAAAGCTGATCGGACGCCAACACGCCGGTGGGAGAGAAGGACGATGAACAGCAACGGAACGAACCGACTGGGAGGCGAGCTGATCGTGGCTTCGCTGCTCGTGGCACTCATGACGATCGGATGCGGCAAGCAGCAAAGCCAGCCGATCTCCAGTGACGTACAGCCGACCACGGCGGTCGTCGCACAGCAGCCGGGCGAGGTGCTCGAACGCACGACTCCCGCTTCGACCATTCCCGAGAACGAGGGAGAGCTGAGCGCGCTGGCCGAGTCGCAGTCTCCGGATCTTGCGGTTTCGACCGTGGATAGCCTGGTCGCTCCAGGATCGTTCGTCGAGATCGTCGCCGAGGGCTCGGCGGAAGTGGTGTCGATGAGCCTTCGAGACGACTTCGGTAAGATCCTGCCGCTGGTTCGCGACGGGGCGAGCAACCTGTGGCTGGCGACCTACCGCGTTCCCATGAAGGTTTCGAAGGAGCGCGTCGCGCTGTCGGTGACGGCAAAGGACGGCAGCCACCGGTGGCGCCGGGTATGGGTGTTCCTGAACGTTCGCCAGGAAACGGTCAAGGAGCAGACGCAGCCGTAGTAACGCGAGCGGCTATCGATGACGGCGCCCCGGAGAGTCGCGACTCTCCGGGGTGCTCGCGTTGCGTGCTCAGAGTCCGTCGTACCTGGAGTATCCGCGCTCGTTCCAGTAATCGGCCGGCTCGCT
Organism: Candidatus Limnocylindria bacterium; assembly: GCA_035632955.1. GTDB lineage: Bacteria > Eisenbacteria > RBG-16-71-46 > RBG-16-71-46 > RBG-16-71-46 > DASQFU01. Next base: position 7,319 of record DASQFU010000038.1, read on the forward strand.
GACCGTATACGCGATGTCGGTCACGGCCTTGATGTTCTTGAGGCCGAGCTTCATCGGCGCGAGGAGACGGAGCGGCGCCCCATGAGCGAGCGGCAGGGGCTTCCCGGCCAGTTGGGTGGCGAGCAGCACCTGGGGATGTCGAGCGGTCTCGAGGTCGAGCGAAACGTAGTAGGGCTCGGGGCGACCATCGAGCGGAACGTGTCCCAGCCGTCGGCGATCACGAGAATCACGTGCGGAATCACGAACGACCCGAGCACCAGCATGCAGCCGAAGTGGACGACGCGGGCAACGTCGTAGTTCACGAACATCCGCTCCAGCCAGCCGAGCTGAACCGGCTTGTGCATCGCCCAACCCGAGAGCACCACCAGCGCTCCGAACAACGGCATCGAGAAATACGCCGCACGCTGGAGCGCGTTGTACTTGGAGCGCACCGGCGGATGCGGCCACGGGCGCCGGAGCACGGCCATTGGCAGCACGCCGAGATAGAAGCGAATCATGGCGAGCGCCTCGCCGAGGTCCGAGCGCCGCGGCAGCAATGCGCGCCAGCCGCCACCCGCGATCAGACCGACCAGATAGAGAACGCCGTTCGCCATGAAGAAGTAGGCCAGCGCCCAATGAAGCCGGAGCGCGTTTGCGAGCAGTCGCGGGCCGAGACTGAGATGGTCGTAGATCCATGCATAGGACGCACCCTGATAGTTGAGGGTGCGGGCGATAACGATCCCGATGTCCTGTAGATATTCCCGGCTCTGCGTCACCGGGTCGGGCGGATGCTTGAACACCGGCGCCGCCCAGTAGATCGACAGGCCGCTCGCGATCAGGCCGAGAAGTAGCGGCACGTTCACCCAGTGGGAAAGGCGCACCAGCGCGTGATGCTTGCGTACGACTGGGAGCGCAGGATCGGCCCTGCGCTTCGCGGTGCGGGGATGGGGCACGGCCACGTTGACGGTTCTCCTCCCATGAAGAGTTCAGTAAACCTGGCGATGGGTACGGAATCGTGCGGTGGTTCGTGACCGACCGCGCGAGCCGCGGTCGTAACTAGGCGTCATCTTCGGGTGACGACGGCTTGAGGATCAGAACGCCGAGCGGCGGGAGCCGCAGCTCCACGGAGTGGTCGCGGCCGTGGCACGCCACCGGGCGCGCCGTGACGCCTCGTGGCTGCCCGACGCCGCTGCCGCCAAAGCGGCGGGCGTCGCTGTTGAGCCGTTCCTCGTAGCGCCCCGGTGACGGCACGCCGATGCGATAACCCTCGCGCGGCACCGGCGTGAAGTTCGCGGCCACGACCAGGAAGTTCTCCGGATCCTTGGCCCGACGAACGAACGACACGATGCTCTGAGCCGCGTCCTGGAAGTCGATCCACTCGAAGCCGTGCCAATCGAAGTCCTGCTCGTGCAGAGCGGGCTCGCTCGCCACCAGTGCGTTCAGCTCCCGGACGAAGCGGTGCAGCCGCGCGTGATCGGGCTCGTCGAGAAGATCCCATCTCAACCCATCATCGTGAGCCCACTCGCGTGGCTGACCGAGCTCGCCGCCCATGAACAACAGCTTCTTGCCCGGATGCGCTCCCATATAGGCGTAGAGTGCCCGCAGGTTGGCGAGCTTCTTCCAGCGATCCCCCGGCATCTTGGAGAGCAGTGAACGTTTGCCGTGGACGACCTCGTCGTGAGAAAGCGGCAACAGGAAGCGCTCGCTGAACGCGTAGTAGAGCGAGAACGTGAGCTTGCCCTGATGGTGAGCGCGTCCGAGCGGATCCATGCTCATGTACTCGAGCATGTCGTTCATCCAGCCCATGTTCCACTTCAAGTCGAAACCGAGGCCGCCGTCACGGACCGGGCCCGTCACGCGCGGCCAGGCGGTGGACTCCTCCGCGAACGTGAGCGCGCTCGGGAACCGCGCGTGCAACAGCACGTTCAAGCGCTTGAGGAACTCGATGGCTTCGAGGTTCTCGCGACCGCCGTACCGGTTCGCCACCCACTCGCCATCCTTCCGCGAGTAGTCCAGATAGAGCATGGACGCGACTGCGTCCACGCGCAGACCGTCCACGTGGTAGCGATCCAGCCAGAACAGCGCGCTCGCGTACAGGAAGCCGCACACCTGAGGCCGGCCGAAATTGTAGATGTAGGTGTCCCAGTCCTTGTGCTGTCCCTGACGCGGATCGGCGTGCTCGTAGAGGTGCGTGCCGTCGAAGAAGCCGAGACCGTGGGCGTCCTTGGGGAAATGAGCCGGCACCCAGTCCAAGACAACGCCAAGGCCCGCGCGATGCGCGGCGTCGATGAAGCGACGGAAGTCGTCGGGCGTGCCGAAACGCGAGGTCGGCGCGAACAGACCGACGGGCTGATAGCCCCACGAGCCGTCGAATGGATGCTCGGTGATTGGTAGCAGCTCGAGGTGGGTGTACCCCATGCGCTTGGCATAGGGGATCAGCTCTCGTGCCAGCTCGGCCCACGAGAGCCAACGATTTCCGTCCTCTTTCACTCTCCTCCACGAGCCCGCATGCACTTCATAGAGAAGGAGCGGTCGGTCGAGAGCCTGCCGTTCGCCCCGGCGTTCCATCCACTCGTCGTCGGACCAGCGGAAGCGATTCAGGTCCCAGACGACGGAAGCGGTGTTCGGCGGCAGCTCCATCGCGAAACCGTAGGGATCGGCCTTGACGAGCCTCGGGCCTACTGGTGCGAGGATCGCGAACTTGTAGAGATCGCCTTGACCCAGATCGGGAACGAACAGCTCCCACACCCCGGTATCGCCGCGCTGCCGCATCGGGTGCGTGCGAAAGTCCCATCCGTTGAAGTCGCCCACCAGGCTCACGACTCGCGCGTTCGGCGCCCAGACCGTGAAGTCGACGCCCCGCACACCTTCGTGACGCACGATCTGAGCGCCCATTTTCTCGTAGAGGTGTTCGTGCGTTCCTTCGCCGAACAGGTGCAGATCGAACTCCGAGAGCAGCGGCGGGAAACGATACGGATCCTCGATGACGACGGTCTCGCCATCGTCGCGCGTGACGCGCAGCCGGTAGGGGAACGGCTCGGCCGCTTCTGGAATCACGACCTCGAATAATTTATCGGTACGCTCCATTCGGTAGGCGCGCCGCCCGACCACGACCGCCGCCTCGCGAGCCCCCGGCAGAAAGGCCCGCACCGCGGTTCCAGGTTTGCCGTCGAGATGCACGGAATGCGGGCCGAGCACGTCGAACGGCGCGCCGTGCTGACCGCCGGAGATCGCCTTGGCCGCGGCGCTCCCGGCGCGCGAGCTCGCTCGCGCCCGGGTGGCGGCGCCGCTCCGCACCTTCCGGGCCGGCGTTGTCGTGCGCGCGCGGCCGCGCGGCTGGACGTTTTGCGCCCGCGCTTTCATCCCGCGACCATCTGCAGATCGGACCCCACGCGATCGGCGATGTCGATCGTGGTCTGAAAATCGGGATGCCGCACGATTACCATCCCGTCCGAGATCAGGGTCTGCAGCCAGTCCCGCCGCGGCGAGCCGGGAGGGAGCAGGTCGACGACCACCATGTGAGGACCGAACTCGGTCAGCAACGGGCCCAGCCCCTCGATGCGCTGGATGCGACCCTGGCCCTGCGCGCGCTTGAAGATGGAGGCGCAGTTGTAGCGTCGCTCCACGGTCTGCGTGAAGCGCCCGTGAACCTCGGCCTCCGCCCAGCCGCGGAACAGATCGATGTCCGAGGCGTAGTTCATGATGTCGACGGTGAAGGCACCCGGGGGCCGTGCGGCGATCTCGCCGAACACCGCCTCCCCGTCGGCCTTGCGGTACCACTCCATGTGGGTGAAGCCGGTCTGGAAATGCATCGCCGCGAGCACCGCGGCTCCCATGCGCCGTCCGGCTTCCAGCTCCGGCACGTCGGGACGGCGCAAGGCGACTGTCTGCGGGCTCACCCACTCGAGCTGGCGCGCGATCAGCGGTCGCGGCCGGTAGGCGCAGATGTTGTAGAACGCGATCTCTCCGTTCACGCATACGGTGTCGAACGTGAACTCGTCCCCGTCCACGAACTCCTCGACGCTCACTTCCTGCACGTGGCGGAGGTGCGGGAGCACGGCGTCGAGCTCCGCGCGGTTGTTGATGCGGTGCGTGTCCTTCGAGCCGGCGCCCGCGATCGGTTTGACGATCAGCGGGAAGCCGATCTGTTCGGCGGCCTCGAGCACCTGGGCGACGGAGTGCGCGCGCTTGTGCCAGGGCGTGCGGATGCCGGCCGCGTCCAGCACCTGCTTCATCGTCTCTTTGTCGCGGAACGGGATGGTCTCGGCGACCGTCATCCCGGGCAGGCCGAGCGTTTCCCGAATCCGCGCGGCCAGGACCATCAACGGTTCCCAGAGGCACGCTACGCGCTCGATCCGGATCTGGCTCGCGATCCGCCGCGCCTCGGCGATCACCGCGTCTTCGTCCGCGAACCCCGACACGCGGAAGTAGGCCGAGAGCGCCTGCCGGGTGGCCGGCGGCAGCGCGGACTCGTGCTGATCGCCGAGCCCGACCGCCCGCGCCCCGACGTCCTTCAGGCCACGCGTGAACTGCGGCATTTCCGACGGATAGCCGGGGGAGAGGACGAGCACGTTCACGAGACCTCCTTCGTCGACCGCCCGATCATCACTTCGCTTTGCCGAACGCCTCTCACGCTACCCCAGCTCGACCCGGATCACGCTGACCAGCCGCGCGAGCGCTTGCTCCACGACCGCAGTCTCCGGGTGCCGAACGATGACGTAGCCGTCCCCTTCGTAGCCCGCAGCGGGCGCCTGCCCAGGTTTGGGAAGACGGGATTCCACCACCAGAGGGCCGATCTCGCGCTGCGCCGTGTCGAGTCCATGAATCGCGCGCACGCGGCCGTTGCCCTGGCCGCGCAGATAGGCTGCGCCCACGGCGTAACGGCGCACGGGCGGGTGAAACTCTTCGAACACCGCGAGCCGCGCCCAGGCGGAGTAGAGATCGACGTCGTGCGCGTAGGAGATGAGCGTCGTGAACTGCGCGCCCGGCGGCCTCACGGCGACTTCGGAGATCGCCAGCGACCCGTCACGCCGGCGGAACCACTCCATATGCGTCAGTCCCGTCTCCAATCCCAGCGCGCGCAGCGAGCGCTCGGCGGCCACGCGAATGTCGTCGAAGGCCGGGACCTCGATGTCGCGCGGCAGCATCACGCACCACTGGATCCACGGGTTCTGCAGCACGTCGAGCGGCGTCGGGAAGTAGCGGCTGATCGAGTGCCACACCAGACGCCCGTGCACCATGGCGCTGTCGAAGGAGTACTCGTCGCCGGTGATGAACTCCTCGAGCAACGGCGGCTGGCCCGGCTGCGGCGGGCTGACGGCGAGCCACTCGCGCATCCGATTCGGCCCGTCGATCCGGAACGTGTTGTGCGATCCGGAGCCGGTCGGCGGCTTCGCCACCAGCGGATATCCGACTTCCTCCGCGAACGCCCACGCGTCGTGCTCGCTCTCGGCGAGCCGGTGACG
>DASQFU010000039.1:0-4710 GCA_035632955.1 Candidatus Limnocylindria bacterium
CAGCACGGTCACGTCTCGGTACCAGGGCAACATTCACACGGCTGGCGCCCGGTTCGTGACGGCGGCGAAGATCGTGATGGTCGACGGCTTCGATCCCGAAGCTCTGGGCGCGCGCTTCGGCGGCCCGGGCAGCGGTGGTCAGGCGGCCGGTGGCCGTACCGATTACTACATCAAGGCACTCTCGAACATCTTCGGAGCGCTGTGCCCGGCGTGGACGCCTTCTCCCGTCGGCGTGGGTGACAGCCCGATTGCTGGCCCAGGATCGAACTTCGTCAACTTCCTGGGGCTGCGGTCTTCCAACCCGGTGCGTTCGGGACAAGCGGTCATTGCCTTCGGACTCGTCAAGACGGAGCCCGTCGAGGTCAAGGTTTACGACGTCGGCGGCCGTCTGGTGAAGACGTTGGCGAACCGTGTGTTCAAGGCCGGGGAAGAGCATCGGCTGGTGTGGGACGGAACCAGCGATGCGGGTCAGACGGTAGCGCGTGGCGTGTACTTCTATCAGTTGCGCACGCCGACGTTCGCTAGCGAGAAGAAGCTGACGGTCCTCAGGGATTAGTCAGGCAGCAGGCAGCACCTTCGGCGGGCGGGGAGCAATCCCCGCCCGCTGAAGTCTTTTGGGGTCGAGGAGGCCGGGTTGACATCGAAAGCTGACGGCGACGCATGGGCTCAGCAACTGACGCACCGATGCCTAGTTGGCGGGGAATAGGCTTGACGCTGGGCGGGCCGGTTGCTAGCCTCCGGGTACTCTCTTCAAAGACTGGGCGTGCTGGGGGGCGCGAATGCGCTTGCGAGTCGGGGTTGTTCTTTGCCTTTTTGTGGTGTTTTTTTCGGCGGGATGTCGTAAGGCGTTAGCGCCCAACATCGATCGGAACCGAGCGCCCGAGACCTGGATCACGGGCGCACCGTTGGACACGATCACCACGATCCCGGGACGAGACCCCGTTCCGGTCACGATCCCGGTCCGGTTCCACATGCACTGGGCGGGCTCGGATCCCGATGGAGAGATCGCCGGCTTCTACTACGCGGTGGTCGAGACGCTCCCGACCCCCGATCCGATCACGAACGTGGTGCCGCCGCTGCCCGGGCCGAAGCCGCAGGACTATCGGTTCACCACTCGCACCGACAGCATCTTCATCTTCACCGTCGCCGAGAACTTCCCCGATCGCCAGCACGCGTTCTACATCTACGCCGTCGATAACCAGGGCAAGCCCGACCCGACTCCGGCGCGCTTCATCTTCAACGCCAACGACCGCTTCCCTCCGGTGCCGATCTTCGACGAGGCGTACGCGATCGGCACGATCTACGTCTTCGACCCCGGGACGGGCGGAGTGACGCCGCAGATTCAGCGCTACGACATCCGAGACAGTCTGGTCCCCGGCCAGTTCGGCATTCCGCCAAAGGACACCGTGCCGTCGGGCTCGGAGCTCCATTTCCGGTGGCACGCGGAGCCGACGATTCAGGGCAGCGTGGTGACCGGGTTCCGCTACAAGCTCGACGAACCGCAGCTCGTGGTCGTGGACGCGTCGGTCACGTCCAAGAGCTACGGGCTGCCGGGAGAACCCGATCCGCTGCCTGGCACCAAGTTGTTCCTGTTGCGGGCGGTCGACCAGGCGAACGGCACTCGTGACGCCACGCGGCGGTTCGAGCTCAATTTCAGCCCAGACACGTGGTTCTCGGGTCCCGATGTCTCGCGTTGTACGAACTGCGGGACTCATGCGGCTACGGGTGAACGGTTCGTGGTTGGGGGCAATGGTATCGACGGTATCGACGGGATCGGGAGGCCAGGCGGTATCGGCATGGCCGGCAGCTATCTCAGCCCCGATTCGCTGGAGAAACTCCCGGCGGTGCGACCGCAGATCCGCACCTTCATCGAGATCTACAACGACACCGCCTGGGTGCGCTCCGAGGGCGATACGGTCCACAACAACTCGTGGGTGATCTTGCACATGGGCGGGCTCGACAAGGATTCGCCCTACACGGCGATCGTCAGCGACCGCTCTGAGTTCCTGATCCCGGGACGACCGGTCACGACCCCGACCGGACCGAACGGCTCACCGGTCGGATTCCGCAGCCAGATCGTGACCCGGATCGCCCCGACCGGTAGCATCAGCATTCCACTCCAGAGCGGCCGCTACCCGATCTGGGACCCGGCGTCGAACTTCGACAACCCGCACGTCGGCGGTTATCACGCCATGTTCCAGACCGGCGAGGCGTTCGCGCTGGCGCGCGCGGAAGACGGCGACAACGCTCTGGACAACCGCATCCGGGATCCGCGTATCCTGGTCGAGAACGTGCGGAACAACACCGCCACCGAGCAGGAGCGCTCGCTGCGCTCGCGGGTGCTGACGTACCACGTGAACCGATCGCCGTTCTTCGTGACGAGTAACCCGTTGTTTCAGCCGCACCCGACACTCGTGGACACGTTCACGACCAACCAGTGGCACATGGAAATCTACGCCGACGACATCGATCCCTTCCGGCCCGGAGATGCGGTCGGCAAGCCGTCTCCGCCCAGTTTTCCGAAGACGCTGCGCCGCCGCATCACGATCCACGGGCTCGACACCGCCGGCGACTCGCTTCGTTTCACCGATGGCCAGTCTTATTTCGACCCGCAGTTCGAGTTCTTCATTCCGCCCGAAGTCCAGGCCCGCCTGAGGCCCGGTCGCGTGATCGTCGACATCGAGCTGGCCGACTGCGTCAGGTGCGATGACTCCAACGGCGGCCGCATCGTGAACCTGCAGATCCCCGTCGAATACCGGCCCCCGGGGGCGGGCCTGTCCACCGAATCGAGTCGACCGGGGTCGCGAGGCTGGTCCTCGAGGAGCGAAAGACGATGATGCAACGAACGTGGTTCATGCGGATGGGCGGCGCCGCTCTGGTCCTCCCATCGCTGGCCGTCCTGGCCCTGGTGGCCGGCTGCAGCGAAAAGACGTCCAAGATGCTGATCCCGAACCAGCCTCCCACGGTGCGGCTCACGCAGGCGCCGGTCAGCCCCGCCCCGGGGGACTCGGTGTACTACGCCTATCGGTTGAACTGGACCGGATACGATCCCGACGGGCGGGTGGACTACTATCTCTACGCGATCGACCCGCCGTCCGTGGATCGGGTGGATTCGACCTGGGTGCGGACCGAGCGGAACGAGGAGTTCCTGTTCTTTCCGGCCACGAATCCGGACCGCATCAGCACCTCGCTCTCCACGGCGTCCGATCCGCACATCTTCGCGATCCGCGCGGTGGACAACCTCGGCGCGATGTCCGCGGTGGTCTCTCGAGGGTTCTACTCCTACACGATCGCTCCGATCGTGACCATCGTCGATCCACCGGCGGGTGGTCTGGCGATCGTCTCGCCGTCGGTCCGCATCGTCTGGCGCGGCGAGGATCCTGACGGCGTCTTCACCCAGAAGCCGCTGAAGTACAAGTATCGGTTGTTCGCGAGCGGCGCGCGGCCGGCCGACTTCCCGTATCCCGTCGACGAACCCGACTTCCTGGTGTTCGCGACCCTCAACCCGGACTCGTTGCGCAAAGGGTATGCGCCGGAATCGCGCGTAGATGGGCTGTCCTTCCCGGGTTGGGACTCCACCAACGCGGAGAGCACCGAGGCGCAATACGCGAACCTGGTCCCGGAATCCAACTACTTGTTCGTCGTCACCGGGTTCGACGAAGCCGGCGCCTACGATCCGGTGTTCTCCGCGAGGAACATGCTGCAACTGTTCGTGACGTTCGCGAACAACGCGTCGCCGATCATCACGATGTTCAACGACTTCTTCAATTACACGTATCTCGTGGGTGGCTACCTTTCCGAAGAGCGCTTCGCCTTCGACCTCGAGGTGCCGTGCGGGCAGGAGATCACCTTCAACTGGTTCGCGACCTCGCGCGGCGGTGCGTCGATCCGGCGCTACCGCTGGGTCATGGACCTGGTCAACCTGGACGACGAGACGACGCGCAGTAACGAGCTCACCGACTGGTATCACTGGAGCGCCTGGAGTCTCAACAACACATCGGCGACGGTGGGCCCGTTCCACGTCAACGACGAGACGCATCGCTTCTACATCGAGGCGGAGGACAACAACAACCTGGTCAGTCTCGGGAGCATTCTTTTCCGCGTCGTCTGCGCCACCCTCGATCGGCAGCTCCTGATCGTCAACGACACGCGCTTCGTCGCCGACGACCGGGTCGGCGGCGGCGTCCGACCCCCGGGCGGTCCGTGGCCGACCGCGGCTGAGCTGGACACGTTCATGCTCGCCCGGGGCGGCTTCCCCTGGAAGAGCTATCCCGGATACGACACGGATAATCCCACGCTCAGCCCGCCTGGTCTGTTCTCCAGGTACCGCTTCGATTCATTGGGCACCCGCGGCTTGCGGGACGCGATCGTTCCGATCTCCACGCTCGGCAAGTACCGGCACGTCGTCTGGTATACGGATCAGCTGGGCGCCGGCTACACCGCGAATTCGTTCGACCGCGTAAAGCCGATCACGGCGCTGCGCGAAATGAGCAAGCCGAATCGCGCCGTCACGCTCGCAACGTACATGAGGCAAGGCGGCAAAACCTGGCTGAGCGGTGGTGGCATTATCCGCGCCACCCTCGATCCATGGCATCGGGTGAACCCAACCAACATGTGGACGAACCGGGACTTGGAGCTGGTTCCGGGCCGAATGCTCTACGACTTTGCTCATTTCCGCACCGCGGTGACGACAGGGAGCGGCAAGGAAGT
>DASQFU010000040.1:0-1845 GCA_035632955.1 Candidatus Limnocylindria bacterium
CGGCCGCGCCCCGCTGGCCGCGCGCGCGATGCGCGCAGCGGCGGAGGCGGGCCTTCGCTACTCGGACTTGGAGTACGACGTCGGCAGCGGAACGCGCGGCTCGCGCCAGGATCACGTCGAGGAGCTCTTGCGCGAGCTCACAGGTGCCGAAGCGGCCTTGGTCGTCAACAACTGCGCCGCGGCGGTGCTGCTCGCCACCAGTGCCTTGGCCGCCGGTCGCCGGGTGGTGATCTCGCGTGGTCAGCTCGTCGAGATCGGTGACTCATTCCGCATCCCGGAAGTCGTGGGACAGTCGGGCGCGAGACTCGTCGAGGTCGGAACGACGAACCGTACGCGCCTCGATGACTACCGGCGTGCGATAGACGCGGACACAGGCGCTCTGCTATGGGCGCACCCATCGAACTTCCGCGTGGTCGGGTTCGTGGAGGAGGCACCGATCGAGGAGTTGTGCCGACTCGGCGTGCCGGTGATCGCCGACGTTGGGTCCGGCCGGCTCGCCGAGGGGATGCCGGAGCTGAGCTCCGAGCCCCTCGTTCGGACCACGGTCGCCGCGGGGGCCGCCGTCACCTGCTTCTCGGGCGACAAGCTGCTCGGCGGGCCGCAGGCCGGGATCATGGTCGGAACTCGTAAGGCGATCGAGCGCTGCCGCTCACTTCCGCTGGCCCGGGCGTTGCGGATCGACAAGCTGTCGCTGGCCGCCCTCGCCGCCACCCTGACCCTCTACCGAGACCCCGCGCTCGCCGCAGCCGAGATCCCCGTGCTACGGATGCTGACGGCGAGCAAGGAGGAGCTTCGCGAGCGCGCACAGGACATGTGCGAACAGATCACCGCCGCCGGCAGGACCGCTCTGGTCGTCGAGACCGCCGCCAAGGTGGGTGGCGGAGCGCTTCCCCTGCTCGAGCTGACCGGACCGGCCTGCGCAGTGGATCCGACGCCGCATTCGCTGGACGAGCTCGCGCGGCGGACACGTACCGGAACGCCGCCCCTGCTCGGCCGAGCGCTCGACGGGCGGCTCCTGCTCGACCCGCGTACGCTCACCGACGACGAGGCGCGCCACGCGGCGGCCGCGGTGATCGCGGCTCTTGCATGACGGAGCCCGGCCCGCTCACGCTCGGCACGGCGGGGCACGTGGACCATGGCAAGACGGCGCTGGTGCGGGCGCTGACGGGGATCGACACCGACCGCCTGAAGGAGGAGAAGGAGCGTGGGCTGTCGATCGCGCTCGGATATGCGCCCCTCGAGCTGCCGTCGGGTAGGCGCCTGTCGCTGGTCGACGTCCCTGGGCACGAGCGCTTCGTGCGCACCATGGTGGCCGGCGCAACGGGCATCGACCTCTTCCTGCTCTGCGTCGCGGCAGACGACGGGGTGATGCCACAGACGCGGGAACACGTCGCCGTGTTGCGTGCGCTTGGAGTGAAGCGGGGCGTCATGGCGATCACGAAGAGCGACCTGGCCGACCCGGAGCTGGCGATCGATGAGGCGAGCGAGCTTCTGCCGGGCGTGGAGACCGTGCCGGTCGCTGCGCCAACGCGCGCCGGGCTCGACCCGCTCCTGGCGGCGTTGGACGGCGAAGCGGCCGCGATCGCCGGACGCAGCGAGGCGGATGGTCCTGTTCGCCTGCACGTGGATCGCTCTTTTACGGTCAAGGGCATCGGGACGATCGTCACCGGCACGCTCTGGTCGGGGCGGTTCGCCGCCCGCGAAAGGGTGCGTGTCCTGCCCGAGGGACGGGAGGTGCGCATTCGCTCGATCCAGGTCCACGGCACTCAGGTCGACCAGGTGCTCGCCGGTCAGCGCGTGGCGCTCGCCCTAGCCGGCATCGGGCGCCGCGAGGTCCGGCGAGGC
>DASQFU010000041.1:0-15195 GCA_035632955.1 Candidatus Limnocylindria bacterium
CCGCAAGCGGCAGGAGGCTCAGCGCGCTGCGGCGGAGGCGCGCGCCGGGGCCGCCGCGAATGAGGTCGTTCCCTGGCTGCGACAGCTCGGCTTCGGTGCCGATCAAGCGCGCTGTGCTGCCAAGCTGTGCGAGACCATTCCCGACGCTTCGCTCGAGGAGCGAGTGCGCGTCGCTTTATCCTTCTTCCATCCGAGACTTGGCCAGGGCCGCGCCGCAAACAGCCTGGGGACGGCGTCCTGACGCGCCGGCACAGATCACGTCAGGGACGAGGCATCGATATCGCCTGTTCCAGGCCACCAAGCTCGAAGGCACGGTCGATCGAGTCGAGCTCGGCGCACGATGCCACGTCGCGCGCGAACGCCGGTCCGAGCGAGCGCAGATAGCGACCGTGGGACGAACCCTCGACCAGCGCGCGCACCTCCTCGCGCGTCGCCGGTGCGAGCGCGCGCGCCAGCCGCGCGCCTGCACCCCTCATTCGAGCGCCTCGCGACTCGAGCCGCGCACACAGGAGTCCGGCGCATGCGGCGTCCTCGAGGCAGAAGTCGACGAGCTTCCCCGCGCACAGGATCACGACGTCACGCTGGCCGGCGAGCGCATCGACGACCGCCGCCGCATTCACGAACGCGGCCAGTAGGCGGCGACCGGCGCGCCCGGCCTCGCGCATTACCCGCGAACCGTTCGTCGAGGCGAACGCGAGACGCTTGCCGGCCACGCGCTCGGCGGTGTACTCGAACGGCGAGTTGCCGAGGTCGAAGCCGGGAACGATCCGTCCTTCCCGCTCACCGCACGCTAGCACGTCGGCTTCCCGGTCGCGGCACGCCAGCGCCTCGCCGGTCGACTCGAACGGAATCACCCCGCGCGCGCCATGGTGCAGCGCAATGGTGAGGGAGGTCGTCGCGCGCAGGACGTCGATCACGACAGCGCAATCGCCCGGGCCAAGCGGTCGCTGCGGCGCGCCGGCCGGGTCGGGCCGGAGCCTTACGGCGACCCGCTCGCGCCTCAACCGGCGGTCCCGCCGTTCAACCGGCAGTGCTCGCGGCTCAACCTGCGTTGCTCGCGACTCAGCCGGCGGGCGCGGGTTCGCGTTTCAACAGATGCTCGACGAAGTGCGTGTCGAGATCGCCGGCCTGGAAGCGCGGGTCGCGGAGCGCCACGGCGTGGAATGGCAGCGTGGTCTTGATGCCCTCGACGATCATCTCTTCGATCGCGATCTCCATCCGCCGCAACGCCTCGGGGCGATCCTTGCCGTAGGCGATCAGCTTGCCGATCATCGAGTCGTAATACGGCGGCACCGTGTAGCCCGCGTACACGTGGCTATCGACGCGGATTCCGGGACCTCCGGGCTTGTACCAGTAGGTGATCTTGCCGGGGCTCGGACGGAAGCCATGCTCGTGATCCTCGGCGTTGATCCGGCACTCGATCGCGTGCCCGCGCCACTCCACCTGCTCCTGCGTGCGCGACAGTGATTCGCCCGCGGCGACCCGGATCTGCTCCTTCACGAGATCGAGCCCGGTCACCTCTTCGGTCACCGGGTGCTCGACCTGGATGCGCGTGTTCATCTCCATGAAATAGAACGAGCCGTCCTGATCGAACAGGAACTCCATGGTCCCGGCATTCAGATAGCCGATCGACCGCGCCCCGCGCACCGCCAGCTCGCCGACCTCGCGGCGCTTCGCGTCACTGAGGAACGGGCTCGGCGATTCCTCGATCAGCTTCTGGTGGTTGCGCTGCACCGAGCATTCGCGCTCGCCGAGGTGGATCAGGTTGCCGTGCGAGTCGCCGAACAACTGAAACTCGATGTGGCGCGGCCGCGCGATGTACTTCTCGAGGTACACGGTGTTGTTGTTGAACGCCGCCCCCGCCTCGGCTTGCGCGATCCCGAACCCGACGCGGAGCTGCTTCTCCTCCGACGCGACGCGCATACCGCGACCGCCGCCGCCGGCCGCCGCCTTGATGATCACGGGATAACCGATGTCCGCGGCCAGCTTCAACGCCTCGTCGACGTCGCTCAGCACGCCTTCGCTCCCGGGCACGATCGGCAGGCCGGCCTCGCTCATGGTGCGCCGGGCGACCGACTTGTCGCCCATCTTGCGGATCATTTCCGCCGTCGGCCCGATGAACGTGAAGCCGCACGACACGCACACTTCCGCGAAGTGGGCGTTCTCGGATAGGAAGCCGTAGCCGGGATGGATTGCATCGGCCCCGGTGACCTCGGCGGCCGAGACCAGCCGGGCGATGTAGTTGTACGACTGCGCGGGAGGTGCCGGCCCGATGCACACCGACTCGTCGGCGAGCCGGACGTGCAGGCTATCGCGGTCGGCTTCGCTGAACACCGCGACCGTGGAGACGCGCAGCTCGCGGCAGGCACGAATGACCCGCAGCGCAATCTCACCCCGATTGGCGATCAGGACCTTTCGGAACATTCCCCTACGTGTGCGTCATCCACTCGGCGCGACCTCCGCTCGGAGTTCCGAGCGCCGCCGGTGAACCGGAAGTCTTGCCGATCGGACCCACGCCTTCCTCGCCGCCGGTGGTCGCATCCACCGGCTGCCAGGTGCGGTCGGACGTGGCGGAGATGCCCTTGAGCTTGAGACTGAGCTCGTTCGGGTTGTTGCAGTTGCGCAGCGCTTCCTCTTCGGTGATCAGGCCCTCGCGCAGCAGCGTGAGCACCGACTGGTCGAAGGTCTGCATTCCGTACTGGGTCACACCCTCGGCCACCGCGGTGTGGATCATCGGCACCTTCTCGGGGTTCATGATGAACTCGCGAATCGTCGGCGTGCTCACCATGACCTCGACCGCCGGCACCCGGCCCGCGCCATCGAGGCGCGCGATCAGGCGCTGCGAGATCACCGCCCGCAGGTTCGAGGCGATCGACATCCGCACCTCGTGGTGCTGATGCGGCGGATAGAACGAGATGATGCGCTGGAGCGTCTGGACCACGTCCGTGGTGTGCAGCGTCGACATCACGAGATGTCCGGTGTCGGCCGCCATCAGCACCGTGCTCATGGTCTCCAGATCGCGCACCTCGCCGACCAGGATCACGTCCGGGTCCTGGCGCAGCACGTACTTGAGACCGTCCTGGAACGAGCGCGTGTCGAGGCCGACTTCGCGCTGGTGAATGAACGACAGCCGGTCGCGGTGGAGGAACTCGATCGGATCCTCGACCGTGATGATGTTGCGCGTCGTCACCTTGTTGATCGCGTCGATCATCGCCGCGAGCGTCGTCGATTTGCCGGAGCCGGTGCGCCCCGTGACCAGCACCAGTCCGCGCGGCGAGAACGCCAGCTCGCGCACCGCCGGGGGCAGGCGCAGGTCTTCGATCGTCGGCACCTCGACCGGGACGTGGCGCAGCGCGAGCGCGACCGTGCCGCGCTGCATGAAGATGTTGGCGCGGAACCGGGCCAGGCCCGAGACGCCGAACGCGAAGTCGATCTCGTTGTGGGTCGAGAAGTAGAGCCGCTGCTCCTCGTTCAGGAGCTGCTGGCACACGTCTCGGAGCTGCTGCGCACTCGGCGCCGGCTCGTCGAGCGTGTAGAGGACGCCGTCCACGCGCACCACCGGCGCCGTGCCGGCCTTCAAGTGGAGGTCGCTGGCGCGGGCCGCGATCATCTTGTCGAGAACGCTGCGGATGTTCATCTGGCACCCCGTCGCACAGCCCCCGGTCGGGGCGGCGCGCTCACAGTGGTTCGAGCAGGAACAGCTTTTGCCCGAACTCCACCGGCTGGGCGTTCTCGACCAGGATGCGGACGATCCGTCCCTTGGACTCGGATTCGATTTCGTTCATGAGCTTCATGGCTTCGAGGATGCAGACCGTCTGCCCCACCTGAACCACGTCGCCCATCTCGACGTACGGATCCGCGTCCGGTGCCGGCGCGCGATAGAAGGTCCCCACCATCGGGGAGGTGATCGCGACGAGATTCTCGGAGCGGTCCGCGGGAGCCGCCGGGCTGTCCGGTGCTGCTCCGGTGTTCCCGGGCGCCGGCGCCGCGGCCGTATGGGGCGCGATGACGCCGCCCTGCGCGATCCGAACGGTCCTGCCCCCGGCGGTCACTTCGAGCTCGCCGATTCCGGTGCGCTGCACGAGGCGGATGAGCTGCCGCAGTTCGGCGAGCTCGAACCCCGCGGGCTTCGCACCACGCGAGTTATCGGCGGCGGACGGCCGGGACTTGACCGGACGGTCGGCGGGAGCAGGAGCCGCCCCGAGCCTTGGGCGGCGGCGCGACTTAGGTTTGGCGGACACGGGCGAGATGGCCGGCCAGAGCGCGCAGCCCGAGCAGGTAGCTTTCGGCGCCAAACCCCTGAACCACGCCGAGCGCGGCGCCCGAGATCAACGAGCGCTGCCGGAAGGATTCGCGAGCGAGCGGATTCGTCACGTGCACCTCCACCACCGGGATCCCCGCCGCGAGCACCGCATCGCGCAACGCGACGCTGGTGTGCGTGAGCCCGCCGGGATTCAGCAGCACCCCGTCGGCACGATCAGGGGATCGGTGGAGCGCGTCAATCAGGACGCCCTCGTGGTTGCTCTGGAGACATTCGAGACTGCACTCGAGCTCCGCTCCGAGCTGTTTCAGGCGCAGGTCGACTTCGGCGAGGGACGCGTGCCCATACAGATCCGGCTCGCGGGCGCCCAGTGAGTCGAGGTTCGGACCATGCAGGACCAGAATGCGATGCACGGTGCCTCGCGAGCGGCCTCCCGGACTCAGGACAGTGCCCCGACTTCCAGCAGCGCCGCTTTAACCAAGCGGCTATCAACAGGATGCGGCACGCTAGCATGGCCCACCCGGGGGGTCAACACCCAGCGGACCTGCGAACCGCGCTTCTTGTCGTGCGCCATCGCTACCAGCAACGCCGCGAGCGGCGTCGGCGGCATGCGGCGCGGCAGCGCGAATGCGTCGAGCAGCGCGTCCTGGCGCGTGCGCGCCGCCGGATCGAGCCCGGCACGCCGCACCGAGAGCCACGCCGCGGCGCGCATGCCGATCGCGACGGCTTCGCCATGCAGCAGGCCGCGGTAGCCGCGCGCCGCCTCGAGCGCGTGGGCCGTGGTATGGCCGTAGTTGAGCGCCGTGCGCCGTCCGCCTTCGCGCTCGCGCTCGTCGCCGCGCACGACCCGAGCCTTGGCGCGCAGGGTGCGCGACACGATGGCTTCGAGTGCCACGAGGTCGCCGCGGCCGAGTGCTGCGGCCGCCTGCTCGGTGTGCCGGAACAGCGTCGCGTCGGTCGCCATGCCCGTCTTCACGACTTCCGCGAGACCGGCCCGCAGATGGCGGCGCGGCAGCGTCATCAGCAGCTCGGGGTCGACGAGCACGACGTCCGGCTGATGGAACGCCCCGGCCAGGTTCTTCCCCCCCGGCAGATCGATCGCCGTCTTGCCGCCGATGCTGCTGTCGACCTGAGCGACCAGCGACGTGGGCACGCCGATCCACCGCACACCCCGCAGCCAGGTCGCGGCGGCGAAGCCCGCGAGATCGCCGACCACACCGCCGCCGAGGGCGACGACCAGATCGCGCCGGCCGATCTCCAGAGCCTTCAGTTCCTCCCAGAGCCGCGCGAGCTGGAGCGGGCGTTTCGTGCGCTCGCCAACCGGCACGGTCACGAGCTCGGCGGCGAGTCCGGCGCGGCGTAGCGACGCCAGCGCTCTTTCGCCGTGAAGAGCGGCTACCGTGGCGTCGCTCACCAATGCCGCGCGGCGCCCGCCCGGAAGCCGGCGCGCCACCGATCCGAGATCGGCGAGCGCGCCGCGCCGGATGCGCACGCGTGAGCGCGCGCGATGACCAGGGAAACGAAGGACGAGGTCGGCCGCCACGACTTAAGCGCCTTCAGTTCGCCAGCAGCACAATCTTTCTCTGCTCGACGAACGCGCCGGCAGTGTCGCCTTGCCAGAGCAAAAATGGTGTTCGCCTTCGGGTAGTAGATACGGCACCGACGCCACGTTCTGACTCGTTGGGATTGTAGCGGTCACGCTCGGCACGAAGTTCCACAACTTCGAGTTCTCACTATGGCCGGTCAGGAGGATCGACGTGGTCTCGTTACCACCGACCACGGGACCACGCGGGACCGCTACATTGCTGGCTTGCGTGAAGGGTCGAAAGCTCTGGGGTGGTGACCCTACCCACTGTCGGTTCGTACTATTCGCGTGACCGTCTGCAAGGGGGGGCGACGTGAGAGAACACACCGTCGCAAGACATAGGGCCAAGCGCGCAGAACAGAGAAACTCATGGGTTCTCGAAGCAGCCCACCCGGAGCACCATCTGCGGCCTCCTAATGGTGATGTCTTGATCACCGATGTGCCCCGCCCGAGGGATGGGCATGCGGGGCGCTCCACCAACGCATTACCGGTCCAGCCGTAAGCACGAAAAGGTTGCAGGACATTTCGGACACTCAGCGAGAGACCTGGCGGGCGACTAGGTCGGAATCAGGGCCGCTGAAGCGGCCCGGCGGCTCGATCCCGCACAATGGCGGGCGAGGGGCTAGGGCACCGGCGCTCCAGATGTATAACGGTAGGCTTGACGACGGGCGTTCCGGAAGACCTTTCTCGTGCTTGCATTCGAAGCGGCGACAGGCCAGTGGGTCACTCCGAACCTCGGCATCGTTGCCGAGGATATAGCGCCATACCCGGAGCCACTGAGTCGACTGGAGCTAGGCCATCAGCCCTTAGGGTCGGCCCGAGCGTGGCTCGGTGCGCAGACGGTCGAGCTGCTCGCTCAGGCGCCGGATCTCGCGCTCGAGCTCCGTGATGCGCTCGGCGCTCAGCGGCGCGCCGCCGGGTGCCGCCGGCGTGGTCGCGACCCACTGCGGGACGGCTTGCGGAGACTCCCTCAGCGTCGGTCGTCCTTCGCGCTGGATGTCGTCGCGCACCCAAACCAGGTCCACGGCCGTGCCGGGATGGCTCGCCGCCACCCAGCGCGCGAGCTGCTCCGGATACTCGACGCGCTCACGCTCGAAGGCCACGATTAGATCGCCGCGCCGCACCCCGACCTGCTCGGCGGGGCTGCCTGAGACGACGCCTTCCACGAGCGCGCCGATCGGAATGCGCGACCCGCCCTCGCTCTCGACGCTCGCCGAGCGGGTCGTCACGCCCAGGAACCCGTGGCGCACGCGGCCTTCACGCCGCAGCGCCTGGTAGACCGGGCGCACTGACTCGATCGGCAGCACGAAGCCGGGACCGCGCGGCCGCCGCTCCTCGCCCGCTTCGCGCGCGACCGCGTCCGGAGCGCCGAGCTCGCCCTGAACGATTCCGATCAGCTCGCCCTTGGCGTTGAGCGCCGCCGCTCCGCTGTTGCCCGGATACACGATGTTGCTGAGCTGGAGCAACGACTGGCGCGGCTCCTGGAACCGGTACGCGACGTTGCCGACGGATTGAGTCGGCTGGGCGCCGTACGAGGTGCCGAGCGAGATCACCCAGTCGCCGATTTCGCTACGGCGCGTCGCCGTGCGCAACGGCGGCAGGCGCAAAGTGGGAACGCGGATCAACGCCAGATTGGAGATCGGATCCATCCCGACCAGCTCGGCCCGGACCTGAAGCCCATTCGCGGACTGGACCAGCAGTTGCTCGGCGCCGAGGATGACGCTCGCGGTGGTGAGGATCTCGTTCTCTGCGAGCGCCAGCCCGGTGCCGACCCGCGTGCGCGTGCGCCGGCGCGACTTCGTGCGCACCTTGATCAGCTCGTTGCGCAGCGCCAGCACGGTGACGACCGAGGGGCGGGCGCGGCGGGCGATGTGGTCGACGTCGGTCTCGAGCGCCGACAGCGTTCCCTGCGCGCGCGCCGGCGCCACGTCCCATGCCGGGAGGAACATCAGAGCCAGCAACCAGACGAGCCCGCGCCTCCAGGCACGCACCGCGTTCATGCACCCTCCTTCTAGAAGGTGATGACGGCCGACTCGCCCCGGATCTCGGGCTCGGCCAGGCGCGAAACAGTGTACGCGCGGCCCTTGCGCAACGTCACGGGATCGAGAATGAACTCCACGTCCTCGCCGTGATCGAACAGGCTGTCGGGAATCACCGCGAGCGCCTCGGTCTCGGGACGAACCGCGGGCGTGACGCCCGGCGCCCCGGCGGGTGCGGGTGGCCCAGCCTCGACCAGCATCGGCTGCTCGATCGGCGCCTCCTTCTGGACCGCGACCGGTCCGGACGGTGGCAGCCCAGTCCACTGCATGAGCGTCGCCGCGATCACGGCGACCAAAGCCGCGGCAGCCGTGATCGGGATCCAGCGAGGGGCTAACGACGGGATGCGATCGGGCGCGGGGCTCGAGCGGCGCGCACGGGCGAGCGCGCGCTCGGCAAGACCGGGCGACACCTCGGCACGCGGCAGCGCGCCGACCCACTCCAGCACCCGGACGAAGGCCTCGTACTCGGCGCGGCAACTCTCGCAGGTCGCGAAGTGGGACTCGAGCCACTCGCGCTCGGCCTGCGTGACCTCGTCGTCCCAATAGGCGTTGAACAGCCTGCGGGACTGACTGCAGTTCATGGAACCCCTTCCCTGCGGAGTAGCGATTGAAGTTTGCGCTTGAGCATCGCGCGGGCCCGGTTGATGCGCGAGCGCACCGTCCCGCCCGGGATGCCCAGCACTTGTCCGATCTCCTCGTACGCCATCCCCTCGATGTCTCGCAACACGAGGGCGAGCCGATACTTTTCCGGCACCGTCGCAATCGCCTGGGCGACGATCTCCTGGAGCTGCGCGCGTTCGAGCGCGCGCTCCTGACCTTCGCCCGGGTCGGCCAGCTGAATCGCGCTGTCGCTCAACAGCTCCTGCAGCGCGTCCAGGCTGAACCAGTTCCGGCGCCGGACCCGCCGCCGAATCTCGTTTTTCGCGAGATTCGCGGCGATCGTGAACAACCAAGTGGAGAACTTCGAGCCGCGGCGATAGTTCCGCCGATGGACGTACACGCGCACGAACACTTCCTGCGCGAGGTCGTCCGAGCACTCCCGGTCGTTGAGCACCCGGCTGACGAGATTCGTGACCCGGGCCTGGAAGCGGCGGACGAGCTCGGTAAACGCCCGCTCGTCGTCCTCCGCCACCCGGCCCATCAGGTCCTCGTCCGAGAGGCTCGGGATCGCAGGCGCAACCGGGTCGCGATCAGGCGCCACGGACGATTCCACTCAAGCTTGGTACCCCCTGGAAAAGCGGCGGTTCCACCGGCTTACCTCGACCCCTCGAGCTTGTCCCGGACGCGCTCGTTGGTGCTGTCCGCCGCCCAAGACTTCCGGTACTGATCGTTGGCCAACTCGAGGAGCCGCAAGTCCTTGTAGACGTCCCCCAGGTGCTCGTGGACTTCCGGGTGTCCGGTCAGGGCGACCGCCTGCTCGAGATGGGTCCGCGCCTCCTCGAGCCGCCCGAGCCGGTAGAAGGCCCAGCCGAGGGAATCGAGATACGCCCCGTTACGGGGGTCGTGAACGAGCGCCCGGCGGATCAGATCCACCGCTTCGTCGAGCTTGCGGTTGTGGTCCGCGAGCAGATAGCCGAGGAAGTTGAGCGCGACCGGGTTGTCCGGCTCCCGCTCCAGGGCGTCACGCACCGCCGCCTCGGCGCCGGGGATGTCGCCTTGCTGTTCCCGGCACAGCGCCAGATCCAGTCGCAGCGCGCCGACGTCCGGGAACTGCTCGATCGCCGCCAGCCACGCGCGCTCGGCTTCCGCCATCCGCTTCGCCTCCTGGTGGAAGCGAGCCAGCATCACCCGGGGCGCGAGCGAATCCGGCGCCAGCTCGATCGCGCGCCCGAACGCCGCCAACGCCCGCTCGGGCTGCTTCGCGATCCCGTGCACCCGGCCCGCCACCAGCCAGCGCCCGTGATCCTCCGGCTGGCTCCGGGCCCAGGCCTCGACTTCGCGCGAAGCTCGCGCCGCGTCGCCGCGGCGCGCCATCACCGTCAGTGCTTGCGCGGTCACTTCAGGATCATGGGGACGCTCGAGCCGCCACCGCTCGAGCAGGGCGTTTGCCTCCTTGCGCCGCCCGAGGCGGAACGCCAGCTCGACTTCGCCGGCGCGCGTCTCGAGGTCGTCCGGCCGTTCTTTCGCCAGCACGCGAGCGTGCTCGTAGGCTTCGCGATATCGATTCTCCTGGGCGAGAACGTTGACGAGACGCCTGCGCGCCGTCTGGTCGTCGCGGTGGATGTCGAGATGCTGCCGGTAGAGATCGGCGGCGCGCGCGGGGCGGCCCAGGCTCTCCTGGATCCAGCCCTGGAGGAAGAAGATGCCGGGCCGGATCGGGTTGCGCTCCACGGCTTCGGCGAGCTCGGTCTCGGCCTGGGCGAACCGTCCCATCCGCGCATCCGCCGCGGCGAGCTGGAACCACGCTTCGGCGTCGTCGTCTTCCAGCATCACGACGTTGCGGCTGCTCTGGGCAACCAGCTCGACGCGGTCGAGCCGCTCCGCCACGCGCGCCAGCGCGCGGAAGTACTCCGCTTCGGTCGTGTCGTGGCGCGTGGCGCGGGTCAGTGCCTCCAGCGCCTCCTGGTCGCGGCCGAGATTGAGCAGCGCGGTGCCGCGCAGCCACTGGCTGCGCGCGTCGGTCGAGTCGAGCGTGACGGCGCGGAGGGCGAACTCGAGCGACCGCTCGCTGTCGCCGAGCCGGGCCGACAGCTCGCTCACGCGCCGCGGAAAGCTCGGCGCCCGATCATCGAGCAACAAGCCACGGTAGAACTCGCCGAGCGCCTCGACCGATTGGCCCTGCTCCTCGAGGAGCCGGCCGCGCACGTATCGGACGAGCGCCTCCTCGCTGGCGTAGCCAGACGTTGGAGGAGGCGGCGGGGTGTCCGGACGGGTGCTCGGGAGGGCGGCCAGGATCAGTGCGGTGCACGTCACAAGCCACATGCCACATCGAGCCTAACACGGGCTCAGCGTGAGCCGCCAGTTGCGCATCGCGCCGTCTCGCATCGCGCCGTCTGAAACCCGCGGGATGCAGTCAACGACACCGGAGGCGAGGCGATCGCCGCCCGGTGTCGTTTCGTTAGGCCGCCTCAGCCTCGCGGCGAACCCCGCCGCTGCTTGCGCCCGAAGGCCGGCGAGGATGGCGCAGGAGGCGGCGTCGGCGGTGGAGTAGGCGCCGTCGCCTCGGGTTCTGGTGCTAGGGACCGCTCCGAACGCGAGCCTCGATCGGGACGCACGCCGCGCTCCCTCCGGTCTTGTTCCCAAGTGCGTTCGCGGACCGCGGGCCGGCTTGGAGCTTCCGGCGTCTCGACATCCTCCGGCTCATCTTGTGTGACCGGCGCAGCGGAACGCGACTCCTCTTCTTCGCCCCCACTCTCGAACGCCGGCGGCTCGGCCGGAGCGACCGTCTCCCAGGCATAGGGATCGACGTGACGCTCCTCGAGCGGACCTTCGGGACGCCCCACTTCCTCGTTCTCGTCTTCCTCGTGGCGCGCCGGCGGCGGCTCGAACTCGATCGGGCGCGGCAAGCGCTCGGACTCCTCCGCGCGCTTGAGGAAGGGCAGCGCCCGCACCGCGGGCTTCACGACCTCTCGCACGGGGCTCGCCGGGCGCGTTCCGCCCCGCGCCGGAGCCTTCTCCGGCACGGCGCTCTCAGGAGCCGGCTCGGGTGCGACTTCCGGCGTCACTTCGGCCGCGAACCCGTCGGCCCGGGCACGACGACCGCGACCGCCGCGGCGGCCGCGACGCCGGCGCGGCTCGCGCTCCTCGCTCTCCTCCGCCGGCATCGTTCGATCGACAGCGCGCTCCGGTCTCGGCGCGAGCACGGGCTCGGAGATTCCGGACGTGGCGCGCACCGGCTCGTCGTCACGCTCCCGTCGCCGCGGGCGCGGCTCCGAGTCGACCGGACTTTCGACGCGCTCGAGCGCATCGCGCGCCGCCGCCTGCTCGGCCTCCTTCTTGTTCCGTCCCTTGCCCTCGCCCAACACGCGGCGCCCGACCATGACCTCGACGTTGAACTGCTTGGAATGGTCGGGGCCCATCTCGCTGCGGATGCGATAGACGGGATGGGTGCGGAACGTGCTCTGCACGTATTCCTGGAGGTGACTCTTGTAGTTGGTGTGGCGTTTGTCCGCCGCGATGGTTCGCGATTCGCGCAGGAGCCACCGCTCGATGAACGTACGCGACGCCTCGAATCCCTGATCGAGGTAGATCGCCCCGACCACCGATTCGAACGCATCGGCGAGGATCGAGAGCCGCTGCCGGCCGCCCGACTCCACTTCCGAATGGCTCATGAGCACGAACCGGCCGAGACCCATGGCCAGCGCCCGGCGCGAGAGGATCGCCTTCGACACCAGTAGCGACTTGGTCTTGGTCAACTGCCCTTCGTGCTCGGTGGGATTGGCGCGGTAGAGATACTCGCTGGTGACCAGCCCGAGCACGGAGTCGCCGAGGAACTCGAGCCGCTCGTTGGATTCCCGCGGTCCCTGTCCCGAGACGTGCAGGTACGAGCGATGCGTCAGGGCCAGCTTGAGCAGCCGCGGCTCCTGGAAGGTCAGTCCGTAATGATGGTTGAACTCGGAAATGATCCGCGATTCCTGATCCGCGAGCGCGACCCGGACGACGCGCGCTCCGCTCGCCGGCGCGTCACCCGAGAACAGGCCGCGCAGCCACTGCCAGAACGAGAAGCCGAAGGGTGCGTGGCCGGGAGCGCGCGGCCCGCGGCCGCGGCCTCCGCGGCGGCGCGGGCGGCGCCTCAGGTTACGGCCCTCAGGGCCAGGGTTACGTTGTGTCCGCCGAACCCGAACGAGTTCGAGAGGGCGGCCTTCGCGCGCAGCGGTCGGGCCTGATGAGGAACGAAGTCTAGGTCGCATGTGGGATCCGGTGTGTCCAGGTTGATCGTGGGTGGGACGATTCCGCGCGCAAGGGTGAGCGCAGTGGCGACCGCCTCGAGTCCGCCCGCGGCACCCAGCAGGTGCCCGGTCATGGACTTGGTCGAGCTGATGACAAGCCGGCGTGCGTGATCTCCGAACACGGTCTTGATCGCTTGCACTTCCGCCGGATCTCCGGCGGGCGTCGATGTGCCGTGGGCGTTGATGTATTGCACGTCTTCCGGGGCCAGACGGGCGTCCTGGAGCGCGCGGCGCATCGCGCGCGCGGCTCCATCCCCGTCCACGCAGGGCGCGGTGATGTGATACGCGTCCCCGGTGGCACCGTAGCCGACGAGCTCGCAGAGGCGGTTTGCACCGCGGCGCTGCGCGTGTTCCTCGCTCTCGAGGATCAGCACGCCGGCGCCTTCACCAATGACGAAGCCGTCCCGCTCCTGGTCGAACGGGCGGCTGGCTCGCAATGGATCGTCGTTTCGAGTGGAAAGTGCGCGAGAGCTGCCGAAGCCTGCCATGGCCATCGGCGTGATCGTGGCTTCGCTGCCTCCGGTCACGATCGCATCGGCGTCGCCCGCGCGGATCAGGCGCAGGGCCTCTCCGATCGCATGAGCGCCCGATGCGCACGCCGAGACCGTGGCGAAGTTGGGACCTTTGAGACCGAACTGGATCGAGACCTGCCCCGCCGCCATGTCCACGATCATCATCGGAATGAAGAACGGACTGACGCGCCCCGGACCCTTTTCGACCAGGTTCCGGTGCTGCTCCTCGAACGTCTCCATGCCTCCGATGCCCGAACCGATCACCACGCCCACGCGCTCGCGGTCCATGGTGTCCAGGTCGAGTCCGGCGTTGCGGATCGCCTCGTGGGCCGCGAATACCGCGAACTGAACGAAGCGGTCCATGCGCTTCGCGTCTTTGCGGTCGATCACGCCCTCGATCGAGAAATCCTTCACCTCGCACGCAAACCGCGTGCTGAAGCCCGTCGCGTCGAAACGCGTGATCGGACCGGCCCCGGACTTCCCGGCAATCATCTGCGCCCAGCACGTCTCCGTGTCGTTGCCGAGCGGGGAAACGACCCCGACCCCGGTCACGAACACGCGGCGCTCGTTTTCATTCACGGATGGCTCTCGTTCTTCGTTCCCGGCGGGTGGCGCCCGTCCCGTACGTCACGGGTCGGCCCACCTTCGTCCGGAGCGTCTCCCCACAGGGCATCGTGTGCGGCAAGGGAAACGACTAGGTCGTCGTGGCGTGGGACTTGAGGTAGTTCATCGCGTCGCCGACGGTCTTGAGCTTGTCGGCGTCCTCGTCCGGGATGTCGAGGCCGAACTCCTCTTCCAGCGCCATCACCAGCTCGACGATATCGAGCGAATCGGCGCCGAGATCTTCGATGAACTTGGCCTCCGAGGTGACCTGCTTGGGGTCGACTTCGAGCTCCTTGGCGATGATCTCCTTCACCCGGTCCTCGCTAAAAGCTGCCACGGATTTCACCTCCTGTGTTTGGGTTGCCGGGGTCGGCTCGCGGCCGCCCGTAGGGACCACCTTCACATCACCATTCCGCCGTCCACCGTCCACGTCTGGCCGGTGACGTAGCCGGCGCGCGGCGAGGCGAGAAACGCGACCACCTCGGCCACCTCCTCCGGCCGGCCGAGCCGGCCGAGCGCGATCCGGCCGAGCAGGTCCGAACGCGCTGCCTCGGAGAGCGCGGACGTCATTTCGGTTTCGATGAAGCCCGGGCACACGGCGTTGACCGTGATCGCCCGCGGCGCCAGCTCCCGGGCCAGCGACTTCGTGAACCCGAGCAGACCAGCTTTGGAGGCCGCATAGTTCGCCTGTCCCGCATTGCCGATCAGACCGACCACCGAGGATACGTTGACGATCCGGCCGTAGCGAGCCTTCATCATCGTCCGCGCCACGGCCCGGCTGCAGCGGAAGGCGCCGCCGAGGTTGGTCTCGATCACGTCCCGCCAGTTCGCGTCGGACATGCGCATGAACACACCGTCGCGCGTCGTGCCGGAGTTGTTGACCAGCACGTCGACGCGCCCCAACGCTTCGATGGCGGCCGCGAACGCGCTCTCGACCGAGGCCGCGTCCGACACGTCGGCGGCGAACGCTTGCGCCTGCGCGCCGGCCGCCGCCAGGCGCTCCACCGCCGCGGCCGCCCGCTCCTGGTTGCGGTTGAAGATCGCGATCTGCGCGCCACGGCTCGCGAGCGCCTCGGCGATCGCCAGCCCGATGCCGGTCGCCCCGCCGGTCACGAACGCGACCTGGCCGACCAGCTCCTGCGCCGGTCCGAGCGCCGTTGCGCCCGAAGGCATTCCGGCGCCGCCCGCGGTCGTGCTCACGCCGCCCCCTGTTCCGCCGCGCCGTCGCCGCCGAGAGCGGCCAGCGTCGCCTGCAAACTCTCAGGCGTGTCGACGTTCCAGGAGCGCACCTCGCGGTCGATGCCGC
>DASQFU010000042.1:0-7525 GCA_035632955.1 Candidatus Limnocylindria bacterium
GGTCGAGGAAGGCGAGTGGTGGATCGAGATGTCGTACGCGTACTGCACCGCCGGCGAGCAGTCGCTGTGCGTGCCCGGGCGCCAGAGCTGGCGCGTGCCGGTGCAGCTCGCCGACCATGGAGAGAGCGAGATCCATCTCGCTCCAAGTCAGACCGAGGCGCGACAAAGCTAGCCGCGGGAAATTACCTCGCGGCCATCCGCACCCCGGGCGGGCCGAGCTCGAGCCATACCACGACGAAGCCGTCGAGCTCCCTGAAGCGCCGCGCGCGGGCGATGTTCCACTCCGGTCGTTTTACCGCGAGCTCGGGGTTCTCGAGCAGCTCGTTCCATCCTTGCCACGCGCGCTCGGGGCTGCGGAACGCCAGCACCACGTGACGAAACTCGAGGCGCAGTCGGCAGGCCTCGACGTCGAGCGGTGTCAGGGCAAGATGCACGACCGGCCGGCGCGAATACCACGATAGCGTCGGGCCGAGGTTGCTCATCACCGGCTCGCCGGGCGCGAGCTCGCGGCGCAGACGGTGTCCGAGATCGCGCAGGGTGAGCACCGAGGGGAGCCCGCGCGTGTCCGCGGCCCGAGCGGCCTCCTGATTGCCTTGCGTGGTCTGCCATGCGCCCCACCCGAGTGCCAACACGACGACCGCGATCTGTAGCACGCGCCGGCCGGCGGGCCCCATGATTTCGTTCGGCACGCGCGCCACCATCGCCCAGGTCGCGAGCAGCCCCGCAGCCTCGAGCGGCACGCGCGTCGGGAACACGTAACGCAGCCATGGAATGGCGAGCGCGGCGGTCAGGACGCCGATCACGGAAGCCACGAGGATCACAGCCGCGGCCATTCCGGGCGCGCGCGCCGGCCGGCGCACGAGAAGCCAGGCCACGAGCGCCCCGATCCAGAGCGCCCTGGGTCCGACGGTGGAGGCCAGGGTCAGCGGCCCGAGATTGCGAAGCAGCTTGCGTGTGAACCAAGGCCACGCCGTTGCGAGCGAAGGCAGCTCGGGGTGCTCGGGCAAGTGGTAGAGCGAGAACCAAGTTCGTCCTTCGATCCCGTCCCATAAGACGTAGCGCGTGAGATCCCAGCCTGGCGACCCGAAAGCGCGCCATTTGTAGAGCCACCATGGCGCCAGCGGAACGACGAAGCCGATCAGCGCCAGCGCGAAGATACGGGTTCTCGCTGCGCCTGCGGCTCCGGGCCGCTCCGCCGGCGACCATGCAAGCGCCGCCGCGAGCGCGAACAGCGGCGCCAGCCACAACATGTTGGCTCTGAAGGTTCCGGTCACGCCGAGCAGCAACCCGAACAGGAGCGGGTGCCGCGTCGCGCGTCCGGTGGCGATCCCCGCGAACGCAGTCACGATGCCGAGCGTGAAGGGCAGCTCGTTCATCCCCCCGACCGCGAAATGCTGTGCCTCGGGGTCAAGGAGGAACGCCATGCCGACGACGAACCCGGCGACCGCGCGCAACGAGAGTGACAGCGCGGGTGCCTGGCGCTGAATCAAGCGAGCGCTGGCGAGCGCCAGGAGTGCTGCGATCGTGAGAAAGCAGCCGAACGGCAGCAGGAGTGTCAGCCACTCTCGCTGGTGGGGCTCGTAGAGGTGGAGCAGCTCCCATTTCCCGAGCCGGATCACTTGCGGCACGAGCTTGAAGATCAGGCCTTCCCAGACGACCAATCCGGGCTGAACCGTGCTCAATGGCCAAGGTGGGGCGGGATGCTTGGCGAGCTCGATCGGGAGCGCGAACGTCGTCGCCAGCCGATGTTGCTCGGCTAGCTCGCGTCCGGCGAGCGCGTACTGCGCCGAGTCGTAGCTCAGCACCGGCGACTTGGCCGCGAGATCCCAAGCCGTGGCGTGGAGGATCCACAGCCCGAACCCCGCCACGACCAGCGCGACCATCACGATCAGGTGGGCGAGAGACCTCCTGGTCGTGGTCACGACGTCAGACTAGCGGGACCCTGGTTCGGAAGGAAGGACGGCCGGACGACTGCCATCGTCCGGCCGCGGACACTCAGGCCAAGGCGTGGCGTTCCGAGTTCCGGGGCGCCACCCCACGAGGGGCTGCCTCTGCCTCGAGGAGTGGTGGGCGATCGTCCGTCGCGAAGGCAAGCGGCGCGCCGAGTCGCACGTCCAGGCACGCCGTGTCATTGAAGTACCCGAGACAGATGATCCCGGATACGGGGTCGGTCTGCGACGGCTGCCCACTGGGAATCTCCTCGGCCAAGACGCAGAGCAATCCCGAGGCCGGTCTCCGTTCCCAGCCAAGTCATTGCCGGAGCGCGATGAACGTCGCAGAGCCGAACGTGATGGACGTCGATTTCCGCACGCGGTGCGGAAACGCGAGCAGAAGATCTGCCAACCTCAGACGATGTCGAGGTCGGGCGCTCGGCGGATGGCGCCGGCGTCCACAGCGCGCCGGTAGAGTTGCGCGAGCGCCGTGCGACCGTTCGCTCCGAGATCGAGCGTGAGGTCGTTCACGTACATGCGCACGAAGCGCCGGCCTTGATCGAGGTCCAGCCCGCGGCCGAACTGCAGCGCGTAACGCAGCGCGTCGTCTTCGTTCGCCAGGGCGACCTCGATGCTGGCGCGAAAGCCGGCGCTGGCGGCGCGCATGAGGTCCGCTCCGAGGTCGCGGCGCACGACGTCGAGGCCGAGCGGCACCGGCAGCCCGTCCCGCGCCTGCCACAGTTCGCCGAAATCCAGCACCTTGACCAGACCCTCCGCCACGTAGGTGATCTGGCTCTCATGGATGATCACCCCCGCTTCGACTTCGCCGGCGAGAATCGCCGCCGGAATCCGGTCGAATCGAAGCTCGACCGGGACGCAGTCCGGACACTCGATCCGGAGCAGCAGCGCCGCGGTCGTCAGCGGACCGGGCGTCGCGACCCGTGCGCCGCGCAAGGACTCGAGCGTGCGCGGCTCCCGCGCGACCAGCACCGGCCCGTAGCCGATTCCCATCGAGGCCCCGCACGACATCACGGCGTAGCGATCGGCGAGCGACGCATACGCGTGCGCGGAGACCGCCGTGATCTCGAGGTCGGCGCGCTCGATCGCCCGCCGGTTCAGGCTCTGGATGTCTTCGAGCACGTGCTCGACGGTACAGCCCGGGATCGCGGCCGAGCCGGTATGGAAGCCGTAGAACATGAACGCATCGTCGGCGTCCGGGCTGTGCCCGAATCGCAGCGTGCGCAGCGCCGTCGCGTCGGTAGGCATCGCGGTCAGGCGAGGCAGTCGGTGAGCCGGGCCAGGGCTCTGGGCCAAGCCGCGCGATAGCTCGCGGCGAACGGCTCGTAGTCGGGCCGCGCCGGCAGCCGGTGTCGGGTCACGAGCGTCGTACCGCCCGGCCGCGGAGCGAGCTCGAATCCCACCCGCCCCGCATAGCCGTCGGGATATCCCGCGTGGCCCCCTTCGTACGCGCACGCGTTCGGCGGCTCGAACACCACCCAGCGCGCCTCGAACGGCAGCGTGGCCGCCTCGCCGGTCCAGCGCAGGAGCAGCCGGCCGCCGTTGGTCGCGTGCGTCTCGGCGGCGTCGCAGAACCAGCGCTCGAGCAGGCCGGCTTCGGTCAATGCGGCGAACACGCGCTCCGGAGGCGCCGCCAGCTCGGTGCGAAACTCGAGCACCGTGACAATCGTCGCCGCCATGATCGGAGCTACGACGCCCGGCGCAGAGCGCGCTCGCCCGCGTGACGCCACAACCAGGTGCGCAGCGCGTCGAGCCCGAGCCCGGTACGCCCGGAGACCACGAACGCGCCCGGGAACTCGACCCGCAGGCCGTCCGCGATGGTTGGATCGGCCAGGCGGTCCGCCTTGTTGAACACGAGCGTCGTCGGCCGCGGGGTTTCGAGCAGCTCGTCTAGCACCTCGTCGACCGCGCTCATCTGCCGGCGGAAATCCGCATCCGAGACGTCGACGACGTGCAGCAACAGGTCGGCCTCGATCGCCTCGACCAGGGTGCTGTGGAACGACGCCACCAGGTGATGCGGGAGCTTGCGGATGAAGCCGACCGTGTCGGTGAGCAGCGCCACCTGACGCTCGGGGCTCACCATCTGCCGCGTGGTGGCGTCGAGGGTCGCGAACAGCCGGTTTTCGACCAGCACGTGGGAGCGCGTCAGCGCGTTGAAGAGCGTGCTCTTGCCGGCATTGGTGTAGCCGACCAGGGCCGCTCGAAACTCGCGGCGCCGCTTGCGACGCTGGGTCTCGCGCTCGCGCTCGACGGCCTGCAGCTCGCGCTTGAGCCGGGCGATGCGCTCGCGCACCAGCCGGCGGTCGGTCTCGAGCTGGGTTTCGCCCGGGCCGCGCGTGCCGATGCCGCCGGCCTGGCGTTCGAGGTGCTTCCACATTCCGGTCAGCCGCGGCAGCATGTACTCGAGCTGCGCCAGCTCGACCTGGAGTCGTGACTCGCGCGTGCGCGCGCGCTTGGCGAAGATGTCGAGGATCAGCTCGGAGCGGTCGACGACCTTGCGGTCGAGCGCCTTCTCGAGATTGCGCACCTGGGCCGGGCTGAGATCGTCGTCGAAGATCACGAGGTCCGCGTCCCCTTCGTTCGAACGATCCTTCAGCTCCTCGAGCTTGCCTTTGCCGATGAAGTGTCCGGGATGGATCGTGCCCCGGCGCTGGACGACCGAGCCGAGCACTTTGGCTCCGGCGGTGTCCGCGAGCAGAGCCAGCTCGTCGAGCGAGGCGCCGGCATGGGTTCGGCTCCGTCCGGCGTGACCCACCAGCAGCGCGCGTTCGGCGCGTGGCGGGTTGAGAATCTCGTGCGATCTCTTCAACCGCGCGGCTCGACTTCCAGCTCGTAGGGAGCGGGTGTGAGGTTCTCGAAGCGGCCATCCGAGCGCACCAGCACCAGATCCTCGATGCGCGCGCCGAGGCCACGCGACGGATAGTAGAGCCCGGGCTCGACGGTGATCACCATGCCCGGCTCGAGCGTCTGCGTGTTGGACGGCGGCCCCCCGAGCCGCGGCGCTTCGTGCACCGCGAGGCCGACGCCGTGGCCGAGCCCGTGCACGTAGCCCTCCTGCAGCGAGTCGTTGTGGCGCAACGTGCCGTGGCCCCGCTGCTCGAACAGGTCGCACACCTTGTCCTGATACATGCGGCACGATGCGCCGAGCGTGAGTGAATCCATCGCCAGTCGGAAGGCCGCGTGCACGTCGTCGTAGAGACGCTTGAGCGGCTCCGGCGCCTGGCCGACGCAAAACGTCCGCGTCAGATCGCTGTAGTAGCCGCCGCCGGCTTCGCCGGGAAAGATGTCGACCAGAAGCGGCACGCCGGGCCGCAGCAGATCGGCGTCGTTGCCCCGGTTGTGGGGTACGCCGGCGTCGCGTCCCTGCGAGACGATGCTCTCGCCGCCCTCCAGCCCGTGGGCGAGGAACTCCGCGTGGAGTAGCCGCCGCAGATCACCGATCGTCACCGGCCCCGAGCCGTTGGCGCGGAACTGGTCGCCTTGCTGGCGCAGCGATCCCAAGCGCTCGCGGAGCTTGTCGATCGCCGCCACCGCGCCTTGCGCCGCGCGGCGGATCGCGGCGACCTCGTCGTCGTCTTTGGTGGTGCGCGCGACCGTCAGGATGTCGGGGTAGCTGCGATCCACTTCGATCGTGGGGTCGAGCTCGCGCACCCGTTCCATCACTTCGTAGGCAAAGCCCCAGCCGAGATCGCCGAAGAACGCGACCTGGCCCTGGATCCCGAGCGTGCCGCAGGTCTCGGCCACCAGCCGGCCGAGTCCGCGCGCGGGATTGCCTTCCTGCTCGATCAGTTGAGCGAGCCCGTGCTGCGAAAACGACGAATGCTCGCAGCCAGCCTGCGCCGCTTGATCGCGTTCCATCGGGTCGTGGATCAGATGCGCGCGACCGTCGGCCGCGCGGAAGTAGATCCCATGATGGAGCTTCTGGCGGATCGCGTAGTACATCGCCGGGCTGTAGCGGTCGTACGCCATGACCACCATGCCTCCGAGGCCGCGCTCCTGCATCAGTCGGTCAAGATCTTTGCGCACAGGGCCTCCTCGCGGCGGGATGACGGGTCCGTGGGATCGGCCGCGGGCCGTTCGCCCGGGCGGGCAGCTATGCTAGTCGATACGCTCCGCCCCGTGAAGGGTCGGAAGCGCTGGTGTCGGCTCGCGGCGCCTCACACCACCGTGGCCCGCGAGCGCGGGCGACCGGCGGCGAATAGCCAGAACGTCAGGCCCCCGAACGCGAACCCGCCGATGTGCGCCCACCACGCCACGCCATGCCCGGTCGAGCTCCACGCCGAGGTGAGGAAGCCGGCGAGGAACTGGTAGACGAACCACAATCCGAGCATCACCACGGCCGGGATCGCCATGATCTGAAAGAACGGAAACAGCGGCACGAGGGTGATCACTTTCGCGCTCGGGAACGCGAACGCGTATGCGCCGAGCACGCCGGCGATGGCGCCGCTCGCGCCCACGCTCGGCACTCGCGACTCGCGGTTGAGAACGTAGTGAAGGGCCGCCGCGGCGGCGCCGGCGAGCAGATAGAAGACCACGAAACGGAGGCGGCCCATGCGGTCTTCGATGTTGTCGCCGAAGATCCACAGGTACCACATGTTCCCGAGCAGATGGAGCCAGCTTCCGTGCATGAACATCGAGCTGATCACGGTGAGCCCCGGAACCAGCATCGGCTCGGTTCCATACTCGAGCGCGGACGTGAGCCGGAGCGGGACCAGACCCCACAGCATCACGAACGAACGCACTTCCGGCCCGAGACCCAACTGGTAGAGGTAGACGACGCTGTTGATGACGATGATCGCGTAGGTGACGATCGGCACCGTCTGACGTCGGTTCTCGTCGCGGAGCGGAATCATCGTCGCCTCGAATGGACGCGCTCCATCGCCAAGCGCTATGGTGAACCAGGTTGACGTAATCCTGACGTGTTTCTATTCTGACCGCAGCCGCTCCATCAACCTTGCATCCGCCGCGCCCGGCCAGGCATCCAATGGGCGCTTGCAGCCGATTCTAGAAGGGGCCGAGGGGAAACCACCATGTCAAACGCCGTTGCCGTCACCGACCAGAGCTTCGAGCAGGAAGTTCTCCAATCGCCTGTGCCGGTCCTGGTTGACTTCTGGGCTGCCTGGTGCGGACCCTGTAAGCAGATCGCTCCCACCGTGGAACAGATCGCCGAGGAATACGCCGGCAAGCTCAAGGTCGTGAAGCTGGACGTGGACCAGAACATCGAGGTCTCGACCCGCTTCGGGATCCAGGGGATCCCGACCTTGATGGTGTTCAAGGGCGGCCAGGTGGTGGAAAAGCTGGTCGGCGCCTACCCCAAGAATACGCTCGTCGCGCGAATCCAACCCCACATCTAGCCCGCAAGGGTCGCTTTCGCGGCCAGCGTCTCACTCCGCAGTTTCGTGAGCGCGAGCAGCGCCTTCGGCAGCGCCTCGATCACGTCGGAAGCGATCAGCCCATACTGGCCGCGATCGGTTTCCGCGATGTCGCCGGCCATGCCGTGCACGAAGACGCCGAGCCGCGCGGCGTCGTAGGGCGCGAGCCCCTGGGCGAGCAACCCGGCAATCACACCGGTCAGA
>DASQFU010000043.1:0-2381 GCA_035632955.1 Candidatus Limnocylindria bacterium
GATCGCCGAGCACCGCCTGATTCCAGAACTCGGGATCGACGCGCCGCCCGAGCACGAGGAGGAATGCCCCGCCCGCGCGGTAGTAGTCGAGCGCCGCCTGCAACTCGGCCGGCGCCAGCCGCTCGAGATCGTTGAGCACGAGCACGTCGGCTTCACCGAGCCGCGCGGGAAGCGAGCTCGCATCGACGGCTTCGACCAGCAACCCCGAAGCCGGTGAGCCGGCTTCGAGCGCGATTCGAAGCGCGGAAGGCGCGCCGTCCTCACGAAGCAGTACGCGCAGCGCTCCCGCGCGCCCGGCCGCGAACACGCGACGATTGTCGAGCGGCAGCGCATCGTCCGGAAGGATCGCGACCCCGCCTTGCTCCGGAAGGCGCGCCAGCGGCACCAGCGTCGCCGCTTCGCCGCGTGCCGGCAGCGACAGGTACCCACGTCCGAGCTCCGCGTCGCCCGTGAGATCGCGCACTTCGACGCTGAGGTCGCCGGGGTTCGCACCGTACGCATGACCGGTCAGCGAGAGCGCGGCGCCGGACTCGGTCGGCGCGAGCGCGGCTTCGGTCAACGCCGCATTGGCTCGACTCGCCGGTGCGAGCGGAATCAGATACGCACGGGTCTGCGCCCACGGGCCGGCCGGGAGCGCCGGGGCGGCCGGCGCGCCATTGCCGCCGAACCCCGCCGCCTGGAAATCGGAGATCCAGAACAGCTCGCGGTTGAGCGCGTGACTCTCGCCGAGCGCCTGCGCGGCGATCGCCAGCGCCTGCTGATGATCGGTGGAACGGGCGGTCGGCTCGAGCGTTTGCACGGCGCCGCGCAGGCGTCCGAGATCCGAGATCGGCCGAGGCGAGATCGGATGGGGCCCGGCGTCGTAGGGCACCAGCAGCAGCTCGTCCTGCGGTCCGAGCGTCGCCAGCAGACCCTCGGCCGCGCGCTTCGCTTCGGCGAGCAGCGTGCCTCCGGACCCGCCGGCGGTCATGCTGCCGCTCTGATCGACGAGCGCGACCACGGTCGTGGCCGCGCCGCTTCTCAATCCCGAAGAGCCCTTGAGCGCGGGGCGGCTGATGGCGAACGCCAGTGCGGCCACCGCCAGCGTGCGCAGCAACAGCAGCAGCCACTGTTTGATCTTGAGGCGCCGGATCTCGCTCTGATTGACCTCGGTCAGGAACTCGAGCGAAGGAAACGGCACCTCGCGTGGCCGGCGGCGCGTGAAGAGATGGATGATGACCGGAATCGCCGCCGCCATCAGTCCGAACAGGAACAGCGGATTGAGAAAGCTCAACGCGCGTACTCCACATAGGCGGCGCGGGGCTCATCCCAGATTTCGATCCGCGTGACCGGATGGATCTCCCAGCCGGTGAGGCGTGGGAAGCGCGACGAAGGCGTGTTGTCGTACTGATAGTCGTAGAGCTGCCAGCCCGAGATCCGCACGCGCTTGGGGCCGCCGTCCCATGCGGTCCGGCCGCTGCGCGGCGGCCGGAACGTCGCGATCAACGGCTCGAACCGCCACGTGCGCGAGCCTCGCCGCCACTGGGGCGTGATCTCGGCGGTGACGTAGTACGGCTGGTAGCCCTCGGCGTGCGGCGGCAGCGGGACGATCTCGAGATGAATATCGCCGTCGATCGACGGCACGACGTGCTGGACGTAACCCTCCATCGAGACGCCGTGTGCCTCGAGCGCCGAGTACTCGGCGACCGGCCGGCGATGCGGCAAGGCCGCGAAATCCGCGGTCGTGACCGGCGTGACGCGCGCCGGCGCGTCGAGGCGGTCCTTCATCGCGCGCAGGTGGCGTTGCTCGAACGACGCGAACGGTCCCTTGCCGAGCAAGTGCAGGAAGCCGAGCAATCCGACCACCCCGACCACCATTGCCAGGGCGGCCGCGAGGCGCAGCGTCACATCAGCCTCGCACGCTTCTCGAGATACGCGAGCAACGCCCGGTCGAACGGCGTGCGCGTGTCGATGCGCACGTAGTCGACGAGATTCTCGCGACACACGCGCCGGTATTGCTCGCTCCAGGCTTCGAGGCGCTCGCGATAGCGGCGGGCAATCTCCCAGGGCTCGGTCGTCAGGCGATCTCCGCTCTCGAGATCGACGAAGGTGGCGGTGTCGGTGTAGGGGAAGTCGACCTCGGCTGGATCGAGGATGTGAAAGACGATGACCTCGTGATGGCGATGGCGGAAATGTTGGAGCCCGAGCAACACCTGGGCGGGATCGTCCATCAGGTCCGAGCACAGGATGACGAGACCGCGGCGCTTGATGCGTTCCGCGAGCTCGTGGAGGGCGGGGCCGAGGCGCGTGCGACCCTGCGGCCGGGCCTCGCTCAACGTCTTCAGCAGCACGTCGAGATGCGAGCGCACCGCGCGTGCCGGGACGTAGCGCAGCGGCCGGTC
>DASQFU010000044.1:0-5994 GCA_035632955.1 Candidatus Limnocylindria bacterium
GCGTGGCCGGTCGCGTCACTCGCGACGACCTGCTCGACTATCTGAAGACCCGCACCGCCCGGCCCACCGCGCCGGCGCCAGCCGGTGCGCCCGCCCGGGCGGCTGCGCCCGCGGCCGCGGCAGCCGCACCTCCGGCGTTCCTCACCGGCCAGATGGCGCAACTTGCGGGGGGCCCACGCGAAGAGGTCGTGCCATTCAGCAAGGTGCGGAAGCTGATCGCCGAGAACATGGTGCGCGCCAAACACACGGCCGCGCACACGCACTGCTTCGACGAGGCCGACCTGAGCGCGGTGGTCGCGCTCAAGAGGGAGTGGGGCCCCAAGCTCGAAGCCCAGGGCGTGAAGCTCACGTACACACCGTTCTTCATCAAAGCGGCGGTGCTGGCCCTCAAGGAGTTCCCGTGGGTCAACGGCGAGGTCAAAGGCGACACCATGGTCGTCAAGCGCTACTACAACATCGGCGTCGCCGTCGGCCGCGATGACAAGGGCCTGATCGTTCCCAACGTCAAGGACTGCGACCGCAAGAACCTGGTGCAGATCGCGAGCGAGGTGAACGACATCGCCGCGCGTGCGCGGGCCGATCGCTTGAAGCCGGACGAGATCCAGGGCGGGACCTTCAGCATCACGAACGCCGGAGTGTACGGCGCGATCAACTCGTCGCCGGTGATCAACGTCCCCGAAGTGGCGATCCTCGGCGTGCACAAGATCGTCGAGCGCCCCGTCATTCGCGACGGTCAGATTGTCGCGCGACCGATGATGAACCTCTCGATCGGCTTCGATCATCGCGTCGTCGACGGCGAGCTGGCCGTCAAGTTCCTGCGCCGCGTGAGCGAGCTGCTCGAGCGGCCTGAGTTGCTCTGGTTCTACGCGTGAGTTGGCGCTGCCTGCAATGGCTGAGCCCGATGCTGGGAGCATGCATCGTTACCTGGGCCCCAGCGGCGACGGCGTATACGGGCGGACCGGTCCGAGCGGAATTAGTCGGTTACGAGCCGAACGAGCACAAGCTCTACTACACATTGCAATCTCAGAGTGAGTCAGACGACCGCGGGCGCTACTTCTACCTGCACTTGGACAGCGCGGTGACCTACAAACCAATCGAGGCACGTTCACTTGGTACCGCATGGGTGTCCGGGACTAGCACGCGTGCAGACAATCAGAATCTCATCAACCTGCGGAAGCGATTGGAGCGTCTTGTTTCACTGGACTCCTACGACGTTGGTCTCAAGGTTGAGGTGGCAAAGAGAGACTCGAGTGTCCACCTTCAAGTGCCGCGGATGCTTCTCGACGTCGATTTGAGATCCGGAGCAACAGAATGTCGTTTCCAGCTCGAGGCATTTTGTCGAAGTCATGTTGCGATCGTTGAGCTGTACTTGGTTCCCGGTAGAACGGAACGGGTCGCGCTGACTCGATATACCGGTGTTGAGTACTATTGTGAACTTGCCGACGCACCGATCGTTCTGCGCGAGGGCGCCAATCAGCAGCGCTTTCGCATTCCAAAGTACGCGGCGCAACCATGACTCGCCTCACCGCCTGCCATCTCGGACCCACGTCCTATCGCGACGGCCTCGCGATTCAGGAAGGGCTGGTGCGTGCGCGAGCGGCCGGCGAGACCGGCGACTGGCTGCTCTACCCGGATCATCCGCCGGTGCTCACGGTTGGTCGCAGCCCGAGCCCGGATGGCTTGCGCGTCGATCCCGAGGAGCTGCGTACACGCGGCATCGAGCTGTTCGAAGTCGCGCGCGGAGGCGACATCACCTGGCACGGCCCGGGACAGCTCGTCGGGTATCTGATCGCCGATCTCACGCCGCGTGGGCGAGACCTGCACCGGCTGTTGCGTGATCTCGAGCAGACGCTGATCGACTCGCTCGGGCGGCTCGGAATCGCGGGGGAACGCGTCGCCGGTCGCACCGGCGTCTGGGTCGCCGGGCGGAAGATCGCCTCGCTCGGCGTCGCGGTGCGCAGGTGGGTGAGCTATCATGGTTTTGCCTTGAATGTTGCCCCGGATCTCCGGGCTTTTGAGCTCATCC
Organism: Candidatus Limnocylindria bacterium; assembly: GCA_035632955.1. Lineage (GTDB taxonomy): Bacteria > Eisenbacteria > RBG-16-71-46 > RBG-16-71-46 > RBG-16-71-46 > DASQFU01. The sequence continues at coordinate 2,027 of DASQFU010000044.1, forward strand.
ATCCTTGCGGCCTCCACGGCATCCAAATGACGTCGGTGGCGAACTGCCTCGGGGAAAGAGCTCCGACACTGGCGACGATGAGGCATCAGGTCGCGGCGACGCTATGCCGACAAATGGGTTACACGGGTTGGTCCTGGAGTGAGGCGTCCGAGGCGCGCCAGTGCGCGACGCCCGGTCTGGAGCCGAGCCCATCCGGGGCCGCACGCGAACGGGAGGTTTGAATGTTGACGTTGACCGACGCCGCCACCAAGAAACTCGGAGAGATCCTGAGCCAGCAGGGCGACGCCGTCGCCGGGCTGCGCGTGTTCGTCCAGAAGGGCGGATGTTCGGGCTTCTCCTATGGGATGACGCTCGCAAATCAGGTGGACGAGGGGGATTGGGTCGGCGAGTTCGAGGGGGTCAAGGTGCTGGTGGATCCCGAGAGCGCGCAGGTCCTGAATGGCGTGCACATCGATTTCGTCGAGACGCTGCAAGGCAGCGGCTTCGCGATTCACAACCCGAACGCGGTGCGCTCGTGCGGCTGCGGCAACTCGTTCGAGACCGCGGAGACCGCGGGCGACAAGGAGGAGGAGTCGAAGGCGTGAAGCTCGTCGTATTCACGATCGAAGAGGCCAACGGGCTGGTCACCGAGCTGCGACCGCGAATCGAGCGCCTGATCCACACGAAACGCGAGTTCGATCACCTGCAACAGGCGATCGACGTGCTGGAGCTGGCGACGGCAGGCACCGCGCCGACCAACCCTGATGTCCAGGAGCTCGGCCGGCTGCAGGAGCGGCGGCGACTGGTGGCCCAACGGATCACGCAAGGCGTCACGGCGATTCATCGCCGTGGCTGCCTGATCAAGGATCTGGATCGTGGGCTGGTGGACTTCTACACGCTGGCCGGCGATCGCCTGATCTTCCTCTGCTGGCAGATGGGCGAGCCCGAGATCCAGCATTGGCATAGCCTGGAAGCCGGTTTCTCCGGCCGACAGCCGCTGCATCGCACCGAGCTCGAGTAACCCCGGGGCCGCTCCCGGGAGGTGAACTCCATTGAGCGCGACTCTCTCCAACGACCTGCAGGCCACGCGCCCGTTCTCCGAGTACGCCGCGCTCCGTGCCGAGACGATTCGCGAGCGGACGTGGGCGGCGAAGCGCCGGCTCGGGCGCCGCGCAGTAATTCTCGGCCACCACTACCAGCGTGAGAGCGTGATGGAGTTCGCGGATTTCCGCGGCGACTCCTTCAAGCTCTCGCAGCTCGCTGCCGCGCAGACCGAAGCGGAGTTCATCGTCTTCTGCGGCGTGCACTTCATGGCGGAGTCGGCGGACATTCTGCGCCAGCCGCACCAGACCGTCGTCATTCCCGACCTCAAGGCCGGCTGCTCGATGGCCGACATGGCCGGCCTCGAAGACGTCGAGGAGGCGTGGGACCGGCTGACGCGCGTTCACGGCGAGACGCTCTGTCCCGTGACCTACATGAACTCGAGCGCCGGGCTCAAGGCGTTCTGCGGCGAGCGCGGCGGCGTGGTGTGCACGTCGTCGAACGCGCGCACCGTGCTGGAATGGGCGTGGGCGCGCCAGCCGCGGGTGTTCTTCTTTCCCGATCAACATCTCGGCCGCAACACGGCGGCCAGCATGGGCGTGCCGCTCGACGACATGGCGGAATGGGACTTTCGCGCACAGGATCTGGACCGCATCAACGCGCGCAGCTACCGGCCCGAGACCCGCGTCGTGTTGTGGCGGGGCTTCTGCTCCGTGCACACCAAGTTCACGCTCCAGCAGATCGGTGAGGTGCGCGCGGAGGACCCGGCGGTGCGGGTGCTCGTGCATCCCGAATGCCCATTCGATGTGGTCCAGAACGCTGATCTCGTAGGCTCGACGGAGTTCATCATCGAGCAGGTGCGCACCGCTCCTCCGGGAGCCCATTGGGCGATCGGCACCGAGATCAACCTCGTGCATCGGCTCGCTCAGGAGCATCCGGAGCAGCGGGTTCGCTCGCTGCAGAAGAACGTGTGCCCGTGCGCGACCATGAACCGGATCGATCCGGCCCACCTGCTGTGGGCGCTCGAGAATCTCGCCGAGGGCTCGCTCGTGAATCCCGTCCGCGTGCCGGAAGAGATCAAGCATCACGCGCGGGTGGCGCTCGATCGCATGTTGAGCCTCAAGGGCAGCGGTCAGATCGAGCGCGCCGCGCTCGCGCGGGACTGAGCGTGGCGGGGACGCCGCTGCCACCGGCCGGTTCCGGGGGGGACGAGGGCCTCGTCGTTCTCGGTCCCGACGGCCATCCCCAGATCAAGGTGTTGGGCGCACCGCGAGCCCCGGTGCCCGAGCGACTGCCGCTGACGCCACGCTTCGGCGGCTGCGCCTCGGGTGCGGGAGTCGGCGTCGGTGCGCTCGCCTCGGACGACGCGGCGGTGAATCATCCGCGCGGGTTTCGGCGCTTGCCCGAATGGCTCAAGGTGAAGCTGCCGGGCGAGGGCGAGTACGCCGAGACCAAGGCGCTCCTGCGCCGGCAGAATCTCCATACGGTGTGCGTCGAGGCGCGGTGTCCGAATCTCGCCCACTGCTGGTCGCGCGGCACCGCCACGATCATGATCCTCGGCGATCTGTGCACGCGCCGTTGCGGCTTCTGCGCCGTGGCGCCCGGGCGCCCGAACGGCTTCGTCGATTGGGACGAGCCGCGGCGAGTTGGCGAGGCGGTGGCCGAGATGGGGCTGCGCCACACGGTCATCACCTCGGTCGCGCGGGACGATCTTGCGGACGGCGGCAGCACGATCTTCGCGCACGTGATCCAGGCGATCCGCCGGCGATCGGACACCGTGATCGAGGTCCTGATCCCCGACTTCCGCGGCCACCAGGACGATCTCCGGCGCGTGATCGACGCCGGCCCCGATGTGATCAACCACAACCTGGAGACGGTCGAGCGCCTGCACCCGATCGTGCGGCCGAGCGCCCGTTACCAGCGCTCGCTCGAGCTGCTCCAGCGAGTGCGGCAGGCGGGGGTCGGGATCAAGGCCAAGTCCGGACTGATGCTCGGGCTCGGGGAGACCGAGGACGAAGTGGCGACCGCGCTCGCCGACCTGCGCGCTCACGGCTGTCAGCTGCTGACGATCGGCCAGTACCTGCGGCCGACCCCGAACCATCTCCCGGTCCGGGAATACGTGCATCCCGACGCGTTCCGCGCGTGGGGCGAGCGCGCGCTGGCGCTCGGCTTCGAGAACTGCGCTTCCGGGCCGCTCGTGCGCTCGTCCTTCCATGCCGACGAGCTGGCCGGCACCATCCGCCCCGGCGAGAGCAGCAAGACGGCCGGCTAGTTAGGCCACAACCAGCCGAACACTCCACCGGTCAGCAGCGAATAGACGAGGCCGTCGAACATCGTCTTGATGGTCGTGTTCCACGAGCGCTTGTACCAGATCGAGAGTTGCGGGAGTGCGAGGGCGTAGCCGGCGAACGCAGTGGCGCCGGCGAAACGGAAGACCGAAAGGTACTCCGCCCCATGGCCCAAGGTCCGCCCGGTCACGTAGGCTGCGAACGCGCTGATGATGACGGCGTAGAGGAACCACTGTCCGAGCTGTGGTCCCATCGCCCATGAACCGCTCGGCATCACGGTCATGACCATGACCGGCCCTTTCTTCATCTTCTCGATGAACGCGGGCGAGCTCATCTCCTTCATATCGCCGGCACGGGGGAGCATGTAGTCCCCTGGCGGGAGGTTGAACTTCCGGAGCGTGTCCTGAACCTCGTCCTGTGCGGGAAGAGCGCGGTAGTCGTTCTTGTGGTAGCCGAGCACCATGTGAATGAGCGAGCTCACCGCGAACACAACCACCGCTGACAGCACGATCGGGAGCCATAGCGACGTCAGGGGTACCATTGCGACCTCCGTCAGTGATCGTAGCCGTCAGTCCTTCATCGACGACTTGCCGTTCTCTTCGTCGTTCAGCCACGCCTGGTACGCCTTGAAGTCGAACGGCCGGCCGAGGAACTTCTCGA
>DASQFU010000045.1:0-18852 GCA_035632955.1 Candidatus Limnocylindria bacterium
CCTCGAAGCGGAGCTGGATGCCGCGCCGTTCCGGAGCGATCGCGTGCAAGGCCAGACGCGCGCCGCCGGTGTCGTATTCCACCCAACCCCGGCTCTCGCTGCGCGCGCGCAAGCCGAGCGACGTCTCGTAAAAGCGGCGCATGCGATCGAAGCTCGGGGTGAAAGCAATGAGGTAGATCAGCCGATTCATCGCGTCTCCTACTCGAGGTTCATCCACACGCTCTTGACCTGGGAATACTCGCGGACGCTCTCGGCGCCGAGATCCCGGCCGAAGCCCGAGCTCTTGAATCCGCCGAACGGCATCCCCGGATCGTAGTAATTGTACATGTTGACCCACACGGTTCCCGCCTGCAGCCTGCGCGCGACCACGTGCGCCTTCTTGACGTCGCGAGTCCAGACGCCGGCGGCGAGCCCGTACGGAATGTCGTTGGCCTGGGCGACCGCATCGTCCACGCCGGCGAAGGGGATCACCGCCAGCACCGGGCCGAAGATCTCCTCCTGCGCGACCCGCATCTGGTTGTGAACGCCGTCGAGCACGGTCGCCTGCACGAAGTACCCTTTGCCGTTCACGGGCTGGCGCTGTCCGCCGGCCACGACCCGGGCGCCCTCGCGCGTGCCGGTCTCGACGTAGCTCAACACCTTCTTCATCTGCGCCTCGTTGATGAGCGCGCCGAGCCGCGTCTTGGGGTCCATCGGATCACCCGGCTGCATCTTCTTCGAGCGTTCGGCCAGCTTGGCGACGAACGCTTCGTACACCGTCCGCTCCACCAACAGCCGCGATCCGGCGGCGCACACCTCGCCTTTGCCGTAGAAGATTCCAGCCGTCGCGCCGCGCAACGCCGCATCCAGGTCGGCGTCCTCGAAGACGATGTTCGGAGACTTGCCGCCCAGCTCCAGGGTCACCTTCTTCACCGTGTCGGCGCATTCGCGCATGATCGACTTGCCGACCTCGGTGGAGCCGGTGAACGTGATCTTGTCGACGCCGGGGTGCCGGACCAGCGCCGCGCCCGTGATCGTGCCCGGCCCCGGAACGATGTTGAGCACGCCCGGCGGCAATCCGGCCTCGAGCCCCAGCTCGCCGATCCGCACCGCGGTCAGCGGCGTCTCGGCCGCGGGCTTCAGCACGACGCAGTTGCCGGCCGCGAGCGCAGGCGCGCACTTCCACCCCACCATGATCATCGGGAAGTTCCACGGGATGATCGCGCCGACGACGCCGAGCGGCTCCCGTAGCGTGTAGGTGAAGTAGGCCGGGTTCACCGGGATCGTCTCGCCGGCGAGCTTCGTTGCCCATCCGGAGAAGTAGTGGAAGCAGCCGGCGACCATCGGAATGTCGATCTGACGCGATTCGAAGATCGGCTTGCCGTTGTCTAGCGTCTCGAGGCGCGCCAGCTCGTCGGCATGCTCGTTCACCAGATCGCCGAGCCGCCACAGGATGCGCTGGCGCTCGGCGGGGCGCATACGGGGCCACGGTCCGCTCTCGAACGCCGCGCGCGCAGCGTTCACCGCGCGGTCGACGTCCTCGGGGCCCGCCTTCGCCACCGCGCAGACCGGTTCCTCGGTCGCGGGGTTGATGGTGTGGAACACTTCACCGGAGGCCGCGTCCACAGCCTCGCCGTTGATGATGAGCTTGGCCGGTCTCACCGGCGCCAGCGTGTCGGTCATGTCGAAACCTCCGCAGCCTGCTAGACGGCGCGCGCGACGCGCCAGCGTTTGATGATCTCCGCGTGATGGCGATCGTTCCACGCCAGATCCTTCAGCATCGCGCCGAACGGGTGGCTCGCCCCCCACACCTGATCCGATTCGTCGGGAATGCTCTCCAGCGCTTCCATCAGCTCCATGCGCGCCGACAGCAGCCGCCGCCGCGCGTCGTCCCAGCCCAGATGCCGCAGGCCGTCGAGGCCGGCGGCGTTGAAACGGTGAGTTTCCTCGGCGTCGAAATCCGCCCACGACGGAGGAATCCCGTGCAATGCCGACTCCAGCACGCGACCGACTTCCTCGTCCCAGTGAGCGAGATGCAGCGCGTGCTCGCGCAGCGTCCATTCGCCGGGACCGGTCGCCTGCTCGGAGGCGCTTGCTTCGAGCCCCTGAATCGCGCTGTGGAAGGCGACGCGCGCCCGCACCATCTCGAAGATCCGTTTCTGTTTCTCGCTCGCGCCAGCTGCCGGCGGGAAGGGTGATGCCGCGGGCGGCTTGCCGGCACGAGATCCCACGCCGCGCGGTGACGCGGGCTTTTCGGCGCTGCGAGCCGGGACTCTCGTGCGTCCGGGAATGGCTCTCAATCGCGGCGTGCCGCCAACGCCAGCGGTCGCATGGCGCCGGGGACGCTTGGGGGTGATGAGCTTCGGCGCGCCGCTCCCGGCGCGACTGCTGCGCGCCGCAGGCTTCACTTTCGCGGTGACGCGGCGCTTCGCTGCACTGCGAGCCTGTGCCGCGGGCTTTACCTTCGGCCTCGCCGTTTTCGCTTTAGCTTTGTCCTTGGCCTTGGCCTTGGCTTTGGCTTTGGCTTTGGCTTTGGCTTTGGCTTTGACCTTGGCTTTGGCTTTGACCTTGGTCTCGATCTTCGCGCTCGTCGTTCCGGTCCGCCTTCCAGCCGGCGCGCGCGCGCTCCGGCGCCGGCTCCGTGCCGGGGTCATGACGACGAGTACTCGTAGACGCCGCGGCCGACCTTGCGCCCGAGCCGGCCGGAAGCCACGTACTGCTCGAGCAGCGGACAAGGGCGGAACTTCTCTCCCAGCGTCCGGTGCAGGAACTTGAGGATGGAGAGGCGGGTGTCGAGTCCCACCAGGTCGACGAGCTCGAACGGCCCCATCGGATGGTTGAGCCCGAGCTTGAGCGCCTTGTCGATGTCGCGGGCGCTGGCGACGCCTTCCTGGAGCATGTAGAACGCTTCGTTGCCGATCATGGCGTTGATGCGACTCGTCACGAAGCCGGGAGATTCACGCACGACGACGCACTCCTTGCCCATCCGCTCGCCCACGTCGATGGCGGCCTCCACGGTCGCGTCGCTGGTCTCCAACGCTCGCACGACTTCGAGCAGCTTCATGCGGTGGACCGGGTTGAAATAGTGCATGCCCACGACCTGGCTCGGCCGTCCGGACGCCGCGGCCATTTCCGTGATCGAAAGCGACGACGTGTTGGAGGCGAGGATCGCGTGCGGGGGAGCAAGCTGATCCAGCGAACGGAACAGCTCGACTTTGAGTCCGATGTCCTCCGGCACCGCCTCGATCACGAGGTCCGCCTTGGGGACGGCGGCGCTCAGCGCGCCGGTAATGTTGAGCCGGGTTTTCGCCGAGGCGGCTGCTTCCGGCGTCACTTTGCCGGCGGCCAGGCCCTTGTCGAGCAGCGCCGTGACTTCGGTGCGCGCCCGGTCCAATCCCTCGACGTCGGTGTCCTGCAGGACGGTGTCGAAGCCGGCGAGCGCCGATGCGTACGCGATTCCCCGCCCCATGATGCCCGCGCCGATGACGGCGACGGTGCGGATCGTCACGCGCCGCTCCCGCCTCGTTTCCCGACCCACCGCCAGACCCTCGGGAACGCCAGGGCGGCCAGGGAGGACTTGATCAGATCTCCCGGGATGAACGGCCAGAGTCCCGTCGCGAGCAGAGACTCGGCCGGCACGAAGCGTGACAGGCCCGCGAGCCCGAGCGCGAAGATCACGCCGCTGCCGAGCAACATCGCGGCCAGCATGGTCGAGAAACGGCGATCCCAGCCGCGCTCGGCGAGCGCTCCCGTGACCGCGGCCGCGAACGGAAACGCGATCAGATAGCCGCCCGTCGGGCCGACGAGCTTGATGACGCCGGCCGCGCCGCCCGCGAACACCGGCATTCCCGCCACTCCTTCGGCGAGATAGAGGAGCTGGGCGATGAAGGCGCGGCGGGCGCCGAGCACGGCCCCGCACAGCAGCACGGCGAAGCTCTGACCCGAGATCGGCACGACCGACCACGGCACCGCGATCGCGAGCTGCGCCGCCAAAGCGGTAAACAGGCTCGCCCCGACGATCAGGAGCACCTGCTGGGAGGTCTGCGGGCGCGGCAGGGCCACGTCGGACAATGTGAGGGAGCGAACGGCGGACATGGGGACCTCTTCGCAGGAAACCGAGGGCGCCTGGACACCGGCTGCGCGGCTCCGGAGCACCGTGTTAATGCGTTGCGAGACTTCGCGAAACTAGCACGCGCGTGGGGGTGCGGCAACCGCTGCGGCGCGAGGGATTCCCGTCCACGTCGACGGCGATGTTCTGAACGATGAGATCATGCCCGTGGTGGATTGCCGGATGCTTGACGGCTCTGGCCCGTGAAGCTGACCGAGACGCTCGCGGCGGGGCTGGCGCCTTCGCCGTTACCGCAGTGAATGCTTCGAGTCTCGCGATGGAGATCATGTGGGTGTGAGGCTTGCGTCGCCCGGCGACATGCGCCGCGTCTTCCTCATGGGGTACGACACCTGGGGCGAAGGCCGACCGGCCGAGGCCTACATCGAAGGCTGTTTTCGGTCCGCGAAGTACAAACTCGGGAGCTGGTACGTGCTGGAGATGGACGGCACACCGGTCTCGGCACTCATCATCTACCGTGACGTCTTTCGCCTACCCCCTGCTGCGGCCGGCATCGGTTCCGTCGCAACCTCGCGCGACAGTCGCAGAAGAGGCCACGCGTCGGAGCTCATCCGTGAGGTGTCGTCCCGTTTGCGCCGCATGGATGGCTCGAAGCTCTTCTTCCTCTACGCTGATGTCGATCCCAACATCTATGCCCGACTTGGTTTCGTTGCGCTTCCTGATCATCTCCAGCGATACCAGCCGTCCATCTGCATGGCGTCGGGGAACCAGAGCGATCTCGCTCGGGTCTTGTCCACGAGTGCGCCTGACTACTTCTGAGCCATCGATCATGTGTCGAGCTACTTTCGCTGAGGCAAGATGACGCTGGTCCATCACCTCAACTGTGGATTTCTTCAGGCTCCACCGAATCCGCGGGTGGGCTGCCACTGTCTACTCCTTGAAGACCCTCGCGGCCTGGGCCTGGTGGATACCGGCATCGGGTTGCAAGACGTACGGCAGCCCCTTCAGAGGATCGGCCAGCCGCTGATCGACCTGGCCGGGTTCCAGTTCAACGAGGCGGACACCGCAGTCCGGCAAATCGAACGGCTTGGTTACCGCCCGTCGGACGTGACCCATGTGGCCCTTACCCACGGCGACCCGGGATCACGCTGGCGGCTTGGCGGACTTTCCTGCCGCCACGTCCATGTCGCCGAGGAGGAACTCGCCAATATCAGGCGCGTTCTCCTTGCGCTCGGTGATGTCGCGGTAGTTCACGACGGGCGCGCCGGGCGGCTCAGAAAGCCCCGGACACAATTGTGCGAGCACAAGCTTTGACTCGCGTCCGGGGCTTCTCTAGGGTCTCGCGCCCATGCCGGACCTGATCCGCATCGCGAACGCTGGTGGCTACTGGGGCGACGACCTGTCGCAGTTCAAACGGCAGGTCGAGCTCGGGCCCGTGGACTACGTGACGCTCGATTTCCTCGCCGAGATCACGATGTCCATCATGCAAAAGCAGCGGTCGCGCGATCCTCGCGCTGGCTATGCGCGCGATTTCGTCGCTCAGGTGGAGGAAGCGCTGCCGGTGCTGGTCCGGAGCGGCGCGCGTGCGATCTCGAACGCCGGCGGCGTCAATCCTCTCGCCTGCCGCGGCGCGCTGCTCGAGATGATCCAGACGCACGGGCAGTCGCTCGAGGTGGCGGCGGTCGTGGGCGACGATCTCATGGACCGGCTCGGAGAGTTGAACGCCTCGGGCGTCACCCTCGACGACATGGACGACGGCCGCCCGTTCGCGGCGATCCGGGAGCGGGTCTCGTCGGCCAACGCGTACTTCGGCGCGTGGCCGGTGGTCGAAGCGCTGAAGAGCGGCGCCCACATCGTCGTCACGGGTCGTTGCACCGACACCGGCATCACGCTGGCGCCGATGCTCCACGCCTTCTCCTGGGCGCCGGACGATTGGGATCGGCTCGCGGCCGGGATCGTGGCCGGACACATCGTCGAGTGCGGCGCGCAGAGCACGGGCGGCAACTTCACCGACTGGCGCCGCGTCCGCCGCTTCGAAACGATCGGCTATCCGGTGCTCGAGGTGTCGCCCGACGGCTCGTTCGTCGTCACCAAGCATCCCGGCACCGGCGGCGCGGTCACGGTCCGCACCGTCAAAGAGCAACTGGTCTACGAGATGGGCGACCCCCGCTCCTACATCACCCCCGACGTGATCGCCGACTTTGCGAGCAGCCGTCTCGAGCAGGTCGGGCGGGATCGTGTCCGCGTGTGGGGCGTGAAGGGTCGGCCTGCGCCGAGCTCGCTCAAAATCAGCGCCTCGTACTTCGAAGGCTGGAAGGCCTCCGGTACGCTGATCATCTCCGCGCCCGAGGCGGCCGAGAAGGCCGACGCGTTCGCGGACCTGTTCTGGAAGCGCCTGGGGATCGAGTTCACCGAGCGCAACGCCGAGCGGATCGGCCATTCGGCGTGCTGGGGGCCGGTCGCGCCGCCGAGCGATCCGCCGGAGGTGCTGTTACGCCTTTCGGTGCGTGATCCGGACCGATCCAAGATCGAGCGCTTCGCGCGCATGATCCCGGCCGTGATTCTCTCCGGACCGCCCGGCGTCGCGGTGACCGGTGGCCGGCCGCAGGCCCAGGAAGTGGTCGCCTACTGGCCGGCGCTGGTTCCACGCGAGCGCGTGCGCCCACGCGTCGTCACCCGCGAGGGCGAGCGCACGTTGGATTGGCCGACGCCCGTGCTCGACCTGATCCCGCCCCCGGCCCTACCGCGCCAGGCGTGGCCCAAAGCCAAGGGCGCCGCGAAACCGCTCTCCGTGCCCCTCTCGGCACTCGCGCACGCGCGCAGCGGCGACAAGGGCGACACCTGCAACATCGGTGTGATCGCGCGCGCGCCGGAGATCTATCCCTGGCTCAAGCGCACGCTGACGGCCGCGCTCGTCAAACGATACTTCAAGGGAATCTGTCGCGGGCGGGTGGAGCGTCACGAAGCGCCGAACCTCTGGGCGCTCAACTTCCTGCTCCACGAGTCTCTCGGGGGCGGCGGGACGGTGTCCCTGCGCCTCGACGCACAAGGGAAAACGCTGTCGCATGCGCTGCTCGCGATGCAAGTGCGTGTCCCGAAGGCATTGGTCGATGCGGCCGTGAAGGGAAACGCCGGGGATGGCCTCACCGCGGCGCGTGCGGCGACGGTTCGGCGTTAGCGGCGGGGCACGGCGCGCAGCACTACTGCACCAGGCGCAGCTTGATGTCCTGCGCGACGCGCTGGAAGATCGCCTGGAGCTCGTCGCTGGTCGGCGCCATGAAGACCTGTGCCGGGCTGCTCGCCAGCGCTTCGAGAAAGTTGCTGTTGATACGCGTGCCGAGACCGATCGAGTAGAAGATGATGCCCTTGTCCTTCAGCTCCTGGGCGTGTTCGATCGCCATCGTCGCGGCGAGATTGCAGATGTGGCTCCCCAGATCCGGATCCGGGATGTCGCACGCGTCTGGCGCGTAGCCGGGAACCGGCCGCGTGTTGAAGATCTGCCACTTCGTGGTCACCATTCCCGTGCCGCAAGCGGATGCCGGGAACACCCCGTCGCCGGTCGGCGTCGAAGGGACCGCAATCGACTGCTCGATGTCCGTGCGGTGCAGACTCGGATTCGTGGGTGTGGGGTCACCAGGATCGCAGTTCCCGTCGACGCACGCCGTGGCGTCGTAGGTCGTGTTGTCGCTCCGGAAGGTCCCGCGGAAGGTGTTGGGCCTGCCGTCCGAGAAGAACACCAGGAACTGCTGGATGCGGTTCTCGGGCGCGAGGGCGCTCTGGTCCGCGAATCCTCCCGGACCGTCGGCCCGGTCGAGAGCGTCCTCGGGATTCGTATGCCCGGTCGCATTCATGGCGTCGATCGCCGACTTCATCGGCGTCACGTAATTGATGCCGATCGGCCGTTCGAGTTGCACCGAGGTCGCGAAGCTGACGAGCCCGATCCGATCCCGCGTTTGCGTGTCCACGAAGTAGTCCAGAAAGCTCTTGGCGGCGACCTTGAGATCGGCCATCGGCTGGCCGGACATCGACCCCGAGCGGTCCAGCACCAGCATGATCTCCACGCGGCGCATCTGCGCGATGCCGCTCGCGGCGACCGGGATCTGGTCGAAGCCCATCATGCGACTGAGAATCGCGACGGCGTTGACGTTGCCGTCCACGCGGATCTGGTCGTCGTTGCTGATCTGGACGTCGAAACCCACGCTGCCGGTTCCGGAGCCCGGAGTGCCGAGAGATCCGCTCTTGAAGTTCTCCTGGCAGAACTCGCCCGCCAGGGCGCGCGGATCCACGTAGGGATTCGAGATGTTCTTGGCGCCGACCAGCGCTCCGGCATCGACGCTCTTCGACAGCTCGGCCCGCACCAGGTACCAGCGTCCGGCTTCGCTCCCGAGCGCCACGAAGGCGAGCAACAACAGTAGGAACAGGGCAACGGCGACCAGCACGGTGCCCGATTCCTTGGCGACGAGCTTTCTCATCTGCATCTGCATCTGCGTCCGACCTCCGTCATGGGGTTCAAGCTGGGTGCGTGGAGGGATGCGCCGCGTCTCAGAAGATCGCGCGGCTGCCGATGATCATTCCGTCGCCATCGTCCCGCAGCATGCCGGGAATGAAGTTCGCGAGCGGAGTGATCGGCCGGTACTTGTAATAGACCTCGACGGTCGTGACTTCCTTGATGTCGGCCGTGCCGTTGCTGGTCCTGAACGTCAAGCGGTCGTAGAGCGTCCCCGAGAGGCCGAGCCCGGAGGCGCCCGCGTCGTAACGCGTGCCGACCCCGAGCGAGCCGCGGCTGACCTGTTCGGTGATGGTCGGCGCCGGAGATTGGTCGCTCTGCCCGGCCACAATCCGGGTGATGAAGATCTGGCCGTCGCCGCCGGCGAGATTCAGCGGCCGGCCTGAGATCGCGAGCAGATCGACGAGGTTCGGATCGAGCGTGAGGTCGCGTGACGCGATGCTCCCGCCCTCGCGGCTGACGTTGGTGATGATTAGACGGGTCTGAATGAGATAGCCGAAGTCGATGATCGCCAGCACCAGGAGCAGCAGCAAAGGAAGGATCAGCGCGAACTCGATCAGCACGGTCCCCCGCTCGGCGTGGGGCGCGGGGTGCCGGGGCCTGCGGCCGGGGCTAATTGAAGAGCTCATTACGGTAGGTGGCCTGCGCCCGAACGGCGAGCTTGCCGTCGGACATCAGCACGCGGATGAATGGAGTGATGAACGGATAGTCGTACCGGGTGCGCACGCGCATGTAGTTTCCGGGCCCGCCCGCGTCCTGCGACGCCTGCCAGCCGGTCGGATCGGTGAAGTCGGGATTGATGGGAAAGATGCTGATCTCGATCTTGCTCGGATCCATCGCAATCGCGGCATGATCGCTGATCGTCTGGACGATGGATGCCGCACGGGTCATCCGCTGTCCGTTGGCATCGGCAAGCGTGCGGCCCACCAACGCGACGCGTACGCCCTCGCGCGTGGCGAATTGCAACGTGTGTTGCGCGAAGAAATAGAGGCCGAAATCGAGGATCGAAAGAATCAGCAGGAACAGGAAGGGCAGCACCGTCGCGAACTCCATGATGGTGACGCCCCGGCTGTTCCGCACCACGCCGAAAACCCGGCCACGGCGGCGGACGGCCGGCGCGCAGCGCGCGGAAGGGGTCGGAGTCTCGGCATGGCAGACGCTCATGTTGGTTCGTCAAGGCAAGGATCGGGCCACGCTGGCGATGCGCACGGTCGCGAAATTCGGCAGCAGCTCGACTACGGGAGTCGACTCGAACCCGCATGAACATTGGCTGAATCATGTGTCGGGTTTTGACCCCGCAAGAACGGTGGCGATGCTCGGCGGAATGGTATGGGTGATTTCACCATTCGCGGTGGTGGGATTTGGCCGGCGCGCTCACGCGCATCCGGCTGCGCGGGCCCTAGACGCCGGCAGCGCCCAGGCCTCGAGGGCTTGGGCGCTGCGGGTGATTCCGGCGTGACGCGAGGACTATCCGGCGTGGCGCTCCCAGGACGACGCCTTCTCCTGTTTCTCGGCCGGCCTCGGCTTCTGAGCTTCCGGGGCCGAAGCCGGCTGCGGAGCGACGGTGGCCGTGGGAGTCTTGGGTTTCGCGCGATTCCAAATCTCGAGACCGATGAGACCGAACATCGCGAGCGAGAGCACGGTCAGCGCCGAGATGACGATGCGGTTCATCTTGTTCATCATAGCTCCTTCCATGCGAGCGTGCGCGCCGTAGGATCGTCGACGACGAACTGCATCGTGGACGGGTAGTAGGGCGGGATCCGGCCGCGGCGGTCGTAGACGAAGTCACGCGCGAAGCCCGTTCTCTGATCACCGTTGCTGTCGAACGTGTAGAACGGCCCGTAGAACTCGCTCACCATTCCGCCGCGCAGGTGGAACGTGCCGCGCGGATCGCCGCTGTTGTAGCCGGCGACGGTGAACACTCCGTCGTTGGCATTGCTCGGATCGCCGACCGCCATCACGAACGCGTCGAGGTGCATGTCGTCGGGCGCGCCGCTTCCGACGATAACGTCGCCCCCCGCCGCGAAGATGCCGAGCACGCTGCGGCCGTCCTCGAAGTCCTGATAGACCATGTCTTCCTGGAGCGTGATGTCTTCGGTCGCGGTGACCAGCAGCTCGATGCCGTTGGCGATCGCGGGCAGCGGCTCGCCGCCCGAGCGGCCGGGGCCGCCCAGGTCATCGATGTCGCCGTTGGTGTAGAGGATCCCGCGCGGCGCGTTGTAGTACGTGGTCGTTGTGGCGCCGACCGTGGAATACGTGCGGTTGGCGGCGACGTCCACGGTGATGGTTCGCGAGGAGCCGCCCTGGGTCATCGTGTAGACCTGCCGCCCGAGGCTGTCGACGCTCGCCACGCACTGGTTCAGGTCACCTTGAACGTAGATCCCGCCCGTGAGCAAGGGCGGTGACCCACCGTTATTCGGCAGGTACATGCCGTCCGGGGGCGGGCTGGTGCTGGAGGGGAGACCGAGCTGAGTGCGGATCGTGCTGTTGCTCGGCTGCGTGGTGCTGGTTGGGCTCAGTCCGATGGCGGCGTTCTGTTGGCCGTACGAGTTGGCCGGCATGGGAGCGTTACCCACGCCGCGCTGGAACCCGCCGTAGAGGTTCGGCACATCGATGGTGCCATTGTTGTTCGCGTTGCGCTCGACGGGACTGCCGTTGTTGTAATACCAGGCCTTGCTGTTAACGCTCGAGAGCAGATCCTCGAAGGTCGGCTGGTAGGCGATGCGGACTTGCGTGTTGGTGTGAACGCGACCGTCGAAGTAGCCGCTCGAGGTGAACCAGATGGGATTTCCGTTCGCCATCGTGTGCTCGTTCGTGAAGATCAGGTAATCCGCGAACGAGCCGCGCGTGGCACTGACTCTCAGGACTCCATCGCTCTGGACGGAGCGCGCGCCATTCGCCCCCAGAGTGCCGTTGGAGACGATCTGGTATCGGAAGTCATAGGCCTGCCCGGTGTCGGCCAGGGCGCTGTCCGAGAACGTGATCGTCGCGCTGGTCGAGTAGGCGGGACTCGTCGCGCTCGCGACGATGGCTCCAGCCGGGAAGAACAGGTTCGGCTGGGCGATGATGGGTCCGGTGCCGGTGTAGAGCGCCCGCAAGCTGTCGAGCCTGGCTCGCCCCACGTTCGCGAGGTGCTGCTGGGCCGCGCGCACTCCGGCGTCGGCGGAGTACAGCGATCCCTTCGCCACGTGCACGTTGGAGGACATGGAGCGCTCGCCCGTCACCGTCGACATGAAGGTGGCCGCCAGCACCGAGATCAGGAGCAGCGCCAGAGCGGCGGTCACCAGCGCGGCGCCCCGCTGACTGGAGACGGGAAGATTCGGGACGGGGGATTTCATGGCAAGCCTCCTAGAATGTGCGCGGACGGACTTCCGTCCACGCCGAGTCGACGATCGCGACACTGTTATTGACACCCGGGGCCAGCGTCGTCACGACCGGGACGATCTTGTCGATCATCTGGATCTCCGCCACAGTCGGGTTGCGCTTGACCGTCCCGTTCTGCAGCGCGTACGACACTCTGAAATTGCTTACGTCATACCCCACGACCTGTGCGGCGGAGCCGGCTTGCCAGCGCATCAGCGCGCGCTTCTTGAACGAGGTCGTATCCATCTTGTAGGACACCCAGGACACTCGATAGACCTTGTCGCCGGTTACGTAGCCGCCCACCGGCCAGCCGGTGAGTGATCCGCTGGTGTTGTAGTTCGATGATGTCGAAACCGAGATGTCGGCGGGCGAAGACGATACGGCGGTCGCCCTGAAAAGGTGTGCTCTCTTCTCGTTGGTGACGACGATGAAATCGTTGACCGCGAACCCCGCCGTGCTCTGGCAGCGAATCGTCGCGCCCGGGCTGGCCTTGCCCGCTCGCAAAGCCGTTTTCGTGTCCCAACCTCCCAGGATCCCGATGGTGTCGTTCCCCGTGAGACTGCCGCCATAGCCGCGCTGTATGCCGTAGAGCGTGATGTTGGTTGCACCCAGTTTGCCGTTGATCGTGTCACGGCCCCACCCGGAACCCGCCATGCGCAGCTCGCGCTCGAGGAGCTGGATCGAGGCGCGCGAGTTCTGGCGGCGCTCGACGACGCGTGTCACGCGGAGCGCCTCGTGCTGCGAGCCGAAGAACGTCTTGTAGGTGGCGACGATGACCATGCTCGTCACGACCAGGGCGATCATCAGCTCGACCAGCCCGACGCCACGTTCGTTCTGACGCAAAGGCCCGCGGCTCACAGGCCCCACTCCGGCTTGACCACGACCAGGCGCGCCACCGCCCGCGACGCGAGGGTCGGCCGGTGGACGGTCACGGTGATGCGCTTGCAGCGGATGATCGGCTGATTCGCTTCGACGTTCCATCTGACGTAGTAACGCGTGAAGTAGGGGTTCGCGGCGTCGTTGTGAGCGCCGGGATCGAGCACCACTTCGTCATAGGGGGTGCCGAGCAGTTGCTCGGCGG
This sequence comes from Candidatus Limnocylindria bacterium, assembly GCA_035632955.1. Classification (GTDB taxonomy): domain Bacteria; phylum Eisenbacteria; class RBG-16-71-46; order RBG-16-71-46; family RBG-16-71-46; genus DASQFU01. The sequence goes on from DASQFU010000045.1 coordinate 12,997, forward strand.
AGCGCGCGGCCAGCTCCGAGGCGAGCGTGTGTTGGGCCGCGCTATTGCTCTTGCGAGCCCCGAGCGGAACCATAGCAACCAGCGTCAGGGCGCCGACGGCGAAGATGACGAGCGCGACCAACACTTCGACCAGCGAGAATCCGCGCTCGGCCGGTCGGCGTCGGCTTGTAGGCGCAAATGATCGGTAGGTTCTCATTGGCGATAGACCATGCCGGCGATCGAGACGCTCACCGTGTCGCGAAAACCGGTGTTGGTGCGCATCGACATCCAGCCGCCCGAGGTTCCTGGGCGCAGAATCCCGCTGGTGTCGAACAGGAGCGAGTCGACGGGTGTCAACGACACCTTCGCGAGCCGGGTGTCCTTCGGCATCGTCCGCTGAAACCGCCGCTCGCTGTTCTGGTACACCTTGTCGTTGTTGGTGTCGTGGTGGATCGTGTAAGTCGTGATGTCGGTCGTCCCGACCCCGTCGCCGAACGCGACGATGACCTGCTTGTGCTGGGTAATCGCCGTCTGGCGAGCCCCGCGCAGGTCCTGCAGGAGCTGCTCGCGCGCCTGCCGTTTGACCATGGTCGTGCGGTAGGTCGCGAAGGCAGGCAGGCCGGCGCTGAGTACGATGCCGATCACGACGACAGCGATCATCGTCTCGATCAATGTGAACCCACGTTGCTGTTCGTGCATGCCTTTCACCGCAGAATCCTCCTGGCCTCGTGATGGAACGTGCACCGTGCGTGCCAAGCACGTTGCGCCGGCGCTTCGCATTTCGCGTGAGGCGCCGTCATCGTCTACGCCAGCGCTGGTGAGATTCGCCCGCGGACGACCGCATTCCTGCACGACCAGGGCGTGCAGGATCCAACGCAAGAAAATGCGCCGGCGCAGGCGGTCGCTGCACAACCTGCGGGCTTTGTGCGGCGCTTTCGCGCTCCGAGACCTCCACCCAACGACGCCCGGTGGCATCCAGCGGACGGATGCTGGTCGCACCTCCTGGCCCTGTGACTCGGCCTCTCTTAACTCGGAATCCATCCGATCCGACTGCGGGAAGCGAATCCCCTTGACGAAGCACCTGGGAGCCGCTATTTAGGGTGGCCTAAGGACGTTTAGCTGGTCCTTAGCGGAAGGAAACAAGCGCTTTTCCACGGAGAGGCGCTGGCGCGCGTGGGAACGATCACCAAGGGGGTGTCTCCGTGTTGTCCGGAAAGCAGGCGCTCGCCCGCGAGCTCACCGCCAGTCATGAGCACTACCTGCGCGCACTCTGGGAGGTGCGCACGCAGCGCGGCTACGCGCGGTTGAGCGACGTCGCGCGCGGGCTCGGCGTCGCGCCGGCCACGCTCTCCGTCGGTTTGCGCCCGCTCGAGGCCCGCGGACTGGTGCGCCACGACGAGCATCGATTCTTGGTCCTGACGCCCGAGGGCGAACGCATCGCGCGCGAAGTGCATCACCGGTTCACGGTGGTGCGGGCATTCCTACGCGACGTGCTCGGCATCGCGGACGGCCAGGCGCTGACCGAGGCGTGCCTGATCGAGCACGACGTGAGCGCCGGGACCACCGAACGCCTGCTGGACCTGATCAAGCTGCTGCGCGAAGACCAGGAGCTGCGCGAGTTCTTCCAGCACCGATTCGCCGAATACCACCGCGCGTGCCGAGCCGACGCCCAGTGCTCGACCTGCGACCTCGCGTGCTTGTCCGGGGACGCCGCTTCGCGGCCATGACCCCGATCGTTTCGCTGCTCGCCTGCCTGCTCGCGGCCGAGCCAACTCCGGGAGCCGGCGAGCTGTCGACGATCGTGCGCGTGGAGCGCGGCCGTTACCTGATGGGCACCTTGTGCACGGCCGAAGCCGAAGGGGCCGACACGACCGAGGTCGCGGCGGCGCTCGGTGCGGCACTCGACGAGATGGCGAGGCTCGAGCGCGTGACCAGCAACTGGGATTCGGTCAGCGACGTGTCCTCGCTCAACCAGCTGTCCGGCGATTCCTACGCGTGCTCGCCCGACCTGTTCGCCGTGCTTGATTCCGCGCTCGTTTTGGCGCGGCTCACGGGCGGAGCGTTCGATCCCACGATCGAGCCGCTGACGCGGGTCTGGGATCTGCGCGGCGCGGGCCGCGTGCCGCATCCAGATTCGCTCGAAGCCGCCCGCTCGCTCGTCGGCTGGCAGACGATGGAGCTGGAGCGCCCAACCCGAACGACGCGGCTCGCGGTCCGGGGAGCGGGCGTCGATCTCGGCGGCATCGGCAAGGGCTTTGCGCTCGCGCGCGCAGCCGGCGTGCTGCAGGCTCGCGGCATCCGGCGGGCGCGCCTGAACCTTGGCGGCGAGGTGCTGGTGCTCTCCGAAGGCAGGCCCTGGACGGTGACGATCGCGCATCCGGCGCGGCGGCTGGAACCCGCGCTTTCGCTCGAGCTCGCGAACGGAGCGATCTCGACCTCGGGGCAATCCGAGCGCGGGTTCGAGCGCGCCGGCGTGCGCTATGGGCACGTGCTCGATCCCGCGAGCGGACGGCCGGTGATGACCGCGGCCTCGGTGACCGTCATCGGGCCGTCCGCGACCCGAACCGACGCGATCTCAACCGCGTTGCTGGTCATGGGTCGCGAGCGTGCGGGTCAATTCGCGCGGCTGCATCCCGAGCTCGGCGTGTTGTGGCTGGAACCCGTGGCTAACGAGGTGCGGGCATGGAAATGGAACTGGGACGTCGCGACCGCCGTGCCGGCCGCGAACGTGAAATGGATCGACACCCCTAATACGAGGACCTCTCCCCGATGATTCGCGTCTCGAAGGCTGCCCTGCTGCTCATGCTGACCCTGGCCGTCCCAGCGGCGGCACAAGACGACCGCATCGACGAGCTGGAGCGAAAGGTCGACGTGCTCACCCAGGAGATCGAAGGCCTCCGCCTCGGCGTCGCGGCCGACACGTCCGCGTCACTCTCCCGCTACGGCTTCGCTCCCGCGGCGTCCAAGGTGTACGGCGTCACGCGTGGCGTCACGATCGGCGGCTACGGGGAGCTGTTGCTCGAGAAGTTCGACCGCGAGCGTGAGGATGACGCGCCTTCGAACCGAATCCCACAGCTCGACTACCTGCGCAACATTCTCTACGTTGGCTTCAAGTTCGACGACCGCTTGCTGTTCAACTCCGAGATCGAGCTCGAGCACGCGGTGGTCGGCGAGGGCCAGGGCGGCGAGATCACGCTCGAGTTCGCCTATCTCGATTACCTGTGGCGTCCGGCGTTCGGGCTGAGGGCGGGAATGCTGCTCGTGCCGATCGGCCTCGTGAACGAGTGGCACGAGCCGCCGGTGTTCATCGGCACGCGGCGGCCCGACGTCGAGCAGCGCATCATCCCGACCACCTGGCGGGCGAACGGCGCCGGGATCTTCGGGCAGCTCCCGAGCGGCTTCGCTTATCGCGCGTACCTCACCGAGGGGCTCGACGCGACCGGGTTCACGGCCGGCAGCGCGCTGCGGGACGGACGGCAGAGCGGCTCGCGCAGCAAGTTGACCCATCCCGCCGTTTCCGGCCGTCTGGACTACGAAGGCCTGGCGGGGTTGCTGATCGGCGTCTCCGGCTACCGTGGCGACTCCTGGCAGGACGCCCAGCCGGCGGACACGCTCCTGTCGCCGCGCACGACCCTGTTCGACGTGCATGCGCGTGTGCAGTACCTGGGTCTCGAAGCGCGCGCACTCGCCGTCTTCGGACAGCTCGAGGATGCGGCCGATCTTTCGGACCACCTCGGGCTCGCCGGCCAGAGCCGGCTCGGCGGCCGCTTCCACGGCCACTATGTCGAGGCGGCCTACGACGTCGCGCCGCTGCTTCGCCCCGGCGCGTCTTGGGCGTTGCTGCCTTACGCGCGGTTCGAGCGCTACGACACCCAGGAAGATGTCTCCGGCGGTCCCGAGAACCCGGCGAACGAGCGCACGACGATCACGGCCGGTCTCGGCGTGAAGCCGCATCCCAACGTGATCCTCAAGCTCGACCGCCAGTCCCGCCGGAACGTAGCGGAGACCGAGACCAGTCAGTGGAACGTTCAGCTCGGGTACCTTTACTAATGGCCCGTGCGCGCACGGCCGTGGCGCTGGCGGGGATCATCGCCTGCGTGGCGGCCGGGCCGGCGCGCAGCGCGCAGCTCACGACCCAATCGCAGGCGCTGGCCGAGGCGTTTCCCGGCGCGCGCGTCGAGCGACACGCGTTCGTGCTCGATCCGGCCCAGGTCGCTCGAGTCGAAGGGCGCGCCCGCGCGCGCCTGAGCACGCGCGTGATCACGGCCTATGCGGGCTGGCGGGGCGAAGCGCTGATCGGCGCCGCGTTCTTCGACCGCCGCACGGTCCGCACGATGCCGGGAATCTTCATGGTGGTGGTCGGTCCCGACACGACCGTCCAGCGCGTCGAGGTGCTGGCCTTCCATGAGCCTCCGGACTACCGGCCTGCCGACCGGTGGCTCGCGCGGTTCGGCGGGCGGCCGCTGGACGAGCGGCTGTGGCCGCAGCGCGACCTCCGCAATCTCGCCGGGGCGACGTTGAGCGCGCGCGCGGTGACCGAGACCGTTCGGCTCGCGCTCGCGCTCTACGAGACGGTGGCGGCACCGGCGCTCGCGCATGGGCCGCGCCCGGAGGGCCGATGAAATACCTCCAATCGGGCGGCTATCAGGACCAGCCGCTCATGCGTCTGACGCTCGGGCTCGCGCTGTTGTTGCTGTCCGGATTCTGGGTCACGAACCTGGCGCTCTACTTCGCGCATATGAGTCTCGATCCCGCGAGTGTCGTCGCGTACTACCGCGGCGACGAAGCCGAGTTCCGTCCGGCGCGCTCGTTCCAGAGCATGCTCGAAGTCACGCACATGCATCTACCGATGTTCGCGCTCGTTCTCCTGCTGCTCACGCACTTGCTGATCTTCGCGCCGATGCGGTTCGCGACCAAGGTTGCCTTCATCGTCGTCGCCTTCGGCTCCGCCCTGCTCTCGGAGAGCGCGGGATGGATGACGCGCTTCTGGCACCCGGGGCTCGCGGTGCTCAAGGTCGTCGCGTTCGCGCTGTTCCAGGGGTCGCTCGCTTTCCTGATCCTGGGGCTGGGTCTCTACCTCGCCTCCGCCGAAGCGCTCCGTCACAGGAAGCGGGCAGAGCGGCATCGCGAGCATGCCTCTGCGCTCAAAGCGCCTCCCGGCCAGGAGCCCCGCCGGCCGTAAATCGCGCGTGGCTGCGCGCGGGATGTTGAGCGGTTCTAAACACGAGCGCTTCCTCCTCGACACCACGAATCAACCGGAACCACACTACATCCATGAAGGTGCCGGCCGTTTGATTTGCGCTCATCGCTCGGGAGGATTCCATGAAGTCCCATTCGCGCATGTTCGCGGCCGCGGCGTTACTCCTGACCCTCGCGTTGTTCGCCGGGTGCTCGGATGACACGTCCCCGACCAATCCTCCCGCCGGCAGCACCCTGACCTTCAACTCGGGCGCGATGCCGAATGGCCGGTCGTTCCAGATGACGTTCCCGACCGCCGGCACGGCTCCCTACGTCTGCGGAATCCATCCCGGGACCATGTTCGGCAATAGCGTGACCGTCGCTGCCACGGCCACTTTGGATTCGGTGGTGGTGACGATCGTGAGCCTCTCGACGCCCGGCTTCAGCCCCTCCGCGGTCACGATCAAGCCGAACGGCTACGTGCGGTGGGTCAACGCCGACGCCATGACGCATTCGGTGGAGAGCCGCTGACCACTGCGGCCGCCCGACCCCAACCCCGACCATCGGCAGCGGCGCGGCTGCTCGGGCGCTGTAGCACCCTTGCCACACGCGAGCCCTTCGCGGTCTGGCGGCCGTCACGCCAGCAGCCGTGAATGCGTTGAACGACAACGGCGTGCGAGTGCGTCGCACGGCTGGCAT
>DASQFU010000046.1:0-5530 GCA_035632955.1 Candidatus Limnocylindria bacterium
CACCACCTGGTCGAGGACGTGAATCACGCCGTTCGACTGCATGACGTCGTAGGTGGAGATATCGGCGACGTTTCCGCTCTCGTCACGGATGACGATGAGGCGTTCACGACGGGTCTACGGCGTGCGCAGGCGGTTGGATGAAGGACGGCGAATGCGTGCCCGACCAGGATCTCTTCGCGGCCGGATGAAGGGGGCTTGTTGCCTCCTTGTCAGGGTGGACGCGCCGGTCACGCGCGTGTCCGCCGATCGTTCCTCCAGTGCATCCCAATCCGTGGATGCCCCGTAGAATCAGTGAATCGTAGGTCTGACTTGACCGTCCCCTGACCTCGCAGGAGAGTCCCGACATGAAAGAGCTGAGAAGTGTGCTGCTCGCGACCCTTGTCCTCGTACTTCCGTTCGGACGCGCCGCGGCCGGCACGCGAGCGGAAACGGCCGTGACCCGGGTGGTGAAGAGCGATGCCGAGTGGAAGCGGCTGCTCACCTCCGAGCAGTATCGCGTGCTGAGGCAGCAAGGCACCGAGGCGGCCTTCACCGGGAAGTATTGGAACCATCACGGGCGCGGCGCCTATCAGTGCGCGGCCTGCGGCCTCGAGCTGTTCTCGTCGGCGCACAAGTTCGAATCCGCTACGGGGTGGCCGAGCTTCTGGACTTCCGCATCGCCGAAGCACGTCGTGTCCGCCAAGGACGCGTCTCACGGTATGGTGCGCGACGAGGTCGTATGCGCGCGCTGCGGCGGTCATCTCGGCCACGTGTTCGACGACGGGCCGAAGCCGACCGGGCTGCGGTACTGCATCAACTCCGCCGCACTCGAGTTCGTCCCCAAGAAGTAGCCGATCCCGCCGGCGGCGCGCATTCCGCGCGCCGCCTCGCTCGGGGATCGACCGTCCCGGAAACACGCAGGTCCGGCGCGGGTCCGCGCCTGGAGTCCCCCGCGGTGCGCGTGCTACTATCGCCAGCCGCTCGCCACTCCAGGGGGATCGAATCCGTGAAGCGTTTCGTGCTCGTCAGCATGATTCTCGCGTCGCTGGCCGTCGCATCGACAACCCGCGCCGCCGATCCGCCGCCGAAGACCGACAAGGCTGCCGCCAAGCCCGCCGCCTCGGTCCAGGCCACGGCGACCGACAAGACCAAAACCGGCGTCGACAGCCTGGCGATCCTGCAGAAGGCGGTGGCTCGCGACTCCAGCAACTTCGCCAATCTCTACAAGCTCGGTACCATGCTGGTGGACAACGACCGGCTGGACGAAGCGGCGCAAGTGCTCACCAAGGCCCATCGGCTGCGCCCCAACGACCTCAAGGTGCTCGTCAATCTAGGTGCGACGCGGGACGCGCAAGGCCGGGCCGAGGACGCGCAGAAGCTCTATCGCCAGGCGCTCGAAGTCGCGCCCGGCGATTCGGTGGCGTCGTGCCGCCTGGCCGGCTCGCTCTACGCTGGGCGCAAATATCAGGAGGCGATGGATCTCCTCCGCGACGTGATCCGCGACAAGCCCGGCACCTACTGCGCGTACTTCACGCTCGGCGTGGCGTTCGCGGATGCGGGCATCTACCGTGACGCGATCCGGATGTGGCGCAAGGTCGTCGAGCTGGCGCCCGAATCACCCGAAGCATTGAGCGCGCGTGAGAGCATCCAGGTGCTGGAAAAATACGTGAACTGACGTGAGCGGCGGTCCGCGCCCGCGTCGACCGCGGGGGCGCCCCGGCGCTGACTCCGCGGTGATTAAATCCCCCTCGCGCGCCGCGCAGGATCCGCCGGCGCGAGCGCGGAGCACGACGTGATCTATCTCGACCACAACGCATCGACGCCGCTGCGACCCGAGGCCGTCGCGGCGATGCGGCCTTGCTTCGAGGAGCTGTACGCGAATCCCTCGAGCCTGCATCGCGCCGGGCAGCAGGCGCGGGCCGCGGTCGAGCGCGCGCGGGATCAGGTGGCGAGCCTGCTCGGCGCCGCGTCCGCGGAGATCGTGTTCGTGAGCGGCGGCACGGAAGGGGACCACCTCGCGCTGGTCGGAGCCGCTTGGGCGCGACGCGACCACGGCCGCCGGATCGCGATCTCGGCCGTCGAGCACCATGCCGTGCACGGCGCGGCCGATCTGCTGGCCGAGCAGGGGTTCGCGATCGAGCATCTGCCGGTCCGCGCGGACGGATGGGTCGAGCCCGAGACGATCGACCGGCTGCCGGACGACACGACGGTCGTGTCGGTGATGCTCGCGAACAACGAGACCGGCGTGCTTCAGCCGGTGGCGGACGTGACGCGACGTGCGCACGCGCGCGGCATTCTGGTGCATTGCGACGCCGTGCAGGCGGCGGGCAAGATCACGGTCGATGTGACGAATCTGGACGTCGACTACCTCGTGGTCTCGGCGCACAAGCTCGGTGGGCCGAAGGGTGTGGGCGCGCTGGTCGTGCGCCGCTCTGCTCCGCTCTCGCCGCTGTTCCGCGGCAGCGCCCACGAGCGCGGCCGGCGCGGTGGCACCGAGAACCTGCCCGGCATCGTCGGGCTGGGAGCGGCCGCCGAGTGCGCGGCCCGGGAGCTCGGCGAGGAGACGCCGCGGCTGCTGGCGCTGCGCCAGCGGCTCGAGGCCGGCATCGTCGCGCTCGCGCCCGACGCGGTGTTCCATGGCGCGGCGGCGCCGCGACTCCCGAACACCGTCAACGTCTCGTTCCCCGGGGCGCGCAGCGACCATCTGTTGATGGCGCTCGATGCGCGCGGCGTGGCGGTCTCCGCGGGTGCCGCGTGCGCGAGTGGTGCTGTCGAGCCTTCGCCGGTGCTGGCGGCGATGGGAGTGCCGCGGCCGCTCGCGATCTGCGCGCTGCGGCTCTCGCTCGGACGGACAACCACGCCGGCCGAAGTCGAGGGCGCTCTCGCCGCGTTGCGCGAGAGCGTGCCGGCGGCGCGCGCCGCGACGACGCCGCTCGGCGCGGAGGCGCGGGGGTGAGCGACGTCCGTGGGAACGGCCGGATCAAGGTGCTCGCGGCGATGAGCGGTGGTGTGGATTCCGCGGTGGCCGCCGCCCTGCTCGCCGAGCACGGGCACGAGGTCACCGGCATCACCCTCAAGCTCTGGTGCTACGGCAAGTCGCCGCTCTCGCCGCGCGCCTGCTGCACGCTCGACGCGATCGACGATGCACGCACGGTGGCGCGCCGGATGGGCTTTGTGCACTACGTCGTCGAGGCCGAGGAGGTGTTCCGCGAGCGCGTGCTGCAACCGTTCCTCGACGCCTACGCGAGCGGCCGCACTCCGTATCCGTGCGCGCTCTGCAACCAGCACCTGAAGTTCGGCGATCTGATCACGCGCATGGAGCTGACCGGCGCGGACGCGCTCGCGACTGGTCACTACGCGCGCGTCGAGGCGCTGGAGGATGGCTCATGGGGCCTGTTCCGAGCGTGCGATCGGAGCAAGGACCAGTCTTATGCCCTGGCGCTGATTCCATACGCGGTGTTGGCGAGCGTGCGGTTCCCGCTCGGTGAGCTGGACAAGCCGGCGGTGCGTGGACACGCCGAGCGCCTCGGTCTTTCGGTGTGGGACAAGCCGGAGAGCCAGGACTTGTGCTTCGTGCCCGACGGAGACTATGCGGGCTTCATGGTCAAGAACCTCGGGGAGACGCGTGGCACCGCCGCCGGTGACTTCGTGGACCGCGACGGCCGGCGCCTGGGAGCCCATCGCGGCATCCTCCATTACACCGTCGGGCAGCGGCGCGGGCTCGGTGTCCCGGCGGCGGAGCCGCTGTACGTGCTCGGGATCGACGCCGGGTCGAACACCGTGACGCTCGGGCCGCGCGGCGCGCTCGAGTCGCCGGGGCTGGTGACCGAGCCGGCGAACTGGCTCCTGCCGGTTCCGCCCGCGGCCGGGATCGCAGCGAGCGTGCAGATCCGCTCGCATCACGATCCGGCCCCCGCGCGGATCGAGCCGCTCGAGGATGGTCGTGTCGAGGTGCGCTTCGAGACGCCGCAGACCGCCGTCACCCCAGGCCAGGTGTGCGTGTTCTATTCCGGCGAGCGCGTGCTCGGAGGCGCGTCGATCGCTCACGCGTTGCCTCGCGGTCGCGGATGAACGGAGAGCGCCCGCTCGCAACGCTCTCGCTCGATCGTTGTCTCGCATGCGGTAGCAGTGACTTTGGGTCCCTGCCGCTGCGCTACGAATACCGGGACGCCTCGTTTCCGCTCGCTGTCTGCCGCGGTTGCGGAATGCGGTTCCTGCGCGTGCAGCCGAACGGCGATGGTCTGGCCGAGCTCTACCGCGCGCCGTATTTCGAGCGCGATTTCCGCTGCGGCCGGAGCGCCGGCAGCTCGTTCCACGAGGCGGCCTTCCGAGACGAGAACCGCGGGCTGCTGGACGCCTTCGCGCGGCTCGGCCCGCCCGGACGCCTGCTCGAGATCGGCAGTGCGGCCGGTTGGTTGCTGAAGCACGCGCGTGAGCGCGGCTGGCAAGTCCAGGGGGTCGAGCTGTCGGCGGAAGCGGCGGCGCACGCGCACGCGCTCGGGCTCGACGTGTTCCACGGCGAGCTCGGCGCCGCTGGATTGCCGGCGGATCATTTCGACCTGGTCTACATGGGCGACGTCCTCGAGCACGTACCGGATTGCCGTGCCGCACTCGCCGAAGTGGTGCGGGTGCTGGCGCCCGGCGGGCATTTGTTCCTGCGCGGACCGATCACCACCAACTCGCTCGCGCGCCGCCTGGCGCTCGGGCTCTACGGGCTCGCCGGCCGGAGCATCGTCCTGCGCGAGCCGCCGTACCATCTCTGGGAGTTCACGCCGCCGTCGTTGGTGCGTCTGTGCCGCGCGGTCGGTTTCGAAGTCGTCGAGCTGCGCGAGAGCAAGATCTCGCCCGGGCGCACGCACGGCCAAAAGCGCGCGCACGAGCGGCTGGTGATGGGCGCCCTCGATGCCGTCAATCTGCCGCTGACGGCGCTCGTCAATCGCTGGGGAGATCGCATCGTGCTCGTGGCTCGGAAGCTCGCCTCTCCGCGTTGACACTCCCGCGACCCTTGCCTAGCCTGCGAGGCTTCCCATGCCTGCGCACGACCCCGAGCGTTCCCCAGCCGTCGAGACCCGCGATCTCCGGCGCACCTTCCGCGCGTCCCGCGGCGGCGGCGAGGTGCAGGCGCTGGCGGGGGTCGACATCCGCATCGAGCGCGGCGAGATCTTCGGTCTGCTGGGCCCGAATGGGGCCGGCAAGACCACCCTGATCAAGATCCTCAGCACGCTCCTCTATCCGACGACGGGAGAGGCGCGGGTCGCGGGCTTCGACGTCGTGCGCGAAGCGCAGGACGTGCGGCACCGGATCAGCCTCGTGTCCGGCGGCGAGGCGAGCGGCTACGGCATCCTCACAGTGCGCGAATGCCTGTGGATGTTCTCGCAGTTCTACGGCGTTCCGAGCCACGTTGCCTGGCCGCGCGTCGATGGGCTGATGGAGATCGTCGGTCTACAGGAACAGGCGCAAACGCGCATCAACCGGCTCTCGACCGGGCAGCGCCAGCGCATGAACTTTGCGCGCGGATTCGTGAGCGATCCCGAAGTGCTGTTCCTCGACG
>DASQFU010000047.1:0-5633 GCA_035632955.1 Candidatus Limnocylindria bacterium
CGGCGGTAATCGCCGAGCCGCAGATTTCCGAGATCGCGGCCGTCGACGAGCACCCGCCCCTCTGTCGGCCGGTTGAACGCCATGATCAGGCCGATCATGGTGCTCTTCCCCGAGCCGCTGGAGCCGACCAGGGCCGTGGTCGTGCCCGCGGGAGCCTTGAAGCTCATGCGCTTCAGCACCGGCACCCCGGGGGTGTAGGCGAAGTTCACGCCCTCGAACGCGATGTCGCCGCGCAGCGCGTGCACGGGTTGGCGCTCCCGTTCGCCTTCGAACTCCGTCTTTGTGCCGAGAATCTCGCGGATCCGGTCGAGGCCCGCGAACGCTTCGGTGAGCTGGGTGCCGATCGAGGCGAGCTGGAGAAGCGGCGCCGCGAGCGTGCCCGTGAGAGCGATGTACGTGCCGAAGTCTCCGAGCGTCATCCGGCCGGCAAGGATGGCGGGGCCGCCGACCATCACGAGGATCACGCCGATCACCCCTGCGATCACGCCGGAGATGGCACCCGCGGCAGAGACGCCAGTCATCGTTTTGGCAACCAGCCGGAACAAGCGATGCGCGCCGCGCGTGAACACGAGCTGCTCGCGGCGCTCGGCGTTGTACGCCTTGACGATGCGGATGCCGCCGAGCGTTTCGGCGAGCCGCCCGGTGATCTCCGCATGAATCCGGCCGCGGTCCCGGAACAGTGGCCGCAGGTGGCGGAACGCGAACGTCATGCCGCCGCCGAACAAGCCGAGAAACACGAGATTGAACAGCGTCAGCTTCCAGTCGAGGTAGAGCAGCCAGCCGAGCGCCATCACGGCGGTGACGACGCTGCTCGTGAGCTGCACGAGCCCGGTGCCGACCAGATTGCGCACGCCCTCGGCGTCTTCCATGACGCGCGAGATCAGAATCCCGGTCTGCGTGGAGTCGAAGTAGCGGACCGGCAGGCGCGTGACGTGCTCCATGACGCGCTTGCGCATGTCGGAGATCGCTCGCTGCGCGGCCACGCCCAGGATCTGCGACAGGGCGAACGACGTCAGGGTCTGCACCAGCACGGCCGCGCCCAGCACGCCGGCGATGAGCGGGAACAGCTCGGGCCGGTGTTTGCCGATCGCCTCGTCGATCACGATCTTGGGCGAGAGCGGCAGCACGAATCCGGCGGCGCGATTGATCAACATCAGCCCGAGGCCGAGCAGCAGTCGCGGACGATGCGCCCGTACCAGATCCTTGGCTTCGTGCCAGGCGTCGGAGAAGCGGATGTGCTTCTTTTTCTCCTCCTCGCTCATGCTCCTCCGGTTCTCATCGGCGCTTCGTGGATCGTAATCCGCGCCTCAGCGGCCACGATCCATCCGCGAGCGTGGCCGCAAGCGTTGCACTTCCTCGATTTGGGCGGGATCGTTCGGGAACAGCCCAGCCTTGGCCAGCCGCGGGATCAAATCGACCCACCTGCGATCGCGCGCGAACACGGTACGAAACAACTTGAGCGCCTCCGGCTTGCGATCGTTCGTGTACATCGACACCGCGGCCCAGAACTGGAGCTCGACCACATCGGGTGCGAGTCGCGCGGCTTCCTCGTAGGCCTTCATGGCTTCGGCCGGCTTCTTCTCGCTGATGTAGGTGTCGCCCTGGTCTTCGAGGTTGTACGCCCGGCGCAGCCGGATCAGGCGGCGCAGCTCCTTCAGCGGCTCCTCGTGATCTTCGACGCGCAGATCCATGACGCGATCCATCCAAGGCTTGCCGGTGGACTGAGCCTTCACGATCAGGATCGCCGCCGACTGCTGGCCGCGGATGTCGCCGCCCGCCCGTTCCGCCGCTTCCAGAGCCTGCATCATGCGCTCCGCGAGGTCTCCCTGCGCCGCTTCGTACGCCTTGGCCATCGCCGGCCACACGGTCGCGTTCGCCATCAGGTTGGCCTGGACGGAGTAGTTGGCGCCCTGCTGGTGGCCGGCGTCGGGGATGCAGCTCGGCCCGGTGTGGACCGCGACCGTGCCTCGCGCGTCCACCATCGCCACTTGACGCCCCTCGGAGTGCGCGTCGGTGCGCACGAGAGAGTCGAGCGCTTGCTGAGCCGTGAGGCCGCCCCGCATGAGATCGAGACCCTTCGGCCCGTAGTCCACGAGCACCAGCGATTGGGTTGCCACCGCGCCGACGCCGGCCTCCGCCCACGGCACGATCGGGCCGACCGAGAAGTAATGGGACTGAACGGCGACGCCCATCTCACCGGTCGCCGGATCCCGGGCAACGATCGAGTAGGTGTGGACCAGGGGACTTGGCGGATCGCTCCTGGGGACAGCGAGCAGGATCAGCAGCGGGACGAATGAGCACCATTCCATGGCCACCTCCGAGCGACTGTCAGTTTCAAGACGTCCCCGCGGTCTCGTTCCGCCCAGGGAACGAGACCGCGCCTCTGGGGCGCGCACGACCAAGGAGCTTCACATACCGGCCGCGGCGATTGCACGCCCGTTTCATTGGACGGCTCTGTCGCGCTTGCAGTTGGGGTCTGCGCCGTGCCCGGGCTTGCCGATATCACAGGCGCGACAACGCGGCCGAGACTTGCGAATCGGTCCGCATGACTCCGACAAATCGGGGCCTGTGCGCTTGCACGTCGTCGTCCCAGGGGGGAGACTCCAGCCAGGCCGGCCAATCGTCGGCCCCCGCCCCTCGGAGGTATGGATGTCGCAGCTCCTTTGGATCGTTGCCGCAGCGGCCGCTGTGATCGCGCTCGGCATGGTCCTGCGATCGATCGGTCGCGTCGCGCGCGCGCGAACGCAGGCGCTCGATGAGGTCCGGCGCATGCTGCGTGGCGGCGTCGTCGAAACCCTGCCGGGCCGCGGTCCACAGGCGCGTGGACGCCTCGGTGAGCTCGAGATCACGGTCGACCTGCACCACGACGCGTCGCGGCCCTCGCAATCTCCGATGTGGCGCGTGCTGGCCGTCGGGCCGGTCAAACTCGAACGACCTCTGGAAGTGCGCACCGCGGCTTGGCAAGGCTGGATCGATCCCTGGATGCAGCTCGGCGAAACGTTGATGGTGCCGGCCAGCGTGGGCCCCGAGTTCACCGTGCATTCCGAGCACGCGACCTCGCTCGATCACCCGGTCGTGATCGCGCTCCGGCGTCAGGGGCCGTCGCTCGGGCCGGGCGCGTTGCATGTGCGCCACGATCTCATGCGCGCCGAGATTCAGTTCCGGCGGCGCACCGAGGACAACCGTCCGCTGTTCGGTTACCTGCACGCGATGCGCGAGATCTCCGAAGTCCAGCCGGCCAAGAGCAGCACCACCGACTATTCCCGGCTGCGTCGCCTCGGCATCTCGCCGGGCGGGAGAGGATGAAGCGAGTTCTTCTCGCGGTTCTCCTTAGCCTCCTCGCGCTGGGCATGACGGCCGAGCCGGTGGAGGGGGCGGAGCGGCCCCAAATCGAAGTCGTGCGCGCCGGCGGGCCGATCCGCGTCGATGGCCGGATGGACGAGACGGATTGGGAGCGCGCACCACCGATCACCGCGTTCCGCCTCATCCTGGTGCGCGAGGGTGAGGCGCCGTCCGAATCGACCGAAGTCCGCGTCCTGCACGACGACTCCCACCTCTACTTCGGCATTCGCTGCGCGAACCGGAGCCCCGGCGCGGTGCGCGCGAGCCTCACTCCGCGCGATCAGATCCTCGATGGCGATCACATCTCGATTCACCTCGACACCTACCGCGACTTTCATCGCGCCTACATCTTCGGCGTGAATCCGTACGGCGTTCAGCTCGACGGCATCCTCGACGGCGACGAACCGGACTTCAACTGGGACTCGGTGTGGGACGCCGAATCCACGCGCGACGCGGAGGGCTGGGCGTCGGAGATCGCGGTGCCGCTGCAGGCGCTGCGCTTTCCCCAGAGCGGAGACGGGCGCTGGGGTCTTTGGATCAGGCGCGAGATCACGAAGAACGACGAAGTGTGCACGTGGCCGCTGTACCGCGAGGGCGTCCAGGGCGACATCATGCTGCAGGCTGGAGATCTCGGCGGCCTCGCAAGCCTGCGAGGCGGCGGCGGACTCGAGCTTCAACCCTACGTGTCGTCGACGAACTTCGCGTCGCGCACGTTCGACGCGAACGAAGACGCCTCGGATTGGAACGACCGTACCGAGGCGGACGTCGGCCTGGACGTGAAGTACGGGCTCACGGCGACCATGGCGCTGGACGGAACCCTCAACCCCGACTTCAGCCAGATCGAGGCCGACGCCCTGCAGATCGACGTCAACCGTCGCTTTCCGCTGTTCTTCCCGGAGAAGCGGACGTTTTTCCTCGAGGGTTCCGAGATCTTCGCGACGCCCTACAACCTCGTCTACACGCGCCGTATCGCCGACCCCGCGTTCGGCGGCAAGCTCACCGGCAAGGCCGGGCGGTGGCGTCTGGGCGCGATCGCGGTGCGCGACGACGGCGGGAGCAGCATCGACGGAGTCGGGGGCCGTGCGTTCGGGGACGGCCTCACGCAGGGCTGGTTCAGCATCGGGCGCGCTCGCTACGACATCGGCGAGAACTCGAACGTCGGGCTTCTGATCACGGACCACCGAAGCGATCGGGAATCGCTCGCGAGCGACACGGGTGGCATCATTCAACGAGTTCCCAACGGGGCGCAGAACACGGTCGTCGCCGCCGACACGCGACTCCGCTTGTCTCGGAGCTTCTTCTTCAGCGGGCAGATCGGGGGAAGCTGGACCCGGGTGGACAGCACCGCGGTGTCGGGAGCGGTGCGCGACGTGCGGGAACAGTTCTCGGACGCGCTCTACACGACCAACGCCTGGTACCAGGACGGCACCAGTTACGTGCTCGGATATCACGACTATCTGGGACCCGATTTCCGCACCGAATCCGGCTTTCTCGATCGCGTCGATGCGCGGACCAGCGCGTTCGAAGGCCACGTGACGATGCGGCCCAAGCGCGGCCCGCTCCGGACCTGGCAGCCGCAGAGCAACGGCAACGTGATCCACGACGCGCGCGGCATTCTCCAGGAGCGGCGTCTGGCCGGTGCGGTCGAGTGGTCGTTTCACAAGCAGACCCGCCTGCACACACGCTTCGCGCACGTGATCGAGCGCTGGCGGTCACGGGAATACGACCGCAACCGCTACATCCTGGAGCTCGAGAACACGCTGTGGCGGCCGCTCGGCATGAGCTTCTTCGCGACGCTCGAGGACGGAATCTTTTACGCGCCGACGGATTCCGCCTCGTTCCTCGGTTGGCAGGAGTCCTATCAGCTGATCGGCACGATTCGGCCTGATCCCCGTCTCACGTCCGAGGTGACGGCCACGCGCAACCGCTTCAGCCGCTCGTATGGCGGCGCCGAAGTGTACGACATCTTGGTCGTCGGCGCGAAGACGACGTACCAGTTCACGCGCCGGCTGTTCGCGCGCCTCTATCCGCAATACGACACCGACGCCGATCATCTCGACGTCGATGCTCTGCTCGCCTACGTGATTCACCCGGGCTCGGTCCTGTACGTCGGCGTGAATGGCGACCTGGATCGGATGGGCGACCGGCATCGCGCGACCGGCCGCACCGTGTTCCTCAAGGCGTCATACCTGTTCCAGCCCTGACGAGAAAGCACGGCCGGCCTTCCTTTCGCGGGGCCGCGAGGCGCGGGACCTAGGCGCTCGGCATTCCCGACGCCCAGCGTTCGCCGA